>JAYULE010000185.1:0-89016 GCA_043763845.1 Sphingobacteriales bacterium
CAATGAAGAATTAATTGATTTAAAAGATACCATATATAAAAAAAGCTTAACGGCCGAAATTGCAGAAATGCAAATAAAATACGAAACCGAGAAAAAACAACAAAATATTAACTTGTTAAATAAAGAAAATAAAATACAAAAACTTACAGTTGCAAGGCGAAATACATATTTAGTAATAAGTTTAGGAGCATTATTAACCACTTTTTTATTAGGATTTTTGTTTTACAACCGATATAAACTTAAACAAGAAACACGTTTACAATCAGAAATAATAAAACAGCAAGATTTAGCTACCAAAGCTGTTTTAGAAGCCGAAGAAAAAGAACGTAAACGCATTGCTGGCGATTTACACGATGGCGTAGGCCAACTTTTCTCGGTTGTTAAAATGAACCTTTCGGGATTGTTAGACAGATTAAAACCAACCCTTACCAACGATAAGATATTAGCCGAAAAAACCTTAGCCTTGGTAGATGAAAGTTGCAAAGAAGTTCGCAATATATCGCACCAAATGATGCCAAATTTATTGTTAAAAGCAGGTTTAGCATCTGCAATTAAAGATTTTATTGATAAAATTGATAAAGAAAGTTTAAAAGTTAACCTACAAACTGTAGGCCTAAACCAACGGTTAAGTACCAATATTGAACTTGTTTTGTACCGCGTATTGCAAGAAACCGTTAATAACGTAATTAAACATGCCAAAGCCAGCCAATTAAACTTACAATTGGTTAAAGATACTGAAAGTATAACTGCTACAATTGAAGATAATGGTAAAGGTTTCGATAAAAACTTGATTGAAAAATTTGAGGGTATTGGCTTAAAAAACATTCGCACCAGGGTTGAGTATTTAAAAGGTTCTGTTGATTTTGATAGCCAATTAAATGGCGGTACAGTGGTTAGTATTTGGATACCGCTGTAATTTTTTTATAGTTACTGATTTCAATCACCCCAACTTATACACTTTCCCTGGCAAGGCAATAATAAGCCCTTGCATTTCTAAGTTTAAAATCAGCATGGCTAATTTACTTTGTGGCATATTTAGGTTATACTGTAATTCATCAAAATTGGTACAAGTTTTTTGGGCAATTAGGTTTACTATTTTTTGTTCATCGGGGTTTAAGGTTGGGTAAATGCTTAATTGTTGTGGCTGAGGGTTTAGTTTATTTTCTACCCAGCCTAAAATATATTCAATGTCTTCTACTTTTGTAATAAGTTGTGCTCGGTTGGTTTTTATTAGGTAATTGCAACCCTCCGAAAACTCTTCATCTACGCCACCAGGTAATGCAAAAACATCTCGATTGTACGAATTTGCAATTTGTGCAGTAATTAAAGCGCCGCCCTTTATAGCAGCTTCAACTACAATTGTAGCATCGGCCATGCCTGCAATTATGCGGTTTCGTTTCGGAAAATTTTGCCTATCGGGGTTGGTTGCCGATGGAAACTCGGTTAACAAACCTCCATTTGCAAGCATTTTTTCGGCTGTGTTGCGGTGTATGGCTGGGTAAATTCTATCTAAGCCATGACCTAAAACCCCAACCGTTGCCACTTGGTTTGCTAATGCGGCTTTGTGTGCAGCAATATCAATACCATAAGCCAAACCACTTGCTACTAATATATTATGTTTTTGTAAACCCAAAATTAACCTTTCGCAAAACGCCCTACCATAAGCAGTAGCATTACGTGTACCCACAACTGCAACTATTTTTTGGTTATTTAAGTTGGTGTTTCCCTTAAAATAAAGCAGCGATGGCGCATCCTCGCAATTAAGTAAGCGTTTCGGATAATTTGTTTCTGTATAAAAAAGTGTTGCAATTTTAAACTTTTCTATAAATTTAATTTCGGTTTCGGCTCTGTTAAAAGTTTCTTTATTTAAAATAGATTTTGCGGTTATAGGGCCAATACCAGGTATTTTTTTTAGTTGCTCGGCTTTGGTGTTAAATACAGCTTCGGCACTACCACAATAACTAACAAGTTGCCTAATGTTTAAGTGGCCAACGCCTTTTACCATTGTTAAAGCTATGTTATGCAGCATAATTATTTTATTGAGCCGGAAAATATACTACATATTTAGTTTCAAAAAAATCTTCTTCAAAAAAATCTTTTATCGCAAAAAGTTGTACTCTCTTTAATCCCGAATCTTCAATTTCGGTACTTAAATCTCCTCCTTTTAAATACAAAACTCCATTTTTTAAACCTTTACTTGTGGTTATGTTAAACTTTTTGTTTATCCATGGATAAAATTCTTTTAAACTGGTAACGGCTCGCGACACTATAAAATCAAACTTTTGGTCTATCTGGTCGGCTCTAATATGTAAGGCTGTTAAGTTTTTAAGTTCAATACCCTCGGCTACAGCATTAACAACTTTAATTTTCTTACCAATAGCATCAACCAAGGTAAAATTAACTTCGGGAAAAAGTATGGCTAAAGGTAAGCCCGGAAAACCGCCACCAGTACCCACATCTAACACTTGTGTTCCGGGTAAAAAAGAGTGTATTTTTGCTATTGCAAGCGAGTGTAAAATATGCCTTTCGTACAATAAATCAATATCTTTACGGCTAATTACATTTATTTTAGCATTCCAAAATACATACAAATCGTATAATTTATCGAATTGTGTGAGTTGTTGCTGACTTAATATCGGAAAATATTTAGTAATAATTTTAGAAGTCACTATTTGTATTTTTTTTTCTGCGGTTTAAAATATCGGCCAATAAACCTTTGGCTCTAAATAATCTTGCTTTTACTGTTCCAATAGGTATTTCTAATTCAGCTGCTATTTCATCATAGCTTTTTTCGCCATAATACCTTAACTCAATCAATTTCAAGTAATATTCTGGCAATTGATTAATTACGTCTTTTAATATCGTAACTTGTTGTTTTTTTATTGTGGCCTCTTCGGGCGTTAATAATTTGGATGGTATTTCTAAAGTTTTATCTTCCTCTTTGTAAAAAGTTTCTAATGAAATTGTGTTTTGTTTTCTTTTGCGCAAAAAATCAATAGCATTATTAGTAGCTATTTTAAAAAGCCAAGTACTAAATGCAAAGTCGGGTTTATATTTTTCTAAATTTTCAAAGGCTTTACTAAATGTTAATTGTGTAACATCATTGGCATCATCTTGGTTGTTTAACATTTTATTTACCATATAAAAAACGCTGTCTTTATAATGATTCATTAATTGGGTAAATGCCTTTTGATTACCTTGTTTAGCCTCTTGTATTATGTAAAAATCTTTTTTTGCATTTTCAGAAAAATTAGGATTTATTTCCATCTTACTTTTTTCTTAAATAAACCAAATATGCCTAATATAAAAGTGAAAATATAATAAATAGGATCGGTAATAATTATCCACCACGCTAAATCTTTAGATTGTAATTTTAAAAAGCCTTTGTAATAAAAAATTAGTTGCAAAATGTATCTAAAAAAGAAAATACTTATAACGGCAACAATCGCAACTTTTAAAAGTATTAAACCTATTAAAGTAAAATAAAATAACAAACCGCTTAAAAACTGCAAAGTTAAAATTGCTTTATGGCTGCTTTTATAGGCTTTACCTGCACCCAAATGTCTAAATTTTTGTATCCAATAACTTACAAATGTGTTTTTGGGTTGGCTTACAGTTTGTGCATCGAAACTGTATTCTAAAGCAACATTTAACTTATTTGCATGTTGGTTTACAAATAAATCATCATCGCCCGATGGTATGTGCATATGCGATGCAAAACCTTTACCTTTAAAAAACAACGATTTTTTGTACGATAGGTTTCTACCTACGCCCATATAAGGCATCCCCCAAAGGGCAAAACCAAAATAATTTATGGCTGTTAAAAAGGTTTCGTAACGTATAACTTTATTTAAAAAACCAGGTTTATGTTGATAAGGCGAACAGCCCAAAACAATTTCTATGGCGGGGTTTTGGTAATGGTTTACCATTTTACTTATCCAGTTATCTGATTCTGGTTTACAATCGGCATCGGTAAAAAGTAAAATTTCGTTGGTTGCAGCTTTAATACCTAATGTTGCAGCAAACTTTTTGCTGGTTTTATGCCTTGGGTGTTCTTCAATAGTTACTACTTTTAATTTGGTGGGATAGCGGTTTAAAAATTCTTTCAAAAAATCCTCACTACCATCAAAAGAGCAATCGTTTACTACAATTACTTCAAAATTAGGGTAATTTTGATTTAATACAAAATCTAAATTTAATGCTAAATTTTTTCTTTCGTTACGGGCACATATAATTACCGATACGCTGTTTGTTAAGGTTTGGTTACTAGTTGTAATTAACTTTTTTAGAGAAAACTTACCTTGCACAGCAATTATAAAATAGGTTTGTACAAAAAAGCACAATACAAATACCGAGAATAAAGCGTAAAATAAATAAATTTCCAAAGAAGAAAGTGTTAAAAAATAGTTTCGCTAAAATACGTATTTATCTATGGTATGGCAATAAAATGTAAAACAATAGCTAATTTAAAATGCTATTTTTGCATTTTGCCAAAATACAAATTAATGAATTTTAAAATTAACGCAAACGATATTCATAGTAAAGCCCGAGCAGCAACCTTAACCACCGACCACGGCGATGTACAAACCCCAATTTTTATGCCAGTAGGTACGGCCGGTACGGTAAAAGCGGTTCATCAAAGTGAGTTAGCAGATGATATTAAAGCACAAATAATTTTAGGTAACACGTACCACTTATACCTACGCCCAGGTTTGGAAACTATTGAGCAAGCTGGCGGTTTACATAAATTTATAGGTTGGGATAAGCCCATTTTAACCGATAGCGGAGGCTACCAAGTATATTCTTTAGCACAAGTACGCAAAATAAAAGAAGAAGGAGTAACCTTTAAATCGCATATTGACGGTTCCAAACATTTATTTACACCCGAAAACGTAATTGATATACAGCGAACTATTGGTGCCGATATAATTATGGCTTTTGACGAATGTACACCCTACCCTTGTGAGTTTAACTACGCCCGCCAATCTATTGATATGACACACCGCTGGTTAAAACGCTGCATTACAAGATTTGACGAAACCGAAGGTAAATATGGCTACAACCAAACTTTTTTTCCTATTGTACAGGGTTCGGTTTATAAAGATTTACGCATTAAATCGGCAGAATTTATTGCCAGTTGCGAACAAGAAGGTAATGCAATTGGCGGACTATCGGTTGGCGAACCTGCCGAAGAAATGTATGCCATGACCGAGGTGGTTTGCAACGTACTGCCCGCACACAAACCTCGCTACCTTATGGGCGTTGGTACACCTATTAACTTGTTAGAAAACATTGCTTTAGGTATTGATATGTTTGATTGTGTAATGCCCACCCGCAATGCTCGCAACGGTATGCTATTTACACAACATGGCTTTATAAATATCAAAAATGAGAAATGGAAGAACGATTTTTCGCCAATTGATGCCGATAGCACTTTATTTTCGGATTTAAACTACTCTAAAGCGTACTTGCGGCATTTAATACATTCGAAAGAAATTTTGGGTTCGCAAATTGCTACCTTACACAACTTACATTTTTACATTTGGTTGGTACAACAAGCCCGAGAAAAAATTATTAGCGGCGAGTTTTATGATTGGAAAAATAAAATGGTAAAACAATTAGCAACAAGGCTTTAAATGAATATTTTAGATAAATATATTAAACTTATAGATTGGTATATTATTAAAAAATACCTTGGCACTTTTGTGTTTACCTTGGCCATTTTTACGGTTATTACCGTAGTTTTTGATATATCGGAAAAGCTAGACGATTTTTTAAAAAACGATGTTACTACATACAACATTGTTTTTCAATACTATGCGGGGTTTATTCCGTTTTACCTTAATTTTTTATCGCCTTTAATAAACTTTATTGCTGTAATATTTTTTACAGCAAAAATGGCCGATCAAACCGAAATTGTGCCCATACTTTGCGGTGGTGCAAGTTTCAATAGGTTTTTAAGGCCTTACCTAATTGCATCAACCTTAATATTTTTGGTAAGTATGGGATTTAATCTTTTTATAATTCCCGAAACAAATAGGTTGATGACAACTTTTGAAAATAAGTTTTTAAAAAACCACGAAAACTATAAAAATAATGTTCATTTACAGTTAGATAGTAATACTTATATATTTTTAGAATCGTTTGATAATGCCAGTAACGGAGGAAACAGGTTTTCTTTAGAGAAATTTGATGGGGATAAATTAAAAACTAAAATAGTGGCCGACCGAATATCATTTGATACTTTAAGTAGAAAATGGACTATTGAAAATTACACCAAACGTACAGTAGATGGGCTAAAAGAAAAAATGACCCGTGGCCCAAAATTAGATACCCTATTAGATATGCGCCCAATTGATTTTGATGCCCGAGACAACATATACTCGGCTATGAATTTTTGGGAATTAAACGAAAAAATACAAAAAGAAAAAATACGTGGTTCGGGTATTATGGTTAACTTAGAGTTAGAAAAATATAAACGCTGGACGTATCCTTTTTCGGCCTATGTACTAACTTTAATTGGTGTTGCGCTATCTTCGCGTAAGGTACGTGGCGGTGTTGGCTTGCCCTTAGGTGTGGGTATTTTGCTAAGCTTTGTTTATATTTTATTTATTCAATTTGCTAACACATTTGCCTTAAAAGGAGGTTTACCACCAATTGTTGCTGTTATAATACCCAATATAATTTTTGGTTTATTAGGTATTTTTTTACTTATTAAGGCGCCTAAATAAAAAATGTCATCAATAAAAAAAAGCATTATTACCCTTCATATTACTGTTTTTGTTTGGGGTTTTACAGGCATTTTAGGTGCATTAATAAGTATTAACGAATATCAATTGGTATGGTATAGGGTGTTAATTGCAGCAATATCATTAGGGTTGTTTTGTGTTATTAAAAAAATATCGCTCAAGGCGGATTTAAATTCAATACTTAAATTGTTGGCAACTGGTTTGCTTTTAGGGTTACATTGGATATTATTTTTTGGTGCAATAAAAGCCTCAAATGTATCTATTACAATGGTTTGCATATCGTCGTTAACTTTATTTGCAGCCATACTAGAGCCTATTTTTAATCGAGTTAAAATTTCGAAACTTGAGGTGCTAATAGGAATAATAATCATATTTGGTATTTACCTAATATTTCAATTCGAGGGTAAATATACCGCAGGCATAATTTTGGGTTTAAGTAGTGCTTTTGTAGCAACCCTATTCACAATTATAAACGGTAAACAAATTAAAAACCGAAGTGCGTTAATAATTAGTTTTTACGAATTAGTGGGCGCATTTTTAGGTGTTTCGGTTTATTTGTTTTTTAAAAGCGGTATGCAACAAAACCTTTATTTACCCATTTCCGATATGTTTTACCTGTTAATTTTAGGCACTGTATGTACATCGGTAGCGTATGTATATGGTGTTGGAGTAATGCAACATTTATCGGCTTTTAGGGTAATGTTAATTACCAATTTAGAACCCATTTATGCCATAATTATGGCGCTATTAATTTTCGGTAAAACCGAGCAAATGAGTAATCAGTTTTATATAGGTGCAGTAATTATATTAATTGCAATATTTAGTTACCCTCTTATAAAAAAGCATTTAGCAAAGTAATTTTTTTAGCACTATAAATTAACCTCTCAAAAATGAAGCTTTACTATTTTGTATTTCGATATATAACTTGTCTAAAAAAGGTAAAAAAGCAATAAATTTTTCTTTAATACACAATATATCTATTTGTTGTTTTGCATCAAACTCCAAATCAATAAATAATTTATTTGCATAAGTAAAACCAAACATTAAAAATGTAGGTTTAATTTTATGGCAATACTTATAAATGTTTATATAATCTTTAGTTTTTATAGCTTCTAAAATTAAATTTATTTCTAACGGCGTTTGCGTTAAAAAAAGATCCATAAGATCTACCATAAAACTTGTATCATTATCACTAATGGTAGTTAAATAATCTAAATTAAAAGTAAACTGCGGCTTAATACTGTTTTGCATAATATTTAGAGTTTAAATTTGAGCAATAATACACCTTATTAATAAATTAGAATTAGGTTTGTAGTAATTATATTTAACGAAAAAAAAATGTTATAATTACATTGTTTAAAAAATTGTAAAAAACATATCGTAAAATTAAATTTTGTTTAATTTTGAAAATAAAAAAATAAAAAAATGTCTAAAAACCAAAACAAAGATATTGAAAACAGTGTGGCCATAGAAAACAATTTGGAGGCCAGTACCGCAGCAAACCATCCAGAATCTGCTTCTAGAATTGAGGCAATTAAAAATCTTATTTTCGGTGAAAATATACAACAAATTGATATCGAATTTCAAACCATTAGAAACGAGATTGATAAAAAGAAAGAAGATTTAGAAAATTATATCGCATTAGTTAACAAAGAACTTTCGCAAACAATAGATAATTTAGAAACTGATTTAAATATTAGAATTACCGATTTAGATGCCAAAACAAACGATAATGTTGCTATGCTAACCCACAAAAAAGTGGATAGGAAAATTCTGGGCGAATTATTGGTAAATATGGGCGAAAATATTTTAAAGGATTATTAAGCCTTTAAAATGACGGATGCCGATAAATTAATATTATTAAGGGAGCTTTTGTTAGATGAAGACCGAAATTTTGCTAACAAAATTTTAGAAAAAATTGAAAATCTTAACGAAACCGTAAATATTGATGAAAAGCTGTCGGAAAAAGTAGAGCCTATAATTAATAGAAAACTTACCACTTTTGTTGATGAAATTCCTGTAAAATTAGGGCCAACTATTACCGAGGCATTATCAGAGCAAATAAAAAACTCGCAGGATGAAGTGGTAAATATATTGTTTCCTATATTAGGTAAAATGATTAAAAAATATATCCAAAGCGAAATGAAAACGCTTTCGGATAATATTAATGCACAAATAAATCAAAAACTTTCTTTTAAATATTGGTACCGAAAGTTTATGTCGTTTTTTAGTGGCGTTAGCGAAATAGATTTTGTATTGGCCGATATGGCAAAATCAAAAGTGTTGCAACTTTTTGTGATAGAAAAAGGATCGGGTTTAATAATTGCAAGCCATACCAATACCGATACCATTGATGAAGACTTAATGGCAGGTATGTTAACGGCAATAAAAAGTTTTGTGGAAGATGCTTTTATACATGGCAGCCAAAATTTAGAATTAATAGAGTACGAGCTTTATAAAATATATTTGCAAAATTTTCCTAGCTATTATATTGCCGTAGTAATATCGGGTAAGTTTGATGCCGTATTTAAAAATAAAGTAGAAAACGATTTATTTGATTTTGCAAATAAACACATCAAAAAAAATATAGGGAACAAAGAATATATTGAGAAAAAACTAAAAGAATATTTTATACATGCATAATTCAAAAAAAATTGTTTTGGTAGGTCATTTTGGGGTGGGTAAGTCATCGTTAATTAGGCGCTATGTAAAAAATACTTTCTCGGATGATTATTTGGTAACTATTGGAGTACATATTGTAAAAAAAACAGTACAAATAGGGAACGATGAATTAACTTTAATAATATGGGATATTGAAGGAAAGGAAGATATGCAAAAGCTACGCCCTAGTTTTTTGTTAGGAACATCGGGCTTTATGTATGTTTTTGATGCTACCAGATCTTCAACCTATATAAATTTATTAGCAGAGATAAATTTTATAGAAACCCACTATCCCAAAATAAATTTAGTTACAGTGGCCAATAAACTAGATATTTTAGATAAAAACACTTTTGAAAAAATTAAAGAAAAACATAAACTAAGGGTTGATTATTATGCGAGCGCAAAAACAGGCGAAAATGTAGAGCTTATTTTTAATGCAATTGCTAAAAACTTAATAAAATGATAACCGAGTTTTTAAAACAAAAATACGTTGACAGCAAATGCCAAATTTTAGTATTTGATGATGATGGTTGCGTTACCGAAAGCGATAATTTTTTATTTAAAATTAAACTTGGCCAGCAGCTTGTTAAAATACACCCCTTTTTTGAAACCATTAGCTATCTTATTATCGATAAAAACCAAGAACACGTATTTCATTGTATTAACTTAGAAATTGGCGAAGTAACTGGTACCTACAACATTGTATTTTTTTCGGGAAGTAAGGATTTAAACCCCTACCTTATTTTTTACGATTTTACCGACAATTGCAACTATTTGCAAACCGTTGTACAAAAACGAAACGAAAGTGCAATTGCGCTAGAGTTGCAACAATTAAAAAAGAAACAATTAATTAAAGAAAAAAAATTTAAAAATAAGTTTTTGGCAAATATTAGCCACGATTTAAAAACACCACTAGGTGCTGTATTAGGTTTTTTAGAAATTTTAGAAGATACACCCCTAAACTCCAATCAGCAAGATATAATACAAACTATTAAAAAAAGTGGTAAACATATAAAATCGTTGATTGATGATTTGCTTGATTTAACTAAAATAGAAGCCGGCGAATTAAAAATCAACTACACTCCGTTTTCTGTTCACGAGTTGATAAATCATATTAAAAAAATTTATATTCCCATAACTGCATCAAAAAAATTAACTTTCAACTTAAATTTAAAACAAAATATACCTCATTTTTTAATTTGCGATAAAACCAGAATATTGCAAATATTAATAAACCTTTTAGATAATGCTTTTAAATTTACCAACACAGGCAGTGTGAGTTTAACTTTAGAAAGTAAACAAATAACCGAAAACTTTGTTGAACTCAGCTTTAGTGTTATTGATACAGGCATAGGCTTTCCAGATGATAAACAAAACAGCATAAATAGTTTTACCAAGTTTCACCAATCGGATATTGATGGATCGGGATTGGGGCTTTCTATTGTACAAAAACTGGTAGAAAACATGAATGGAAAATTGCATATACAAAAAAATATACCCCGTGGCACCTGTGTACAAATAAGCATACCCATGCAATTAGCTATTGATAACCCAGTGTTTGATAATCAAAATCAACAAGAAACAATTTTAACCCAAAACCATTTAAAGGTTTTAATTGCCGAAGATAATGAGACAAACATTATGCTATTAAAAAAAATACTAAGCCAATATCCTAATATTACCATTACCACAGCAAATAACGGTGTTGAAGTTTTAGAATTAGTGGAGCAAAATGCTTTCGATTTTATTTTAATGGATATAGAAATGCCTATAATGGGTGGCTTAAAGGCAAATAACCTATTAAAAAAACACCCAAACCCAGCAATTGCTAAAATACCCGTATTGGCAATTAGTGCAAATACAGGCGAAAATGATATCCAAAAATATATGAAAGCTGGTATGTGCGGCTACATAAGCAAACCTTTTTTAAAGCAAGAATTATTTAATGCCATCCAAAAAATTATTTTAATAAAACAAGTTTTGTAAATTCCACAAACTAAGTTAACCTTAATAACAATAACTATTTTTATTAAACCTTAAATCAAAATGCATCTAAAAAAAAATAAATACCTATTAGGTGCATTAATTACAATTGGTGTGCTTATTGGCAACCAAATTATTATTCAATTTTTTTTACAAAAAAACACGCAAGACTCTAAAACCATAAACTTGGCTGGGCGGCAGCGTATGCTTAGCCAAAAATTAAACCTACAATACCTACAGCGTTTAAGCGGAGATACCGTTAACAATACCCTATTAAAGACTTTAAACAACTGGCAAAAAGTGCATTATGCCCTAATTAATGGAGATAGTAAATTAAACATTAAACCTATCGAAAATAATAAAGCATTACTAATTTTAGCAAACCAAACCCCCAAAATTATACTAGCTGGCCAAATTGTACTACAAAAACCAACACTAAACCAAAATAAAATACTTAGTAAAAACCAAGCGCAATTTTTAATTGCTATGGATAATGTAGTTAACTATTTAGAAGATGCTGCAAACAAAAAACTTTTATTTATTATTTATTTAGAGATTTTTTTGTGCTTATTAACCGTTACTTTAATTGTACTAGAATTTTATTTGTTTTACAAACCCTTTTTGCGTGAACAAAAATTAACGTTAAAAAAATCCGAATCATCGGAAAGTAAATTAAAAGCTATTTTAAACAGCACCACCGATAGTAACATTTTTATTAGCCCCGATTTTAAGGTAATAAACTTTAATAATGCAGCACAACAAAGCATTAAAGTTTTTTATGGTAAAGAAATTGTGTTTGAGCAAGATTTTAAGGAATTTATAATACCCGGCACCGAGGATATTTTTTATGAAGAGTTTGCCAATTGTTTAAAAGGCGAAATTATTAGTAGTGAATATAATTTTAAAAAACACGGTTTTGATATTTGGTTTTGCAACACTTATTTTCCAGTTTACAATAATTTAAACCAATTAATTGGCGTTACTTTCAACTCTACAAATATTGATACAAGAAAGAAAGCCGAAATTAAAATTGAAGAACAATTATGCAAACTTAAAGATATTGCCTGGCAACAATCCCACCTAATTAGAAGCCCCGTAGTTAATATTTTGGGTTTAACCAAACTATTAGGAGATAAACTAAATTTGCTAAACGATGACGAAAATGAAGTATATACTAAATTAATACAAGAAGTAGAACGTTTAGATGTAATAATAACCGATATTGTACAAAAAGCCACCAACTCTCAAATAGGTAATTAAATTGCGTTAAAAAAGATTTTTTCATCAAACAACACTACCCTAATAAAATGCCAACTCCAACTAACGAAACTCAAAGGATTAAAGCACTTAAAGGCTATCATATTTTAGATACAGCAAATGAAATAGAATTTGACCGTTTTACACAATTGGCATCGTTAATTTGTGAAGTACCCATTTCATTAATCTCGTTGATAGATGACGATAGGCAATGGTTTAAATCTAAAATTGGTTTAGAAGTAAACGAAACCCCACGCAATTTGGCATTTTGCCAACATGCAATTATGCAAAACCATATTTTTGAGGTTGAAGATGCAACACAAGACAATCGTTTTAAAAACAACCCTTTAGTAACAGGAGACCCAACTATTAGGTTTTACGCTGGCTACCCGTTAGTAGATCCCGCTGGGTTTGCGTTGGGCACCCTTTGTGTAATAGACCGTTGCACTAAAATACTTAACCCAAATCAAAAAAAAGCATTACAATTACTGTCT
This sequence comes from Sphingobacteriales bacterium, assembly GCA_043763845.1. Lineage (GTDB taxonomy): Bacteria > Bacteroidota > Bacteroidia > Sphingobacteriales > Sphingobacteriaceae > Pseudopedobacter. The sequence continues at coordinate 13,145 of JAYULE010000185.1, forward strand.
GAAGAGGTAGTATCGTTAATTGTTGAAAGAAGACAAAAAGAAGAAATTAAATACTACGAACAATTATTTTTACAATCAAAAGATTTGGTTTGTATTGCAGGAGATGATGGCTATTATAAAAAAATTAATCCCGCTTTTACTGCCATTTTAGGGTGGGACGAAAAAACACTTTTAAACACCCCCTATTTAGATTTTGTACACCCTACCGATATTGAACCCACAAAAATACTTTTACAAAAACTTTTAAGTGGAGAAAAAACTACTTCATTTTTACAGAAATTTAAAACATCAACACATGATTACAAATTTATAGAATGGGTTTCTACACAAGAAAAATCAACCGGTAATATATTTGCAATTGGTAGAGATGTAACTGAAGAACAAATTAAAGAAGAGAAGTTAAAAATTAGCGAAACTAATTTTAAATCTTTTTTTAACAACTCTCAAGGTTTAATGTGTACCCACAATTTAGAAGGTAAATTTTTAAGCGTAAACCTTTCGGGAGCAAAATTGTTAGGTTATACCGATATCGAAATTTTAAACTTAACCTTATTTGATTTAATACCCATAAAACACCATGCTGTACTTAAAAAATACTTAAATAAAATTAAACTGTTTGGTAAAGCTACCGGTATACTTGCAATAAATAACAAAAACGGAACACCTAGTACTTGGTTATTTAATAATATTGTTGCTTCCGATATTAAAGGCGAACAATACGTTATAGGGAACGCAATTGATATAACCGAAAAACACCAATTAGAGCTTGATTTAAAAAGAACAAAAGATTTATTAGAGCAAACTAATAATATTGCGAATGTTGGTGGCTGGGAATTAGATTTACAAACCAACGAATTATACTGGACTGATATTACCAAAAAAATACACGAAGTACCCAGTACATTTACACCAAATTTAGATAATGCTTTAAAATATTACAAGCCAGGAGAAAACCAAACCCTTATTAACGAAGCTGTTAATAATGCAATAAATTTTGGTACACCTTGGGACTTAGAATTACAACTTATTACAGAAAATAAGAAAGAAATTTGGGTACGAGCATTAGGCAGTGTTTATGTTAAAAATGGAAAATGCGTTAAGGTTTTAGGAGCGTTTCAAGATATTGATAAACAAAAAAAAACCGAACTGGCTTTAGCAGCAAGCCAAAAAAAGTACAAAGCTTTTTTTAACAACTCGCCCATTGGTATTTCGGTTGATAAATTAGAAAACGGTGAGTTTATGCAAGGTAATAACGCCTTTCTTAATATGATTGGTTACACCGAAGACGAATACAAATCATTAAATTATAAATCAATAACAGATAAAAAGTATAATGACATTGAAGGTGTTTTAATAAATACATTAAAAGATACCGGTAAATACGGCCCTTACGAAAAAGAATATATCCACAAAAATGGAAGTATTGTACCCGTAGTTCTAAATGGTATAAGTTTTATTGATGAATTTGGAGAAAATTTAGTTTACTCAACTGTAGAAAACATATCCGAAAGAAAAAATTCAGAAAAAATAATCGAAAAAGAAAGAAATAGATTAAAAGCATTTGTACAAAATGCGCCAGCTGCAGTGGCCATGCTTGATAATAATATGGTATATATTGCCGCAAGCGATAAATGGAAAGAAGATTACAAAATACCAAGCGAAAAAAATATTATAGGCCAAATACATTATAATATTTTAACTAACATATCTGAAGAGTGGAAACAACTTCACCAGAAATGCCTTAAAGGTGAAGTAATAAAAAAAGAAGAACACGTTTGGCGACCTGCTGGTTGGCATACCGATATGTACATAAAATGGGAAGCTAGGCCTTGGTACGAATTAAATGGCGATATAGGTGGTTTAATATTGTATACACAAGATATTACTACCATGTGCCTACAAAGAGACGAACTTAATGATGCTAAATTAAATGCCGAACAAGCTAGTAGTGCTAAATCAGAATTTTTGGCAAATATGAGTCATGAAATTAGAACACCACTAAATGGTGTTATTGGCTTTACCGACTTAGTTTTAAAAACCCAACTTACCGAAACCCAGTTTCAATATTTATCAATCATTAACCAATCGGCAAACTCACTACTAAGTATTGTAAACGATATTTTAGATTTTTCTAAAATAGAAGCTGGTAAAATGGAGCTAGATATTGTAAAATGTAACTTACACGATTTAGCTGGTGAAGCAATTGATATAGTAAAGTTTCAAGCCCAAAGTAAGGGTTTAGAAATGCTTTTAAATTTGCCCCTCGAAAAAAATTCGAGTGTATTGGCAGATTCTATTCGAATAAAACAAATAATTATTAACCTACTAAGCAATGCAGTTAAATTTACACAAAGTGGCGAAGTTGAATTAAAAATTATTGTTTTAAACTCAACCGAAATTAATAAAACATTTAGAATATCTGTAAGTGACACTGGTATTGGAATAAACCTAGATAAACAATCTAAAATATTTGAACCTTTTTTACAAGAAGATGCATCAACCACAAAAAAATACGGAGGCACAGGTTTAGGCTTAACCATATCTAATAAATTATTAGAGTTTATGAATACTAAGCTTGAACTATTAAGCGAACCCGGCAAAGGCAGCACTTTTTATTTTGATATAAAGCTACAAACTATCAATGGTAAAACAGATGATTGGGCAACAATAGATAACATAAAAAATATTTTGGTGGTTGATGACAACTTAAATAATAGGTTAATTGTTAAAAGTATGTTAGCATTAAGAGAAATTGAAGTTACCGAAGCTGCAAACGGTTTAGAAGCTTTGCAAATACTAGGGCAAAAAATCACAAAATTTGATGTTATTTTAATGGATTACCACATGCCATATATGGATGGCTTAGAAACAATAAAAAAAATAAGAGAAAATTTTTATACATCTGCCGATGAGCAACCAATAATGTTGCTTTACAGCTCATCTGATAACGAAACAATTATAAATGCCTGTAAAGATTTAAACGTAAATCACAGGCTTATGAAACCAATAAAAATTAATGAATTATACAATTCGCTTTCTAAACTTAGAGTATTAAAATCTGAAGCTGAGCCAGAGGTGGTAACAACATCAAAGTTTAACAAAATGTTAGTACTTATTGCCGAAGATAACCCTGTTAATGCTCTTTTAGCAAAAAGTATTTTACTTAAAATAGCACCCGATGCTATAATAGTAGAGGTTGTTAACGGGCAAGAAGCCGTAGAATTTTGCAACCATAACGTACCCGATATGATTTTAATGGACATACAAATGCCTATTATGAATGGTTATGAAGCTACTAAACTAATTAGGGAAATACCTAAAAATGCTAAAACTCCAATTGTTGCTTTAACAGCAGGCAATGTAAAAGGCGAAAGAGAGAAATGTTTAAACGCAGGTATGTCCGATTTTGTTGCAAAACCTATTGTAGAAAACGATATTTTAGAATTGTTTAATAAGTGGCAAACACAATCTATTAAAATTGAAGGGTTAAACAATAACGAAAATGAGTTAGTAAAACAAGACAGCCAATTTGATATTAACATACTTAAAAATTTAATAGGCGATGAAGCAACTATAATAGCACAAGTTTTACAATTAGCTATAAAAGAGCTTAACCAATCATCAATATTATTAGATAAAATAGCCCAAGATGAAAATTTATCAGCCTTAAATTCTTTAGGCCATAAATTACATGGTACTGCTGTAACGGCAGGGTTACAAAATTTAGCTAATATTACACGTAGTTTAGAAAACACCATTGTATTTGACAAAAATTGTAACCAATTAATAAATAATGCACTTGTAGAAATTGAAGTAGCTTTAAAACAAATTAGCATTTATTTAGAAAATGAAATTTAAATAAATAATAATTAAATTTAAATTACCATATACTTACTTCATCGCAACAAATTGCTGGTTTTTTACGGCTATTTATACGCCACAAAGGTAACTGTGTAGGGCAAATTGCTGTTAATCGAATGTATTTTGCGGTAGTTTTAGGTAAAGTAAAATTTACTGATTTTATGTTTGCCGTATAGTCTTCATTGGTTGGGGTAATATTTTGATTGCCTATTTCTTTAAAATTAATGCCATTCATTGATGTTTCTAAAACAACATTGGTTGGTAAAAAAATATAATGCCTAGGGTCTAGCAAAAATTGGGTTTGTATTTGATTAAAGTTTTTTGCCTGGCTTAAATCTAAAGTGGCCACCAAATTGGTGTTGTAAAAAAACAACCAATTATAACTAAAATCCAAATAGCCATTTACGTTATCTACTAAGGTTCGTTCATTTTTAGCCGGAAAATCAATTGTAAATGGGTTTTTTAGTTTTACAATAGCATTTAGGGCTTTATTGGGGATAAATTTTTTAGTAAAAATTTCGTTCCATTCTGTTAAGTAAGCATCGGGGGTTTGGCCGCCTTCGGCCAGTTCTGTCACGCCAGCTAATTTACAATGGGCTACAAATTTGTTAACTTTTGCTGGCCATTTGGGGTTTATTATAACATTTTGGGTTTCATTATTTAGTATTTGATACCCAAATTTCTCGAATCCAAAAAATTTAGATTGTTGCAAAACCACAAAATCTAATCCTAACCTAACTTTTGTAACTCTTTCTAAAAAATTGATTTGAGTTTCAACTGCAGCTTCGGCTTTATCTAATATTTGCGAATATGTATCCAATAATTCGGGCGTTAAATAATCAGAATAGTTGTTTATCGGGTTACCATAAATATCTAAATTTACGTTACTTGTATTTAAATTTTGATGCAACAGGTTTATATAATTATTTATAAATGGTGCTGCTTTGCCATAATAACCAATAAAAAAATCTTTTTCAATTTTTTCAACATCAATATTTGGGTTCCATAAAAGTTTAGCTTGCAAATAGCTATTATACTCGGCCATATCGCCATAGGTATCGCCACTGCCCTGTACAAATACGCCTTTAACACCGGCATTAGCCAAAAAATTAAGGTTAGGTTTTAAGTTATTGTAATTTGGGAAAGGAGCTAAATAGTTGGTAAACTGGGTGCTATAATCCCATACAAAAATATTTTTTGTTAATGCACCCCAGCCATTCAAATTTTTTCGGAAAGTGGCTGCACTGTTTTCAGTATTTAAAGGTTTTGTTCGGTAGGCATCAATACTGCTTAAAATTGGGTAAACGTTTTTTAATGGTTTTGTTTTTGGAGGCTTTGCCGTGTAAGCGTAAGCCAAAGTTGTAAAATTGTTGTTTGGAAAATGTTTGGCTACACTATTTACAAACCGTATTAACGTACCTTGTGGTCCCCCTTCTTCGTCATCAATTTTTTTGCAATTTGGGCAGGTACAAAAACCTTCATCGTCGTTTGCAGCTATAGACCAATATAGCGCATCGGGGTTATCGGCAATAGCCAACTTAAAATAATTTACCGCTATTTTTTTTACTTCGGTATTGCTTAAACACAATTGCGTAGCTTGCCTTTGGCCATTTACTAGTGCAAAATAGCTTGGTTTGGTTTTAAAATAAGTTTTTGGTGGGATAATTTTAAAAAAAGAATGCCCCCATAAACCCCATAAATCCTCGAACGATTGTAGCTTATGCCAATCTAAATATTCGGCATCACGAGATGCTGGGTAATAGGATTGCCGATACAAAAATTGCGGGTTTTGTAAATCCCATATTGGCGCTTGTACCGTAATTTGGCTATCATTTTTTATAATTGCTAACTGGTTTGCATACTTACGGCAACCCAAATAATTTTCTAAAAAATGATACACGCCATATACCACGCCTTTGCCACTACCGCCGCATATTACTAAACTATTTGTATTGGTTGCTATAAAAAAACCGTCATTTTTTATTTTGGTAGGATTGTGTGTTTCGGCTGCTTGGGTACGCCCAACAAAAATGGCTGTTTTATTATTCCATTTATTTTCGGGTACTATGGGTAAAGTAGCTTGGCAAATTTTTTTAATATAAGTTTGCAAAATCAAAGCTGCTTTTTGCTCGGCAATTGTAGCAGTTGCTGGGACAATAATTTGGGTTTTGGCTGCCGAGTTTGCCACCAAAACCAAAGTTTTTTGGTCAGCTTTACATGCATCCGCGTTAAGCGATAAAAATAAAAATAGTATAAAATTTAATACTTTTTTCATTTAATTCTTATTTAAAATTTTCGCAAAAAAGTAAAGTATAAATCAAACTGATTGCGGAAAATTGTATTGTTTATTTTTTGGTTTATCCAATTTGCATTTACCCCTACCGATGTTCGGTATTTAAAAGTTTTTTGGTACCCTACTCCAACATTCCCACTTGCTACACCTTGTAACGATGGAAATTGTATAATTGTACTTACATCATCGGGCGAATTACCAATCCCAGCGTTAAACGATACAAATTCTTGTGCATTATTCATATAATGCCTTCCTGTAAAGTTGGCCACTTGGTAAAAGTTGTTGTTTTGGTCTCGTACTAAAAAACCTCGTAAATTAAACCAAAAGTCTTTGTAAGTTTTTGCTGCCGATGCTACAAATGAAACGGCTTTAAAGTTTATGTTTTTAAAATAACGTAAACCTACCTCGCCTTCCCAAGTTTTATTTAACATTCTAAAAGCCGAGTAGCGCAACAAAATTTGTGGAAAAACTATTTGGTTTGAAATTGCCGCCGTAGCATACGAATATAATTTGGGGTTATGGTTGTAGTACAACTCTAACTCGGCCTGTATGCCAGTTCCTAAGTTGCGGGCTGCGTAATTTACACGGCCAGCATAAGCACCTTTGCCTTTGTTTAAAAAATGGCGGTACTCAACAGTTGCAATATTAAAAGGTGCAATGTTCTCATCATCAAACCGGGTATTTAAATAAAACAAGCCAAACTGATCTTTATACGATTTACTTTTAAGCATTGCCGCATAATCTAAATTTGCCAACGATGGGTTTATTTTTACTAGCGAATCTGCCGCTAAAATTGCTTCAGAATATAATTTTTGACCGGCAAAATATTCGGTGCGACGTAACAGAAAATATTCGCTTTTTGGGTGAGCTGCAATACCAGTATTTATGTATTTTAAAGTAGAATCGTTTTGGTTTTTATCTTTAAGCGTGTTTACGGTATAAATTAAAGCCATAGAATCGCTTGGCGAAACGCTTAACGCTTTTTGATACTCCAACAAAGCACTATCGGGCAAATTTACTTTTTGGTAAGCCCTACCTGCTGCAATAGTTTGCGAAATGTACGATTTTTTGTAAGCCGTTTTATACGGATACCTAACCATTAAGTTGTTACTTATGGTGTAAGCTTCTTTAAAGTTTTTCATATCCTCTAAAACTGCCGATTTTTTTAGCAACAATTCTTTATTATCGGGATTGTTATTTAAAGCTGTATTTAAGTACCTTAATGCCTGATTGTAATTTTTACTGCCGCTTTCTAAATTTATGAGATAATTTAAAGCTTCCACGTTATTAGGTTGTTTGGCAATTACGTTAAGCAATTGTTCTCGGGCTTCATCAAAATCTTCGGTTTTCATAAAACCGCTGCCAGCTGCCATACTTTGATCAATATAAATACCCAAGTATTTGCTATTGTTTGGTTTTTTTTGCACCAGTTTTTTCGATACCACAATAGCATCTTCTACATTACCAGCATCAAACAAAATACTCGATTTTTTTAATAATAAATTTTCATCATTGGGGTAAAGTTTCAAACTCCTATCAATTGTTTCTAAAGCTTTATCGTATTTTTTTTGTGATACGTATATGTTACTTAGGTTGTTTAAAGCGTAGCTATTTCGGGCATCTAAACCTAATGCAATTTTATATTCTACAATTGCCGAATCGGGCATTTGTTGTGCTATAAAATCTTTGGCACTGGCCAGTTTAAGTTCTAATAAAGTTTGGCGGTATTTGGTATTGTTGCGGGCATACAACTTTTTTGCTATGTAACCTGCTTGTGTATATTTTTTTTGATAAGTTAAAATATCCACCTTGTTTGATAGTAAAAATTCTTCGTTGGGGTTATTTTTTAAAGTTTTGTTAATGTAACCTAAAGCGGTATTATATTGTTCGCGGGTAATGTTTAGCGATATAAGTTTGTTAATTATTTCTCGGTTGCCCGGAGATTTTTCGGCTAAACCTTCATACAAAGTGTAGGGGTCTTTATTGGCATAAAAACGAGCAGCAGTAAGCCTTAATTCATTTTCTCGTTTACGGGCATCGGAGTTTGGGTAAAGATTGGCAGCATAGTTTAACACACTTAAAGCTTCGGCATATTGGTAGTTATCTTCTAAAATTGCCGCTTTTTTTAGTAACAATGGGTACGATTTTGGATTTTCTAACAAATTTTTGTTTAATCGTTCCTGAATAGCCTGCGTATTTCCGCTTTTATTGTAAGCGCTAAATAAATATTCGTTTGCTTCGCGGTTTTCGGGCTCAACTTCTAAAGCTTTTTGATAATGGGCAATGGCCGATAATGTATTTTTACGGCGCATATAATACAAGCCAGTAGTAATATGATGGTAAACATAGGCTCGCTCTACGGTGCTATCGTTATGAAAACGTTTTAATAAATAGTCGGCATGGTCGTTACCTTTGTAAATGTAACGGGCGGTATCTAAAATCGCTAATTTTTTCAACAACAAAAACTTATCAAGTGGGTAATAATACAATCCATCATCAACAAAACATAAAGCATCTTCAAAATGACCATTTTTAAGTTCAATATTTGTTGCATAATAATAAGCATCAATATATCGTGGTTCTCGTTCTAAAACATCTTTAACTTCTATTAAGGCTAGCTTGTTTTGGTTTGTTAGCATATATAGTTTAGCCAATAAAATTTGTGCATCCGAAAAATTATTGCGTTGGGATAATGATGCTTTTACCAATGTAATTGCTTTTTTGTAGTGTTTGGCTTGGGTTTCTAGTATGGCTTTATTGTACAATACATCGGCCTGGTTTTGAAAAATATTTTGTGCAGCTAAATTAAACGATGTTGTTAGCAAAAAACATACAAGTACAAGTTTCATTAATTTTATCTTTTTAAAATTTTCCATAATATTTAAGCAGGTTGTACAATTGTTTTTTTGGTAAAACCTTGTCGTTGCATATTTCCCCATTTTTGTTCGGTACTAAATATAAAAAACACGTATCCGCGTAATGCGAAAAAAACAATTAATGGGTGGTATAAAATAGGTTCTAAAAAAGCCATTAAGCTTAACCCAACAACTTCTTTCCAAGATTTATAATAACGGTAAGTAAGTTGATCCCAAAGTATGGCAAAAGTGCTTATCATAACCGAATAGAGGTAAACAAATAGCAGTAATATTATTGCAAAGTGCCAATTTATTTGTCCGGTAATAATAATGTAGATATAATATAAAATACCTGTAAACTCAATAATTGGGGCTAAAAGTTCGAAAAATAAGTTATAAGGAAATATTACCCAGCCAAGCTTACCATATTTTGGGTTTAAAATAGCTTTTTTATGTATTTTCATAATTTGAGCCAAGCCCCTACCCCAGCGGGTACGTTGGCGACTAAATATTTTGAGGTTTGGTGGTCCCTCTGTCCAGCATTGTGTGGTAGGTATGTAGCGTATGGCATATTTTTTACCGTTATCAATCATGTACATACACATACGGGTCATAATATCCATATCCTCGGCAAACGATTTATGGTCGTACCCGCCTGCTTTAATGGCAATATCTTTATCAAACAAACCCAAACCGCCCGATATGTTGGGTACGCAATTCATCATACTCCAACCCATTTTACCTAATACATAAGAGCGTATGTATTCTAATTCTTGAAACCTAGGAATTAATTTTTTTGGAGGGCGGATGCGTGTAATTACCCCTTCATCTATTTCGCAAGAGTTTGCTACACGTAAAGTTGCACCCGTAGCAATTACACGTTGGCTATTTTCTACAATGTGTTGATAACCACACTCTCCGCAAGGTTCGCCTATTAATTTTATGGTCGAGTTTTGTTCGTCCATAAAGGGTTTAATCATTTTTAGGAGGGTATCTTTTTCTATAATACAATCAACATCTGTACATAAAAAATAATCAAAAACCGATGCGTTAATGCCAACATTGGCACCATCGGCTTTACATTTACCGTTTATTTTATCAACCACCAAAAGTTTATCGTATGCAATGTTTTGCGATTTAAAAAAGCGTTTTACTTGTTGGGTTTGTATGCGTGGGTTGTAAGCAAAATCAACTTCGGTTAATTCAAACTCGGTAACCAGTTTTTCTAGGGTATCATCGGTACTGCCATCGTTAATAATAATTACTTCGTAGCGTGGGTAGTTTAGGGTTAGCAGCGATCGTACGTTTTGTATAATTGTTACGCCTTCGTTAAAAGCTGGGGCAATTATTGAAATACCTGGTGCCAACGGCGATTGAAGTATTTTTGTATAATCAATATATGTATTTTTTTTTTGAAACCGCCGTATGCTAATAAAAGATAAAATTGCTAGCAGTGCATAAAGAGCAAGTAACCCTAAACCGTAAACAAAAATTACGTTTTCGAAAACATATCCTACAGTTTGCCAAAATGATAATTCCATATAATTAAGATTTTACGTTAGTTAAAGTGGTATTGGTAAAGCCACGGCGTTCCATGTTTCCCCAAGTGTGTTTTCGCCGGGTTAAAAAGAAAAAATATCCTTTTATAGAAAACAAAACAATAAATGGGTGGAAAAGAAAAAACTCTAAAAAACTGGTTATACATAAACGTATTACTTCGCCCCACGATTTGTAATACCTAAAGGTTACTTGATCCCATAGTATGGCAACGGTTGATATCATTACCGCATAAGTGTATACAAAAATTAGTAGTAATATGGCAAAATGCCAGTTTATTAAGCCAAACCAAATTAGAAATATCAAGTACAGAGTACCAATAAACTCTATAACTGGGGCTAATAACTCAAAAAATAGTATGTAAGGAAAGGCTATCATACCCATTTTTCCGTAACGCGGATTAAATATTAAACTAAAATGAGACGATACAATTTGCGCCAGCCCTCTTGCCCAACGTGTACGCTGGCGCATTAAGGTTTTTAGGCTGTTTGGACCCTCTGTCCAACAAAGGGTTATAGGTACATAAGTAATAATGTACTTTATTTTATTATCAACCGAGTAGCGGCACATACGGATTATTAAATCCATATCCTCGCCAAAGGATAAAAAATCGTACCCGCCTGCTTTAATGGCAATATCTTTATAAAACAACCCTAAACCACCCGATACGTTTGAAACGCAATTTATATATCCCCAGCCTACTTTACCCATCACAAACGAACGTATGTATTCTATTTCTTGGAAACGTGGAATAAGGCTTTTTGGTGGACGCATACGGGTTATAATGGTACCATCAAAATCGCATGAGTTTGCAATACGTAAAGTGGCTCCGGTGGCTATAACTAAACCATCGGGCTTTTTCATTATGGGTTCTACCAATTTTAAAAGTGTGTCTTTATCTAAAATACAATCTACATCGGTACATAAAAAATACTTATAGGCAGCTAAATTTACGCCTGCATTTGAGGCATCGGCTTTGCTTTTGCCGTTTTCTTTATCAATTACAATTAATTTTGAGAAAGCCGATAGTTTAGATTTGTAGATACCTTTTACAGGCTGGGTTTTAATTTTGGGGTTGTAGGCATACTCTACCAAAATTAAATCAAACTCATCAATCATTAATTGCAATGTTTTATCGGTACTGCCATCGTTTACTATGATAACTTCAAAAACTGGGTAATTTAAAGTAAGTAATGATTTTACGTTAGCTAATATGGTTAAGCCTTCGTTAAAAGCCGGCGCAATTACCGATATGCCTGGTATTAATGGCGAACTAATAAGCGCTGCGTAATCAAAATACTTAATTTTTTTAACGTAAGTGGTAATTGCTATAATAGAAAATAAAGCTAAAATTGCATAAATAATTAAAAGCGTAAAACCATAAACAAATATGGTGCTTTCGTAAAACGATGTAATAATTTCCCACATAATGTTTTAAAACTTAATTAAAGGGTTCATACAATGTTTTAAAATAAGTAGGTTTTCTTTGGTAGCGGTTTCTAATAAAAGTTGTATGGTTTCTTGTGCGTGGGCACCACCTTTAATTATTGATCGGGCTGCGTTTTTTCTTAAATCAAAATCGCTGGAGTGTAAAAACTCGTATTTAAGAAAACTAATTGATTTTCCACTTCTTATTCTTCCCAATGCTTTTAAAATTTCTATTTGGCAGTTTAGGGTTTGGTTGCTATAAATATTTAAAAGTTTGTCTTCAACTTCATCAACTTTAAGCTTGCCCAAACAATTTATTGCGTTTGCCCTAAGTTCGTGGTCTTTGGTATCTAAAAGTTTTATTACTGCGGGTATTCCATCAACTTGGTTATAGTAAACAATTAATTTTAAGCAAAACGAAACAATACTTTTATTAGACGAATAGGTTACCCAACGGGCAAAATTTGGTATGGCAATGTTTTCGGTGGTGGTAATAATTTTAAAGAGTTGTATTTGATCCCACATTAATAAAGGTTCGGTTACTACATCAAAAAATTTAAAGGGCTCGTTTTTACTTAGTTTAATGTAAGCGTGGCGAGCTTCGGACCGTAATTCGCTGTTTTTACTGTTAGTTAATGGTAAAATATTAACATCGGCAATAGACATATCCATAGCGGTTAATTCTACCAAGGCTACCACTTTTTTATCCCATTTAACAGATTTCATTTTGTTAAACGATTTTTTATCCAATTCTAAATCAATATACAATTGGCGTAAATAAAATGCCATTGTGCCTTTAAAGCTTTTACGGAAGTTTATATTACGATCTATTAAAGCTTGCTTACCAAATGCCGATTTGAAAGGCGTTTTTAAAAAATCACTTAGCGGTATAAGTTGCGGTTGTTCGCCTTCTTCTAAATCTTTATTTAAATCTTCGTTAAAAATAATGTGCTTTAAAATAAGCTCGTCAATTAAGGGATTAATTTTTTCTAACTTTTTTTCTAAACGATACCCTTTATACCTTTTTAATAATATTGATGAATAAGTTATTAAAATAGCCAGTATAGAAAAAGCTATAAAAAAAACAGCAATTTGTATTATTAATGGGGCAAAATAAAACTCTTGTAATAATTGCGATGTGCTTCTTTCTGTTAGGTAACTAAAATCCATGATACTAAATTATTGGCCAATAAGCCTTTTAACTCTTATTAGTAATTCGCCAGCCATTATTGGTTTCTTTAAAAAATCATCGGCACCAAGTTTAAACGCCTCTAAAATAGAATCTTCGTTTCCAACGCTTGATACTACAATTACTGGTATTTTAGCAAATGTATTTTGTGTTCTAATTTTACTTAAAATTTCAAAACCGTTGGCATATGGCATCATAATATCGGTAATAACCAATTTATAATCAAAATTGCTAGCAATTAATTTTTCCATGGCTTCTTTTCCATTGCTAGCTACATCAACAAAATAACCTTCTCTTGTTAATATTTTATCAACAATATTTTGCATCAACAATTCGTCTTCTATATATAGTATTTTGTGCATAAAGCTTTTTAAGTTTAATAAAATTTAACAAAAAGTTAAAAAATCTATTTCATGGATGATTTAATATGTACTTATTTTTTTTAATTATGTTTCAAAATTATTAATATTTAGGGTAAAAAATGCCATTTGTATATTTAATATCAATAAATACTGCATTATGTAGTAGCTAAAAGGGCGCAAAAGTTAAAAATATGTTAATTTAACATTAAAACAAATAAATAGTGGCAAAATTTATATCGTTAAATCAAAAAAAATACATTTTTAATTAATTTAATTTCCAAATTTTAGATTAACAAAATTTTTTTATGAGTCAATATCTGTATCCTTAAGTCAATAGTTTTTACATACCTTAATTTTGAAAATTGTAAGAATGTAATGATAACTAAAATCGAATTTTGTATTCCACACTATAATATCCATAAAATTCAAAGTATTAAAAAAAAAACGAAACGGTTTTGACATACGATATTCATCAGCTTCAAATTTTTACGCATCTTTAAAACACCAAACATTTATAAATAAATTTGAATAATAAAACGATATATATATACACTAAGTACCCAAATTAAATATAAAATAAAAATTACTAAATGGTGAAATATTTTTTTATTGATGTTTTTAATATAGGTTATAATTAAAACCAAAACGTGTGAAAAAATAAAAAATTTTTAACTGTTTTGTTCATAAACTGGGATGCAAAATTTCGAACTTCTTTTATTAAATTAGAAAAATATTTTGCAGGTATAAAATTTGATAAATGTTATTAATGGGGATTTTAAATTTTATTTTATGACAAATTCTTGTAAATAGTGGAATTTATTTTACACAATAGTTTTCTTATAATCAGTATATTAAAAATATTATCAAAACATTTACTTTAACTTTTACCTAATTTCAACATTAACAATTACTAATATATTTAGTTTAGCCAAATAACGTCTTAAATTTTATGTATAAAACACTATTAATCAAATTAATACTTACAATTACTTTAACCATAACATTAATACCCAGTAATGCCCAAATATTAGATCAAATTCAAAACCCTCCTAGCTTAAAGTTTAACCAAATTAACACCAAAGACTTTCAAATAATTTACCCAATAGGCTTAGAAACCGAAGCACAAAAAGTTGGAAATACTTTAGATGCTATTTTATTAGAGGTAATTAAAACACTAAACAAACCGCCCCACCCTATTTCAATTATCTTACAAAACCAAGGTGTAATTTCAAATGCGTTTGTAAGTATGGCACCAAGGCGTAGCGAGTTTTACACTATCCCCGGTCAAGAATTTGATATGCAAGATTGGGTAAACAGCCTTTGCGTACATGAGTTACGTCACGTAGTGCAATTTGATAAAGTTGCCGGTTACCTAGGAAAACCTTTGTTTGAAGAATTAAAATTGGCCCTGTTTGGTATTAACTTACCACCTTGGTATTTTGAAGGCGATGCAGTTGGAATAGAGACTGTGTTAACCCCTGCGGGGCGTGGTAGGCAACCCAATTTCGAAATGGTTTTACGTACCAATTTACTAAGCAATAAAAACTTTAGTTACAGTAAAAACTATTTGGGTTCGATAAAAAATAACACCCCAGGTTATTACCCTTTAGGCTACTTTATGGTTAGTAAAATGAGGAGAGATTTTGGTGCCGATATATTGGATAAAACCTTAACTCGAATTGCAAAATTTCCCATACGGCCTTATAGTCTTTCTAACTCTTTTAAAAAATATTCGGGTTACAACACACGCCAACTTTACCTAAAAACTATGGTTGAAATTGATAGCCTTTGGCAACAGCAAGCGCAGCAAACTAAGGGAGTAAAATATGCTCCGTTAAACCCGCAAACGCCCAATAACCCTACCAATTATTTGTTCCCTTTTCTAATGGATGATGGCAACATTATTTGCTTAAAAAACTCGAAAGGTATTACGCCAACTATTACGCTGCTATCCCCGCAAGGGAAACAAAAAAAGCTTGTAAGGATTGCTTACCAAACCGAACCTAACCTGCATTATGCAAATGACTTGTTGGTTTGGGACGAGTACCGCAGCGACGAACGGTTTCACCAACGCAGTTTTAGTGTAATTAATACCTATAACCTAAAAACCAAAATACATAAGCAATTAACGTTTAAAACTAGGTTGTTTTCTCCTGCCCTATCGGCCGATGCTAAAATAATTATAGCCGTAAAAGTAAGTTTGCAAAATAAATTTGAGCTGGTTGAATTGGATGCCACAACTGGTAAACAATTACAAACCTACCCTAATCCCGAAAATTTGGTTTTACAATTCCCTAGGTTTGATGCTGAAGGCAAGCGTATTATAGTAACCGCACTTAGCCAATCGGGTAAAACCTTATTAATTTATAACCGCATTCAAAAATCATTTGAGCAAATTTTACCATTTTCACGCCAATTAATTAACCGCCCGTTTTTTTACAAAAACCAAGTAATTTACAAAGCACATTATAACGGTATTGAAAATATGTACAGCATAAATTTGGCTAATAAAAAAATCAGCCAAATTACCAATGCTCAATTTGGGGCTTTTAATGCCGATATTAACGGCAATAAATTTTTATTTAACGATTACCAATACAACGGCTACAATATAGCTCAACTTAGTTTAGATAGCCTTTTCGCTAAAGCGGATACCACTTTTAGCAATAACTTTGTTGAATATTTTAAACCCTTACTTGCACAAGAAAATAGCGGAGATGTACTTAAAAATATTCCTGATAAAATTTACAAACCAAAACCTTACAGCGAACTTGGGCATCTTTTTTATTTCCACAGCATAAGCCCAATTACCAATAATAACGATTTTTTTGACACTGGAGTTATTGGCTTAGAAGTACTATCGAACAATAAATTAAGCACTTTAGCTTTTACAGCTGGTTACCAATACCAACAAAATTTGCAACGTAGCCAATATCATTTCTCGTTGAATTATGCAAAATATTATCCCATTATCTCATTTAATTATCAAAATAGGCCGAAAATGGGGCAAGAAGAAATTCGACAAAATAACCAAAAGGTGGTATATCCATTTTATTGGAGAGAAAATTATAGCCAATTAAGCCTAAAATTACCCTACAAAACCAACTGGCTAAACCAAAATTTAACTATGGTTTTTAATGCCAGCACAAGCTATACGCAACGCTACAACCCCACAACAAACAATAAAAATTTTATTACCAGCATAAAATTTCCGCTACAATACCAATATGCTTTTAGTTTAAACCAAAGTCAAAGTCAACGCGATTTAGCCCCGCGTTTTGGGCAAAATATAAGTTTTGGTTATAGTCATTTACCATTTAACACCCAAAAAGGCCAGCTTTCTTTTATACGTAGCCAATTTTACTTTCCAGGATTGTTTGCAAACCACAGCCTACAAGCAAGTTATAATATGCAGAATGCAAACGGTGTATATAATTTTGATATTGATATACCGCGGGCAAGTGGTACAGCAAATA
The DNA here is from genome assembly GCA_043763845.1 of Sphingobacteriales bacterium. Lineage (GTDB taxonomy): Bacteria > Bacteroidota > Bacteroidia > Sphingobacteriales > Sphingobacteriaceae > Pseudopedobacter. Next base: position 30,166 of record JAYULE010000185.1, read on the forward strand.
TTGATGCTATTGGCAAAATTAAAAATACCTTGCTGTTAGATTATAGGTTCCCAATTGCTTACCCCGATTTTGAATTAGGCCCATTAGCTTACATAAAACGTTTTAAAGGCGGCCTTTTTGCCGATTTTGAGAATTTAGGAACTAGCAAAGGTTTGCGCACTTGCGGGGTTGAACTTAGAGCCGATATGAACTTGTTACGCTACTATTTACCAAATTTTGATTTGGGTGGTAAATTAATTTTTCCGGTAAACAATCGTAGCAAAAGCCCCATATTCGAATTTGGGTTTAACTATAATTTATAAAATCTTAAATTCAACAAATAATTACAACACGGCATAAGGCAAACATAGAAAACCGGCGGGCGGCTTAATACAAATTAGCGCCTTCAATTGTGTTTATGGTAAAGAATCAGTGCTAAGGGGTATAAATAAAGAAGTTTTAAATTTACTATTTAGTTGATATGAGACCGCTGGTTTATGTCGATAATTTTGGCGTAATGGACATTTATAGTGTTTTATGGGAGACCTTAGTTCCATGTAAATAAAAATGGTAGTCTATTTTTTGCAGAATTTTGTAGAGTTAAATATACTATAGACTTTTTATATTTTCCAATGTTAAACCGTCTCATTCGCTTACAAAATATTATACTATATTATATTAATATTGCATATCAAACACATTATACAAAACATCGAATATTATATGTGTTTAAACATCTATTGCTCAGCTTAACTATTTCTTAACATAATTGTAACTGTTTGTTTACGAATATCTTAAATACTAAAATTTGCAATTTTTTTTCTTAAAACGCTTGCATTTTTGTTTTACAACAATTACATTTAGCCATTAAAACATTTAATTATAAATTAAGTAAAATAATAAAATTAGTTTTTACCCTAAAAAATAAATTATGTCAATTACAATTCCCACCCAATACCAGTGGCTAAACCAAGAAGGTGGCCCTAAAATGCTTGTTGAAGCACTAAAATTGTATGGTACGCTTGAAGTGACGGGCCATGGTAATAACTCTACCATTATGCAATGGGCAAAAGAAGTAGGCGGCAAAGTTGCCGATGTTTACAAAGCCGATAAAATACCTTGGTGTGGCTTATTTATGGCTGTAATAGCCAAACGTAGTGGTAAAATAGTACCTAAAGACCCACTTTGGGCATTAAACTGGGGCACATTTGGTACCGCTACTAATACCGCAATGCTTGGCGATACCCTTGTTTTTGTTCGTCGTACTCTTGAAGGTGCAAAAGCTGGCCACGTTGCCGTATATATAGGCGAAGATGAAACTGCCTACCACGTTATAGGCGGCAACCAAGACGATAAAGTTAGCTTTACCCGTATGGCTAAAACCAGGCTTTATGCTATACGTAGGCCACAATACAATGTACAACCAGCTAATGTGCGGGTAATAAAATTGTTGCCCAAAGGCGGGTTAAGTAATAATGAGGGGTAGGGATTTACTTGAATTATAAACACAATTAACTTAGTTAGGTGTAAAAGCACTAGTGCATTTGTAAATTTTAGTGTGCCGATTTTAAGAGCGTTAACGATTGAGGCGGCATACTTTTTATCAATTGCCGTTGGCTTAAGCCAACCGCAATTGATAAAAAGATATAGCCGAAAGCGTGTTTAAACGCCCAAATTATAAAAAATATTAATTCTCGAAACAAAATGAAAAAAATAATTTCTATTGATGGTGGTGGTATACGAGGCATTATACCAGGCCAAGTGTTAGTGGCATTAGAAAAAAAACTACAAATAAAAACAGGAAACACCGATGCTCGTATAGCGCATTATTTCGATTTTTTTGCAGGAACCAGTACTGGGGGTATTTTAACCTGCCTGCTACTTTGTCCCGATGAAACAAACCCTTTAATGCCAAAATTTACGGCTAAGCAAGCGGTAGATTTATATATGAATAATGGAAATAAAATTTTTGATGCCTCGAGTTGGCAAAAATTTACACAAGGTTTATTTGATGAAAAATACCCTAGTGCCCCTATTGAAAAAACTTTATTAAAATACTTTGGTAATACAAGGCTAAGTAGCCTCCTTAAGCCATGCCTAATAACTGCTTATGATATTATGGAGCGCAAAACTCATTTTTTTGCCCAGCATGATTATAATAGAAAAGGCGACGGTGGCGATTTTTTAATAAGAGATGTATGTAGGGCAACATCGGCTGCGCCCACTTATTTTGAAACTGCGTTAATAAAATCTATTAGTGGGGTTTCTTACCCTTTAATAGATGGTGGCATTTTTGCCAACGACCCAGCATTGTGCGCCTACTCCGAAGTGCGTAACGCCAAAGGTTTACCTACTGCAAAAGATATGTTTATTCTTTCGCTTGGTACTGGAAGCGAAAGTAAATCCTACAATTATAATAAAGCAAAAGATTGGGGTGCAGTAGGCTGGATAAAACCTGTAATTGATATTATGATGTCGGCATCGGCCGAAACCACCCATTACCATTTGCTAAAAATGTTTGCAGCAAATGGCAATCAAAATAACTATATGCGCATACAACCTAAAAGTTTAAGCAATGCAAAACCAGATATGGACGATGCCAGCCTAAACAACTTAATGGCTTTAAAAGAAGTAGGCATTAAAACAGCTGAAAATTGTAACAGCGATTTAGATATTATTGTGGATATATTAATGGAAGGCGAGGATAAGGTTGAATATTAATTGAACAACGGGCTTTTGGACAACCAGCTTCCATACTTTCGTTTTCCGCCTCGGGCAGCCAGCCTCGGGATTTCTTAACAAGGCAAAAAAGCTTAAACCCAACACCAATTTTGCCCTGTTTTCGCTACCCCTTGTCCATCTCTCCGTTGGGGGTTGGTAGGCCAACTTAACATAAACGTAACTATTTGTTTACAAATAAATTACACTTTTAAACACCTAATATTTTTATTTAAAAAAGCTTGCAATTACCAAAACCAAAATTTACATTTATCCATAAATATAGCCTATAACTCATCTTATTTTTAATTAAAATTCCTTAAATACCAAACCTATGCCACACACCCAATGCCTAGTTACCCCTGCTTTTTCTATTGTAGGCACACAACAAATAATAAACCAACCAGCCAGTTTTTCTTTTGAGTTCGACAGTGTTGAAGACCAAGCCTTAATATTGGCCTACCAATGGTATGTAAATGGTAATTTAGTAATCAATAAAAATCAACCCACATTTACCGAGCAAATGCAATTAGGTACTTATACTATTGGTGGCAGATTATTAACAGCGGAAGGCTGGAGCGGTATAAAAACAATATTTTTTGAAAAATTAGAACAGAATATTACACCCATTGGTAATTTTACTTTTATGGCAGTTTATTTTAAATGGCTTGAAGGTGCAGGTACAGATTTAGATATTAAAGTGGGTTTTGAAAATACGGGTACAATTTACGATAAAAAATATGCTGGTTATAATCAGATTGCTAATATGCAAAATGGATACACATTGCCCGCAAATATCACTCCACAAACTGATGCTTATTTATGGTGGGGATCAGATAGTACAGGTACTGCTGGTACAGAATCTGTATTAATTGGTGTCCAAAAATTTATTGCCGATAATCCTTTATCCCTAAATATAGTTGAAATTGCATTGTATGCTACTTGGTTCGGTGCACCAAATTCGGGCATATTTACAGTGGAGTTAAAGACTTATTTAAATGGTACTATGGCCAAAAATGGTACTGTTTTTGAAAACACTGGCGGTACAGCCCCGTTTACTAATTCTAAAACAATTACTACTTTAAACAATAAGCCTAATTACTATAAAATAGGCATCATAAAATATAACAAAACAAGCAATTTGGCACAATTACAAACTTTATAAAAATAATTTTCTAAAACATAAACAATACACTTATTTAATCCCATAACCAATAAACTTATGAAACACAAAAACCAAACCATCAAAAAAATTAAATTAGCACTAACATTTACCCTATTTGCATTTGCTAACTTAAACAATGCAACCGCACAATGGTCTAGCAACCCATCTGTAAACACCCCTATTGCCAACACCGCACTTGCCGAATACGACCACGAATCTATACCCGATGGCAGTGGGGGAATAATAGTAGTTTGGGCAGTTAGCGATGAAAATTTAGGTACCGATGTTATAAAAGCCAAAAGAGTATCGGCCAGCGGTGTAACTATATGGGGAGGTACAAATGGCATCCAAATAACCAACTCTACCCGTAACCAAGCCTTTCCTCATTTGGTAACCGATGGTAATGGCGGGGCAATAATTACTTGGCTTAATTTTGATGTAGATGCAGAACTTACCGCAACAGAGGCTGATGTTTACGCTCAACGCATTAACGCTAGTGGCACACTTCTTTGGGGTAACGGTGGGCTTATAATAAATGCCACCCCTGGCAACCAAGTATTTTCAAGCATTGTTAGCGATGACGCATCGGGTGCTATTATTGTATGGTCCGATGAAGCCCAAGAAGCCATTTACGCACAACGAGTGAATGCCAATGGCCAAATTATTTGGGCTGCCAATGGCAAAAATATATATACTGCCTTAATAACTAAAACTATTGGTAATAGTCAAATTTTTAAGGGTATAAATGGCAATTTTACCGTAGTTTTTAATACCGTTTTCGAAGAGGTTAGAAACAACCAAACCAAAACTAAACCAAACGAATTTTACCTACAAACCATAAACGCAAACGGCCAAAACCAATTGGCTACCGCAATACAATTGTACAACTTTCCTACCGATTATGATATAGAAGACATTATAAGCGATAATAACGGCGGTTTATTCAGCACCGTTTCTTACCAAACTAATACAACAGTAAGTTTATTTTTACAAAAATATTCGGCCTTAGGTATTCCTCAATTTGCGGGCACCTATGGCCTAACAGTTGACAATAGTATAGCAAAAAGCCAAACATACCCCCGTTACATTGCAAACACCAATATAATTACTGACAATACCGGTGGTGCTTTAATAGGCTGGACGGATGTACGAAACAGTATTACAGGTTTTTATGTACAACGTTTTAACAATACAGGCACAAAATTATTTAATGCCAACGATGTAAGTGTTTTTGGAAATAATTTGGATATAAACTCAGATGCACCCAGTGCAATTATTGATAGCGATGGGAATTATGTATATATAACGCCAAAAAGCAGTACTACGTTAGGCAACGGAGCACTATACACCCAAAAAGTAAGCACCACAGGTACAACCTTATGGACAGCAGGCGGTGTATTGGTAAGCAACTCGGCAGGCAATAAATCTAGTCCTACATTAACCCTTACGGGCAATAAAATGATAGCCCTTTGGGAAGATTTTAGAGCAAGTATACCGGCTGGTTTCAATTCGGATATTTATGCCCAAACTATAAACAGCAACGGAACCCTACCGGTTACCCTTACCACATTTACCGCCCTTTACGGGGATGATAAAGTACGTTTAAATTGGCAAACAGCAACCGAAATTAATAACCAAGGTTTTGATATAGAACGAAGTACCGACGGACTAATATTTTCAAAAATAGCTTATGTAAAAGGTAATGGAACTACCAATGTGCCTCAAAACTATAACCATAACGATGCTAATTTAATTTCACAAACCCAATACCTATACTACCGCTTAAAACAAGTAGATAGCAATGGCGAATTTGAATATTCAAACATTGTATCAGTAAAAATACCGCAATTAAACAACGCAACTTTTAGCATTTACCCCAACCCAGTAACAGCTAAACAGTTTAATGTAAAATTAGCAGGTTTACCAAAAGGTAATTACCAAACAAGTATAACCAATATGGCAGGTATAAATGTTAAAAAAGCTATCATTTTTTGCGATGATACCTCAAACCAAGTTGTAAATGTGGATTTACCCAAAGGGATGTATAATTTAGAAATCACATCTGCAAATTACCGTCAAGTACAAAAACTGTTGGTAGAATAAGCAATGGTTTTTAACCGAAGATTTGTTTTTTACCCGTACTTAACAGTATATAGTAATAACACACCTCCCTAAAGTTTTAACTGTGGCTTTATTGTTTTCTAAAAGGAAGTCTTCCCTCCATGGGAAGCCTTCCTTAAAACAACAAACTACCCCTAACGCCACGCCATTTTTGTCTTACAAACAGCTGACTTTAGCTTGCAAAACCAAACACCCCCTTTGGGGGCCGGGGGGACTTAACCATTTGTTTACAAATAATTTACATGTTGAAACATCTATTAATTATTTCTTAAATCTCTTGCAATTACAGAAAACTACATATACATTTAGCAAACATTTACAAACACTTAAACATAGTCCGAAGTTCGTTTCCAATTGCGATTTTGTGTAGGAGATAAAAATTTTTAATTGATACTAAGAAAAACATAATGGCATATCATTTTTTTGCAGATATTCAAAATTTAAACATTCAAACTGTTAATGCTTTTGGGCCGAGTGCCAACTCTACAATAAATACAATTGAGAATGAAAATTTTTTAGTAACCAGTAAACATACTGCAACAGCAGATACTAACGCTATAGCAGTTTGTAATGGACAAATATTGGTACAACAACAAACGGAAAATTCAGAACTTTTAAATATTGTATTTAAACCCCTACCCACACAACCGTTTAATTTTCCTAAAATCAAGTATTTTATATATAAAGGCATTAAGAAAGATAGTTTAATAGCTGCAACAACTACAGTCCTTGCCGCAAAAGGTAATAACGATTTAGTAGACGCTATTTGGGCAGCTTTTGAAACAACTAACACTACAGGTAGCCCAAGCCAAGCAATTTTAGGCTTAGATACTGCCATAAATAATTTGCCGGAAAGCCAAACAATCGAAGATGTATTTTCGACTATTTACCCCGAGGTACAGTTTTGGCATATAAATGCGGGTAACACTATAGGTAAATTTGATAAAGATGCAATAGGTTTTGAAATTGTTTTAGATACACTTTTTTACCAACCTACATTGGCATTGGCTAGAAACTCAGCTACCTTTATTAGGGCAAAAACATTATCAACCACACCGCTCCAAAAAGATTTTTTTGAACATTGGAACGATAAAGAAAGTATCCTAAATTTTATAGACCCTTGTGCATTTTTTGGTAGTTTTTATGCTGATAAATTAAGCGTAATTAGCGCAAGCCAAAAAAGTAAATGGAAAGGGGAAGATTTATATAATAACCTTCTAAGTAAATTTTCTAATAAAAATAAATGTTATATAGACATTAGAAATGAATTTAATTTTTCGCTTAATTATTTCAAAAATTATGGATTAAGCCCAACCAATAATTTTACTGAAATTAAAATAAAAAAGGGCGATACAGCCTTCGCCTCAATTGATTATTATGCCAATTCATGGCCAATCTTAATCTTGGATAATACTGATTTTGCTACCTCAACTGCTAACCACCAAAGTTTTAGTTTACAGTTGCCTTCTGGTAACGGGGACAACCCTGAACCTATAATTTATTTTAGCAAGGCATATAATAATTCTGATACATTCCCTGATGAATATGACAAACAAGAAAAATTTAAACCTTTAGCTGTAGCAAATAATTTTTCCGATGAATTTAATATAGGCTTACCTTGGATAAACGGTAATTTAATAAGCTCTTATGTGCAAATTAAATACTGCAAAAGGAAAAGCGAAGAAGTTTTGCCACTGCCCCTAAATACCCAAATGCGTAAAGGGGATAACTTTGACTGTCTTTTTAGTCCAAAAATAAATTTCAACTATAACAATTCACTTACACCAACTAAATTTTGTAACGAAAGTTTCTATATAGATTTAAGGACAATACATGGTTATGATGCTGTTTTTGTACCTAGTATTTCATTTGATTTAGATAAAGTAATATTGTTTGCCAACCTAGATGCGTACAACGAAAATACTACTAAAAAATATCTTCTCCCGTTTGAACTTAACAGTGAATTTAAAAATGTAAATACTGATTTTAAATTTATAGATAATTTAATATTAAAATATCAAAACCAACCACTTTCTGAAATTGGAGATAATGTCTTAATTACTTTTACGCATCCACAATGGAGTACAATTATTGGTTATAATGAATTTGAAGGTAACTACCCTGTTTTTATAAGTATTGTTGAAAATAGACTAGAAAATATTAACAATCAAAGCTATACTGTTTTTGATATTATATTAAAAGGATATAAAATTAATGGAAATAAGATTGAGGTTACATCACATAATTTAAATTTTAATATTTATTCTTTAAACTTAAATTAATGATAGAAAATAAGACAGAAAAATATAACTTAAAAAAACGGATAAGTTTTTTTATTGGTGTTACACTTATTTTAATGGGTATAGGTTTAATATTGTTAGGTGATACTTTTACTTATGCACCATATATTTTTATGCTTTTTGGAATATTTGTTATCATAATTACAAAATATAATGTTAAGCCTACACAGTTGTTAGTTGTATCTATTTTTATAATGTATTTTATTACTTCTTTTTATTACGAAGCTATTATCAAATCTTATGATTTTAAAATAACAGTGCCACAAAATCAAAATAAATTTTATTTCATTGCATCCAACTATTACTTAAAATGGGGGGATTACTTATTGACTTGGTTTAAACCTAAAACCATAAATATTAATTTAGTAGATGATAAAGTTTTATACCTGAACAGAGGGATGCCAAATAGTATTTTTTATGACAGAGTGCCTATAGCAAAACAAGGTTATATTATTTCAAATGAAGTTCGAGGTGATTATGAGTTTATTGTTTTATTACCTTTTAAAAACCGCAAACAAGATTTTAGTTATCAAGAAGTTCGGAAATTAACCGATAGCATTTACAATATGATATTAAATAAAAAATTAATGGAATATAAACTAGATTCAATAGAAAAAAATGGATTCAATTAACATAAAATTTACAGCATTTATATCAAAGGAATTAGGTAAAAAACTAAAGGATTTTTTTGTTAAAATTCCATACATAAATATTGCAGTTAATAAAGATGCGTTTTTAATTGATATACAAAAAGTAACTGGTTATTGGGGCGAAGAGCCATTATCTGGCCTTCCGTTTTTAAAAGAATATTTATTTTACAAAACAGATGATCGTTCATTTAATCAAGTGGGTACGCATAGGTTACAGTTATCAGCAAGTATTGATGTGTCAAAAATTGGCCTAACCAGCTTTTACAATCAGAATACAAAATATTTTAAACCAACCGCTGGTGACAGTGAAAGATATACTATATATTTTGACCGTTTTTTTGATAACAGGTTTACTGATAAAAGCGAGGTAAAAAAAGCAAATCCAACTTCTGGTTTAGAATTGGTTTACCCAACGTTTAAAAATTCTTTATTTTCTAGTTTAACCGATATTTTAAATTCAGCAACTATACAAGCATCGACTTCTGCTGGTTACCCTTTTACAAATCCATTAACCACCCCTAATATTGATATTGATTTAAAATTAAAAATACTTAAAACTTCAGATAGAATTTATTGCTATTTTACTGGCACACACAACCTATTTCCCTGTTATGAATTAATTTGTAATGGTAAATTAATATATATGTATGATCCTATTAAATTTAAAAGACTTGGTCCTGACCCAATAAATTTGAATAGAACTCAAACTTTTGAAAAAGCTATTTATTTTTCGATTTAAAAAATTAAATATAATCTACGCTATGCCAAACAAATTTTACCCCCCACTTTCAACCCTCATAACTCCGGCACAAATACCCGAGAGTTTAAGTTTTATATCGTCGGGGATTAATTCTTTACTAGAAAAAATTTATTACAGAGATTTAAAAATACAGAGGTCATCAAGCAGTGCAACTATTTCCTACAATCTGGATATTATCACCTTTTCGGAGCTACTAAAACTGGAAATACCAGGCACAGGCTTAGTATTAACTCTCAATTCCAATTTAGAAAACCCCAACGACGACATTAATGTAATACCGCTTTCGTTTACATGGCATTGGGGCATACAACAATATATTAGAAATTTTAAATTAACTAATTTCTCTTTCAGTAGTAATGACTTTTACAAACTTATTTTTGATCTGGTTAACGTAAGCGACTTAGATTTACTATTATCTACAACCAGTTTGTTAATTGAAACTGCAAACCCTTTAGATACTTTTGTACAAGCGGCTAACACTAAATATCCCACACTAAACATACCTTATCCATTAAACACAGATAACGACATTGCAATTAACGATACGCTAACTGCTTTAGCACAAAACACTACGGTTAGCTTGCAAGAGATAGTTTTTGTTGACTATGTTATAGATGAAACTAGTATAGAAAACACGCTACAAAACATCAATTTTCTATTTTTCCCTACATTAGGTGCTAATATTATTGATAGCATCAAAGAACTACTTATTCCACAAGTTACCGCCACTGCCCAACTCTCGGCAGGCTTAGAAATACCCCGCAAAGTATTAATACCCATAAATGCAAACGGAGAAATAGAAACAGATGAAGCCATAAAAACCACATTGCTTTTTAATATTGGCGAGTTTAGGTTTGATAGCAAAGCAGGTTTTGGCTTTAATGATAATATTGTAATTAGTTTTCCAGCTGCACATCCCAAAGCTCAAATAGCAAACACTGGCCTCATTATCAGCTTTACTGAAGCTAAGCTAGATCTTAGCCGCACCACCAACATCCCCGAAGCCGACCTAGCCGGCTACCCCCTAGATTTTGTAGGCCTTTACGTACAGACAGCCGAAATTACTTTTTCCCGCTTTGGTATTACCGACCCAACAAAGCCTAGTACCACCTTATTTGCAGAAAACCTATTGATAGGCACAGGCGGTATTTCGGGTACTATTGGCTTGGCAGCCAATGGTACATTGTACCGTAAGTTTGGCACAAACTTCGATGCCGAGCTAAAACTGTTTTCGCTAACCTTTAGGCAAGGCACCATTACCCAATGTAATATAGAAGGCTTGCTCACTATACCGAAATTTAAAAACGGAAACGGTAGTACCGAGAATGCCAAAATAGGTATACAAGCCCGCATTTTTGATAACGGCGATTTTAGCATTACCGCCAAGCCACTATTAACACCATATATCATTTCATTTCCAAATGTATTCGACTTAAAAGTGCGTAGCCTAGAAGTAGGCAAGCTAAACGATTCATATTATGCCGAAGTATCGGGCGTATTAGATTTTACGGCAAATGTACCTTTGTTGGGTGAAGTATTACCCAAACAAATAGAAATACACCGCCTGCGTATTTGGGACGATGGGCACCTAGAGTTTGCCGCTGGCCGCATAAAACTACAAAAAGCCTTTAAATTAGAAGTAGGGCCTGTAAAATTAGAAGTAGTAGAACTTAGCTTGGCACCTTACAAAAAGGGCAATCGTACCTATAGCTCCATTACTTTCGATGGTATGATAAACACCGGGCGGGCAGGCGTAAACGTGGGTGGCAATGGCATTAAATATTATTTTAATACGGACGTTCATCCGGATGGGTTCGATCATTTCATACGCATAGAAGGGATAGATATTGACATACGCGTACCAGGCGATAAAACTAAAGACGCCAATTTCTTACTTAAAGGGCACTTAAGTATGAAGAACCCAGAGGTAGAAGGTGTTGATGAGCAAGGGAAGCCATTGAGCCAAGCCAGCACCGAATATGCTGGCTCGGTTACTTTTGATATACCCAAACTAGATTTTGGCGGCAGTGCAGGTATGCGCCTTAACCCAAGCATACCCGCATTTTTGGTGGATATGAATATAGAACTAGCCACCCCCGTACCCATAGGTGCAACTGGCTTGGGCATTTACGGCTTTAGAGGCTTATTTGGCCAACATTATGTTCCCAACAAGGCCGATGATTCAAGTTGGTTAGAATACTACCGAGCTCCAACAAAAGGTGTAAATATTGATAAATTTGCCTCTAAACCCGGTTTATCTTTAGGTGCTGGGGCTTCTATAGCCACCAGTTTCGATTCAGGTAAAACTTTTTCTAGCAAGCTGTTTTTATTATTGGGTTTGCCCGATGTTTTCCTCCTCGAAGGGCAAGCCGCCATCCTGCGCAAGCGCTTAGGTATTGATGATGATGTTGAACCTCCTTTTACCGCATTAATTATTATTGGCGACCAAGCTATACGAGCAAATTTAGCTGTTGACTATAAAATACCCGATAGTGGTAGCATTTTAGACTTACACGGCGAGTTGGATATGGCTTTCTTTTTCAATAACTCCTCGGGTTGGTATTTAAACATAGGAAAAGATGCGCCCGAAACCGCCAGAATAAGAACCCAAGTATTAAGCTTGTTTAATGGCTATGCCTATTTTATGATTTCGGCACAGGGCATAAAAGCTGGTGCTGGGGCAAGGTTCGATTTTAACAAACGCTTTGGGCCCGTATCGGTTGGCTGCGGCGCTTTCCTTAATTTAGGCGGTTTTATTAATTTTAGGCCTTTCCAAATTGGTGGTTTTATACAATTAGGCGGTTACGCTTATATAAGAGTTTGGAGATGGGGATTTGAAATATCTGTACAGGCAGGTTTGGCAGTAGAAGCTCCGCATCCATTTAATATTGTGGGTAGTGTAGAAATAAGCTTTAGAATAATTAGAAGATTTAGAATAGGCTTAGAATTTAGCTGGCGCATCAGTGGCGATGATTCGCCTTTGCGAGTGCCTATACCTGTACTTAACTTACCCAATCCTGCCAAAGGTATTATCCCAGCCAAGGCTACACATATTTTAACACAAGAAACATTTACTTTAAATTATGTAAATGCAATAACAAGTACTATACCTGCACCTAACGATTTTAGTGATGGTAAATGGAAAGTTGATTTTACAAAACCAGAAACTACCATACCATTAGATTGTTTTATTGATATAGAACTGCAAAAACCTGTACTGCCAGGTATTGTACCTTTGGGTGGGGCATCTAATCAAGTTCCTACTGGTTATAAAGAACTAATGCCACCTATTAGAGGGTACAGCGACCAAATTGAGCACCAATTTAGGTTAGAAAACTTAGAGATTTTTGCTTGGGTACCCACCTCTGCTGCCGCAGGTAATTGGGTTTCCTACAATATTTACGAGGCGGTAACTAGTATTGTAAACAGCAATAACAACGCTACCGCCCCTGTAATTCTGTCTAATTTAAAACAAGGGTACTGGCAATTTGTAGAACCAGGCCGTTTTAACAAAATACGCCTACTCGCACAAAATATGTTTAGCTTTTCATCTAAAACCATAAATGGTGCCGACAATTTAGATGCTCGTAATTTTAAACCAAAAGATGTTTTTTGTTACGATACTGTTTTAAAAAAGAACATTATAAACTGGGAAAAAGAAACAGTAGACACCGTATATCCACTTACCGAAGCCATAAGTTTTAGTGGGGTAAGTTTTACTTTTTCGGGCACTGCTGGCCAGGTTAAAAGCATTCCTTCTAGTATTCCACCTAGTTTAACTAAAAACCTATACCTGCAAGAAAATAGCTTCATTAGCCTAGTTTTCCCCGAACCAGTAAATAAAATAGAACTTACATTTGGTGCCAACCAAAGCAATGTTACCGTTTTATATTATACCACCAATTTTAAAGTAAGTGATTATGGCGAAGTGATATCCTACGATTATTTGATTCGCCAAGATAACATAAACCCTATTCAGCAAAATGCGAAATTGAATTATTTGGATGGTGAGGATGGCATTGATAAAATTGTAATTGCCATAAATTCACAACCCGATTTAGATTACGAAGGTGATGTACAACTAGGTGGATATTACCCCATTGCCAATGGTTTTGAAATACCCGATAACATTTATCCTTACATAGAAGTGGCTAAAACCCTGCTGTATATAACTTTTTACAACCGCAGTTTTACCTTGCCACAAGTATTGGCCAAAAACACCCTTACCGAAACGGGTATTGTAGCCCAATTTGCCATGGATAGTCAGCAGGCTTTGGTGGGTAATATTACTGCCCAAATAAATGGCAGGCCTTTAAAAAAAGAAAATTACTATCAAGACGATACCAACAGTGTATTACAATTGAACAAAGCCTACCAGTTTACCGGCAAAAATAATGCGTTATTTATACCTTATCAGGATAGCCTAAAAATAGAAAATGCTAGCTTTGCAGTAGAACTTACGGCGGTATTTAAAGTTGATTCTGGTATAAGTACGCTTTTAACAAAAGTAGTCGATGGCCAAACCGAAGGCTATAGAAAAGGATTTAGCTTGCACCTCATACAAAATGCAGCAAGCCAAACCAATACTACTTTTACCACCCTAGCTGCTATACCTACCTTTACCATTTTACTAACTATTTACAGTGGCTTTAATACCGTTTTTGTTACCGCTTTTGATAAATATACGCTGGATTGTAACACAAATAAATTCAGCGCAAAGCAATATAAAAACATTTTGGTATCGGTAAACCGAAACAGTAATATTTTAGAGATTTTTATAGATGGGATTTCTAAAAGCCAAACTGCTATACCTTCAGCCTTAGCCGTATTTTCACCCCAGCCCAAATTTACTTACCTCAACCAAATAACCTACTTTACAGCCGAGCAGCAAAAACGTATAACCGAAAGCCCATTAACTAACCAACAATTAGCCAATGAAGTTGCAATATTAGATGCAGGTATCAATAAAATAGTACAACCCCTTTGGCGGCCAAATACCACTTATGCCATTCGCATAACAACTAGCGATACGGTGCAAGGCATAAATAAAGCATCTACACAAATATTTGGCTTTAAAACGGCAGGCCCTATTGGCCATTTCCATTTGCAAAACCCACAATACATTGCATTAAAAGCTCAAGACCGTGAAGGCGAATTTAAACTGGCCAATCTTAGAGAATACATTGATTTCGAACGCTCGTATCCCGATGCCCAAGGCCGTTACGAATTAAGCAAACCCCCATTTTATATAGCACCTAAAATCAAATTGTTTTTTACGCAACCTTACATCAACGCCATGTTTGCCAATTGGGATAATTATCTAAACTTAACGCCCCTAAGCAGCGAGTTAGTGGTACAATTAATAGCCCAAAATGGCACTACCATTGCCCAAAATTTAAAATGGGAAAATCCTATTGAAGAAATTATAAACGACGATAATATAGATAATTTTCCCGAAGACTTGAAAACAATTTATTGGTTAAACAAAAATTTAACCCAAGGTGCTTGTAACCCGGTAAGTAGCGATATGAAAAAACGCATACAAAACGGTAGCTACACATTTCCGGATTTAGTACCTAATACCATGTACACCGCTGTATTTAACGCTACTTACGGTGTGGGTAATGCAACACCACAAGCGGTTGAAGTGCATAAATACAACTTTAAAACATCAATATTTGCCAGTTTTGCAACGCAAGCAAGCAGCTTTATTTTAAACGCTACATCCGGGCAAGAAAAATATGACATTTATACCAAAAACATAGCCATAACGCAAAGCATTATCAACAGTCAAATAAAACCAATAATTAACGAAGTTACGGGCATTAATACAGCAAACGCAAGCCAATACACTGCAAAATTCGACCGTTTAATTTATGGCGGTTTTTCATTAAACATCCTCGAAAATGCCCCAAACACCGTAATTACTGTTTTAATAAATACCACAACTACCAAATGTTTGGGCCTCCTAATAAGTAACCCCGAGCCCTTTAACGACCCGAAAATACCCACCAATTTATTAGACGATACTATTAAACTTACCTTAACCCTAGCCAACAATACCGTAATACCACCTTCAAGTTTTATATACATACACTCGGCCGATACCTCGGCAGTATTTATTACGAATGCCGCAATGGACATCCCGCTAGGTAAAATTAAATTAGATTTTACTTACAAACTTTTTAATGGATTTAATTATACCACCTTATTTGAAACTTACAGTACACCAGAGCTGAATTTATTGCAATAAAAACCCATAACCCATAACCCCAAATCCCCCTAACCCCCGAAGGGGGGATTGAAAGCGTTAATAAAAAGAATATAAAAATGAAAACAATACATATAAACATAACATATTCACACACTCCTTCGTTTACACCCCCTTCGGGGGCTGGGGGGATTATAAACACAACACATTCACACGCTCCTTCATTCACACCCCCTTCGGGAACTGGGGGGATTATAACCACCACACATTCACCCACTCCTTCCTCTACACCCCCTTCGGGAACTGGGGGGATTATAACCACCACACATTCACCCACTCCTTCGTTTACACCCCCTTTGGGGGCTGGGGGGATTACACCCCCTTCGGGGGCTGGGGGGACTAAACTTTAACCCACTATGCCTACCATAACCCCTTCTCACTCTTTTTGTGCCGATTATAGCTCAATGTCGGCTTGTTTATTTGCTATACAAGCGCAACAGGCTAGCGGTGCATTTAATGCCTACCCCGAGTTAATACAATTGTTAAACACCTTAGAGTTAGATTTGGTAAACGATTTGTTTAACCGCACTTTGGTAGTATATGGCATTATTAACGGCAACATAACGGTAACCGTAAACGAAATTAAAGGCGATTTTAGCCATATAGATTTCTCAAGAATAGATTATAAAGTAGGCTACATCAATACCACAAACACCAGTTACAGCTCGCAATTTAAAACCGTAACCAATATATTTTTTGATTTTTGTAGCCGTCAGGGTGAAATAAGCGAAGAAAATAAGTTATATATTGAGTACGCTTTATTACCCGTATTAGATGCGTTAGAGGAGTTAATACTATATTTATCAGCACTTAAATTAAATCAATGTATCGAACCCGAAAATGCAACTTTTGGCAATTCGCCCGATTTGTATTTGCAAACCGCAGGTAGCGATGGTATGGATGGTACCCTTGCAGGCATACACCTACGCTGGGGTTTAACTGGCGTACTTCAAGATCATTTTCCTAAAGGTAGCTTAGCCTCTGGTACGGTAGGTTTTAACCAAGCCAACGATTTTATATTTATATCTCGTACACCTTATACCAATCCCATAAGCATTACCCTCGATTTCGAAACCACAACGCCAATTATTTGCTTTGCAAAACCTATATTTACTTTACCAAAAAGTCTATTTTGGGCCAGTATTTTTAATATAAAAAACTTCCCTCACTACTACGATAACAATTGGACATATTTACTCAACTACTCCATCAATAACAAAAAAGTAAGTAGTAGAGTACGCTTAATTTTTACCGATAAAGCTTTGTACAATAGCTTAGCAAAAACAATAAATCCTACAGAGCAACACTACAATTTTTTGAAAGCCTATACAGGTATAATTGAAATGTATGTAAGCAATGCCGCTTTTAATATAGATTTCGATTTCCGTAAAACAGCAGGTGCCGCTAATGCCACTTTAAAAATACAGGTAATTAACCAAATAGGTAATGGCGAAGAAACAGAAGAAATAATTGCCATACAAAAAAACATAACTATTACTAGCGGTAATGCCACCACTGCCCAAATTGAGGGCGAAAACATCCAAAAAATAAGACTTAAAAAAACCGAGGGGTCTGTACTAAAAGCCATTACCCTACAAACCTATAACGATTTTTATATCAGTCGCCAAGCTGCCGATTGGCAAGCCATAGAAAGCGGATTTGCTTTATCATTAGATCAAACAACAGTATACAACCGCTTAGAAAAAACTACCCAAGCTATCAATAACGCTTGGCCACAATTTAACCAAGGCGCAAAAGTTAATATCCAAAATTATAGAGATAAGTGGGACAAAGCCACAGATACGGAAGAAAACGACCCGCCTATGAGTGAAGCCGTTAGCAAATTTATTGCGCTTAGCAATACTAGCCGCCAAGCTTTAGAACATATTGATGCAGCAAATAATGCCAGTACCGACGAAAAATTACCCGCTTTAAATTATGCCAACATTTTAAACCTATTTACACTCGATTTTCACATTGCCCGTATGTTTGGTGTAGGCTATATTGATGAGTTGAGCAATGTGGCTATCAACAATAAGTATATATATAAAATAAGCTACCAAAACCGCACAAGTTTAGCGAGTGCCCAACAAATAACCCGAGAATATTTAAGCCTGCCTACCGCCAAAACCGATAGCCGTTTACCTGCCAAAGCCAATATTGGCCCAATATCTTACGATTTTCCATTGGATAATGATTTATCACAATCACTATTCGATGGTAACGGTTATTCATCACTTTCAGATGTGCGTGTGGTAAACATTACCCGCCAGCCTTTTGCTTTTGAAGCAACCGAAAATAATTATTTTAATAATTTGGCTGTGGCCGAAAACTTTAATCAGTTTCAACAAAGTATTCCTGTAATGTATGGTATAGAATACAGGGCAACCAACCAACCAAATTATGTAAAACCCGAAATAACAGGTAGCAAACGTACAGGCAAGAAATATTTCGCCAACCCCGAAGGCACTTTTTTAGAAACCGTACCCGTATTAGATAACGCCACAAGCTTATACATACATTTTGAAAGTGAAGCAGGCATACACCATTATGCCATTTATAGTATCAATTTATTTTCTCGCACATCCACCTTAAGCGATGAAGTAAGTACCGATGCTACCGTTTTTAAACCTCGCAATACCTTACAAGCCCCTACCAATATTGGGGTGCAATACATACAAAAAGAAAATACTCTTTTATTTACCACCAAAAAAGAACAAGAATGGTTAACAAGGCGTAAAGAGACTTTCCCAAATGTTAATGTATGCTTTACAAGGGTAACTTTTAACTGGTTAGATATTGTAGATGTATCGCACATACAAGATATAGACATTATAGACATCAATAACCTAGATTTAAGCAAAGTTGTTAAAGGCAGCAAAATTAATTTTTGGTTTAAGCCTCAGCCACCCCTACAAATTAGCGGTATTATTAGCAATGTAAGTCCAGTTGCCAATCAAGCCAATAAAGCAATCATAAACGTAGCAGGTTATACATTAATTAATGGTAAACCAGTAGAACCCAACGTAACCAGCTTTAGCCATTTTATAGGCAGTTTGTTGAGCACCGAAGATGGGCAATTTGCCATTACCCAAATAACCAGTACCAATGGCAAATTAAACATTACCATTGATAAAATTTTTCAATCGCAAAATATCAAAAACGAGGCCCAAACTGATGTTGATAATTTCGGCATCCGCGAATACTACATTTCCCCAAAAACAGGCTCACGCTTTACCATTATAGAAAACTTAGGCAGCACCAATAACTATAACAGTGTGCCGGCAAGCGTTAATTTGGTAAACACCAGCCTATCAACAACCCTTATAACAGAAAAAGTAAAGTTAGAAGAAACCACCACCCATTTATTAATAGGTGGCATTACTGCCAATGCCTTAATTACCCAAAAACTAGATAGCCAAAACCAAGCCATAACAGGTTGTTATACCGTGGCTTTTGCACCTGATATTGCATTAGCACCGCATCCGCAAACCAATATACCTTTTAATCCAGCCAACCCCACAGCAAATAACCCTAATACATTACAGCCAGCACATGTAGAGTGGTACAAAGGTTTGATAAGAGTACCTATTACTAATCCTGATAATAGCAAAACCGAAATAAAATTAATGGATGTTTTATTAATTGAACAACTAAACCCATTAAAACTAACCGTTTATTCTCCAACCACTTACATGGTAGGTCTCAACACAGTTAACGAGATAAAAAATTCAACTACCGATGTTATCCCCGTAAACTTTCATCCTGGTTATAGGGCATATCTTTTCCCTGCAACAATTACACCACCTGTTGGAGTCCTAACCTTTAATACAACAAATATAGAACCTGATGATAGCCAAACCGACCGTAAAACCATATTGGCTTTACAAACAAGCGATGTAGTAGATGGCATTAGCTTAAGTTCAGTTTTATCGGCTCCAGTTGTTCAATTGGCCCGTAACATTGTTGAACCTGTTGAATTAGAAGCACCCATACCTTTAAACCTAAAAGTACGGCCTAATGCCATTGGCAAAGCCACCTTTACCTTCGATATAAAACTAAAATACAAAAACGGGGCACCTCGCAAACCTTTTGGTTTTATGTTTTACAGGTTATCAAGTGCCGATGTTTTAGAGGCTTTATACAAGCCCGATACTATTAATACTATTTTAGAAAGATTGAACAAATTAACACTTGATGTCAATTTTAATCAACGCTATTTCGAATTGATAAATTTGAAATTTGATCAGCAAAACCCCACAAAATTTAAAGTGTTTGATGCCCTACCAAACCCCTATGGTTTTCCCCTGCCCGATGCTTTAGGCTTAATGAATGCTGCCGATACACAGGATACTAAAGTAGAAAAATACAAAGCAGCCATACGTAAAAATCTATTGCCCCTAACGGAGCAACCACCTATTTATGCTTTTATTAAAGAAGGTACACAAACAGATAATAAAACTCCGACTATCAAAAACAAAGATGGCTATTTGTTAAATGCTAGCGACACTAAGTTCGATCCTTTCCCGATGGTGAAAATATTGCCTGCTAGCCCTTTTCCAAACACCACAGTTGTAAGAGTAAGCGATTATAATTTAAAAGCAGCATCGCGTTTTTATTATTTTTATGCTGCTGCGGAAATAACAAATCAATTGGATATCGGGCCTTTAAGTCCATTTACTGGTCCTGTTACTATTTTACACACCACACACGATGAAGCTCCCATTATAAATTCGTTTAGCATTAACCAGCAAATTGGTTTAGGCGGAAGTCCACTTGCAGTAACTTTTCAACTCTCGCCATTATTGGCCGATAACCGTAACCGTAAAATACGCCTGTACAGAACTACAGATGTAGAAAAAACGACCTCTCTGTACACAATGGATAGCTTTGTAGATATTGATTTTACACCAAACCCCGATACCAAAAGCATAGATATAACCGATACCTTTGAAGATTTAACCACTTTGCCTTTAGGCGAAACCCTGTATTACCGCTTAGCTGCTATACGCATTATTGTAAACGAAAAACAGGCATTAGAAGAAGTGGTATCTCAAGGATCAACAGTAATTGCATTAAATTTAATTGACACCTATAACCCAGAAGCACCACAAATAACCTATTCCGCTAGCGACAATAAATTAACATGGCCAACCACCGTAAATAAGGGCAAATATTTCTTATACAAACAAAACGACCGTGGCAACTGGGAAAAACTACCTAATACTTTGCCTAATCAATACCAAATAACGCCGCCCTTGGTTTTAACCGATGAAGATGGCGATCGAATTTATCATCGCTTTAAAGTAAAAGTAGAAAACTCGTCGGGTTTATTAAATCTAACCGTGAACGAAATAACCATTTAAAAACAATTCAATGTCAAAAACTATGAAATAAAATTAAATATTATACCCATTAAACAGGTCTACGATTGGGGACGGCCTTGCCGTTGTTTGGAGCGGGATGCCAATAAATTTTTTAATAGAAACTAAGTTAAAGCACAATTCAAGCAAGTCGCAGCGTGTTGCACAATTGTTGTTAAAGCACTAACTTAGTTAACACTCCTTGAATTGCGCCGTTAAAAATTAATTGAGCATACCCGATAAAACAACAGCAAGCCTTGATTTTTTGTTACTTTTTCATCAAGGAAAAAGTAATTAAAAAAAAAGCCTTTAAAAAAATATTTAGTTAAAGATGAAATATTACCCACACAAAAAGACGAAGAACCTAAAAATCAAATCACTCAAAATAACGAATCACAAAAAAACATATAATAAACCATTTAAGACCCCCACTTATGACCATAGAAGACTTAAAAATTGAAATTAACCGTGTACTACAAAGCCCAATCGAGACACCTTTAACAGGTACCCAGCTAGCCACTCTTTTAAAAACCATGGCAGACGAACTCGACGAAGTATCAGAATTTTCTACCTTAACTGCTTTGCCTAATCCAGGTAAAACGGGTAAAATATATGTAACCTTAGATACAAATTTTACCTACCGCTGGGGCGGGAGTTCGTACATAAAAATTAATGATATAGATATAAGCACCAAAGCCGATTTGATTGCAGGTAAGGTGCCAGCAAGCCAATTGCCAAGCTATCTTGATGATGTTTTAGAAGTCGCAAACCTTGTGTCATTACCCGTAATAGGCGAAAGCGGTAAAATATACGTAACCATTGACACCAATTTACAGTACAGGTGGAGCGGTAGCACTTACATTGCGATTGGGGGTGGTATAGGAACATACCTTACAAAAACACAAGCAAATTTAATAGATGTAGGTGGGGATAATTGGTACTTACCTTGGTTAGATAATACTAATCAACCTATTGCTGATGTAGAAATACGGCCTTTAATTGTAGAGGTTAACGGTATAGTAATGCCTATTAACCAATTAGACAGAAGCTTTACGCCACCAAGATTATATGGTAATTTTCAGAGTAATTTAGAGTTACAAACTATTAAGGTATTAATTAGCAAGAATATAACTACCAGCGTACCAACGGTTTTATGGGAAAATATACTAGGCAACCCTAAAGATAATTTACCATTGCAAGCTAAGTTTGATGCTTTAGATGGAGGTTTATCATTTTATTTTGAAAAGACCAAAGCTGAAATAGATACTTTAATATCAACTAACGCCTTAGTAATAGGAGCATTATATAAAATAAGTGGTGTACATCCAGATTTATATAATGATGGTACTAATTCAGGAACTACAATTTATCTAATTGCTTTAACCGTTAATAAATTAAGTAGTGAAGGATATGGAGAATTTTATAATCCTCGTTATTTTCCTGATAATAATGGATACATTTGGTCTAATAAATCAAGTTATAATATTTCCAGTATTGTTGGGACTTTTATTGAAAATGAAACTATTACAACTGAAATGGGAGATACTGGAGTATTATTTAAAATCGCTCAATCCGGATTATTTGATTTAACATCAAGTGGTTGGAATAGTGACTCAAATTATTTTACTGGAGATATAAGTGGAGCAAGAGTTAATATTTATAGACCAAATAATGGTATTTTTCAAAGTCCTAATGGACCTGCTATAATGTATGGTCGACCACAAATTTATCCTATAATATATCACTCCACCACAACTTTAAATTCATCAGTTATTTGGGGTGGATATTACTGGCAAAATACTGGTGGTACTATTGGTTCAAGTTTAGATGTTTTAACTTTATCTCCTGATAATTGGATAAAAATACCTTATAGTAATAATGCTTATAATAAAGTAATTGATGTAATTGAATACGATATTCAATATAATATAATAACAAGAAGAAAAGATAATTTAGGTAATGATATTATTTGTAATTATAAGGATATAGTAAATTTTGGTTACAATACAATTAATCGATTTCAGTTTGGGAATAGAAGTTTTTATAATAACAAAGTATATAATTCAGAATTAGAATGTATAAATGTTGGTAATATACTAACTCAAAATACTAGTTATAAACTATCTATACATTCAAATACATTAATGAGTGGTAGTAGTATTCGTTCAAATTATTTAGTTAGTCCAACACTTAATTTAACTAATTATTTTTTAGTTGAGGGTAGTAGTATTAATTCAAATTATTTAACTAATGGAAGTAGTATTAATTCAAATACATTAGTCAGTTCTTCTATTAAGTCTAATTACTTAACTAATGGTGCTCAAATAAGTAATATTGCTATTAGTGAGAAATTGTTACAAAATAATAATATTTCATCAGTAAATATATCAAACATACTTAATACTGGTACATTACTACTCAATCCAAACATTACTAAAACATTCTTCAGAAGACCTGATGGAATTGTTAAGATAAGCTACTATAATAATTCAGACCAATTAATAATTGCCAACTTAAACGATTAAAACAAACAAACATTACGAAAAAACAACTTTTAACAACCCTAACTTTAACTTCAATATCTTTACATCTTTTGTTTAAGTGAAAAAATTAACTAAAAACTAAATATAAATATCATGTGGAAAAATTTAAATAGCATCATACAACAATTAGGCACTGCACTTAGAATAAGTGTTGGTAAAGACACACCTATAAACATTTACTCGAAGGAGCAGGTAGACGACCTCATTACTACTGGTTCAACTGATATATCTGAACAACTTGAACTTAAAGTAGATAAAGTTACTAACAAAAATTTAATCTTAGATTCTGATATAACCAAACTTGCTGGCATAGAAGCAGGTGCAGAGGTAAATATAAATGCAGATTGGAATGCCACAAGTGGAGATGCTCAAATATTAAATAAACCAATCATACCTTCAATAGTTGGTTTAGCTACAAATTCTTATGTGGATACTAAACTTGGTTCGTATGTTAGTAAAACATTACCTGATACTATTACCGCATTAAAAACACTTACTAATGGCATTGATGTTAGTTCAGCTAATGGAAATATTTTAAATGTAAATACACAGGGAGTTTATATAGGTAATGTACCTTTTACTCCTCTTTCAGCAAGTTTTAGTACCTTATCTAGGACGTTAAAATCAGCTACTAACCCAACAATCCCTTTAGATAGGGGGTTTGTTAACCAACAAAATATAACACTAAACAGTTCGGCTACTATTTTTCCAGCTATTGATTGTGGGTTTAATGCTACAGCTGTTATAAATAGTTCAAATTTAGGAGGGCCTACGGGTACATCAACTATTATAGGTCTACGCAATTCAGTATCTTTGTCACAAGAATCAGTACCTTATACCAATGCAATATTTGGTAGTGTATCTCTAGCAGCTAATAGTTCTGGTAATTCACAAAATTGGACAAATGCTAACATTGCTAGAGGAGGGCTTATTGCTCATTTAGCAAACTTTAGGACATTTGGCACAACTTCAACTGGTACAATAAGTAACGCTACAGGTGTTGCATCTGTATTAACTCTTACAGCACCATTGATTACTATCACAAACGCTCAAAATTATGCATCGTTAAACCCAGAGAATACATCTACATTTTCTTTAATTAATATGCGAGGTTATGTTGGAGAGGAAATAACAAAAGGTACTAATAACACAAATTTATTATTAGGTACTGGTACAAGTCCTACAGGCAATTGGAATATATTTTCTAGTTCGTCGTACCCAAATAATTTAGGTAATGCTAATACAAGAGTGGGTAGTTTAACTATATCAAATACCCCTAACGTTTCTAGTTCTGCTAATAAAGTTTTAGTAAGAAATGATGCTACAGGCTTAATTGAAACTACTACAGGTAACAGCACAGATGCCAATTTAAGAGATAGGTCAACCCATACTGGTATACAAGCTATAAACACAATTACGGATTTACAAACTAGCTTAGATGCTAAAGAAAGTATTTCCAATAAAGGTATAGCTAACGGCTATGTAGGATTAAACAACAACGTAAAAATAGACACCGCTTATTTTCCTGATAGTATATTAGGAAACTTAAAATACGGAGGTAGTTATAATGGTTCAATAATAAGTGCATCTGCTGATTTTACAGCTTTAAACGGATTAAACTTACCCACAACTGGGTATGCAGGTGTCTACTTTATTACAACTACATCTTTTACAAGAGCAGGTACAAACTATGATGTTGGTGATTGGGCAATTCATAACGGCGCAAACAACTATGTAAAAGTTGATAATACGGATGCTGTTACTAGCATACACGGCAGGTTGGGCAACGTGGTAGCTGTTACTGGTGATTACAATACAGGGCAGATTACAGAGGTAACAAACAAAAAATTTGCTACAGATGCACAACTTGTACAGATAGCTACTAATACATCTGAAATAGCTACAAAAGAACCTATCATAAATATATTACCTATCTTAAAGGGTGGTACAGGTTCATCAACAAAAAACTTTGTTGATTTAACTACAAACCAACCAACAATAGGAGGGATTAAAGGATTTACATCTCCTATGACTACAAATAAGATTTCTGCTAGTGCTAATCTTACAGCTTCTGGTGATATAGTATCAATAGCTGGAGATTTAGGATCATTTATTAACGATACACAAACTGGATTATCGATAATACCTACCGTATCTAATAGTGGTGAGTCAACTAATTCAAACATGTTATTTGTTTCTCCAACTTATAATCCATCAGTTGGTAGTGGCGGATTACATTATCTGCTTAATATAGGTAAACAAATAACTGGGGCACATAAAGAATATTTTACTATAAATGATCTGGGGTTTGCTAATTTTAATAAAAACTTAACTATTGGTAATATTGAAGAAAATCAAACAACATTATCACTTACTGGTGGGATTAATGGAGGATCGTTATTAAGATTAAATAGGTTCAGTAATGGTATCAGTAATGCATATTCATTTTCATTGCCATCAGCAGGATTAAGATTATCAGATGCTAGTAACAATAGTGTTGCAACATTTTCAAGTACAGTGCCTGGAGCATTTAATAGTTTATATCTAGGAGAACCTAATAAAACAACAAGTGATGCTAGACCTTCAGTACTATCAGCTACTACTTTTACGAATGCTGCCGGAGCAAACGTGGCAGGTCAAGCTTTATATTTGCAAGGAGGATTAGGTGTGGGAACATCAGTACCAGGTGATGTTATAGTTTATACAGGTAATTCCGCAGCTACAACAGTTTTACATACAACAACACCAAGATTAACGATTAAAGGTGGTACGGGTGCTGCCACTTTTACTAATACGGTAACTTCTACACAATTCAGACTATCCGCTTTAAACATTGCTCCTGCTAGTGCTACTGCAACAGGTACTTTGGGTGAGATAAGAGTTGTAACAGGGTTTATATATGTTTGTATAGCAACTAATACTTGGGTTCGTACAGCTTTAACAACTTGGTAGAATATTCTTTAGTAATCCCCATTTTGGGGTAGGGTAACAAATTTTGCTCGTTGCCATTGAGCCTAGTATTCATACATCCCCCTTTGGGGGCTAGGGGGTAATTCGATGGCTCGAGGCATAATAAAAAATATTTTTTTAACCCTTACAATAAATCTCAACTTTAAAAGTTAATATCATTGATAAAAATATCCTAACCCTCTAAAAATTAAAACTATGGCATCAACATCCGAAACCGGTCACGCAAAAAATGTAGCAAACTTAGAAACTATGATTTCCTATTGCACAGGCTACGGCACAACTTACAAACCCTCAAATCCCGAAATTGCATTAGCTGCATTAACAACCTTATACAACGATAGCAAAGCAGCTTTAAAATTAGTGAAAACCACCGAAACATCATTTAATGATGTCGAAGGGCAACGAAAATTAATTTTTAAATCATTAAAACCATTGTCAACTAAAATTTTCGCTTCATTACAAAGCTCAGGCGTACCCTCAACCGTACTTAACGATGCACAAACAATCAACCGAAAAATTCAAGGTCAGCGAGCAAATAACACAACCCCAATCACTACTGCCGATGCCCAAATACCAAAAGACAAAATTTCAATATCCCAACAAAGCTACGATATGCAAATAGATCATTTCGAAAAGCTGATAGAACTTACACTCACCCAACCCAAATACAGCCCAAACGAAACACCCATAAAAACAACAACCCTTTCCAATTACAAAACTCAACTCCAAAACATAAATACAGCTGTAAAAAATGCTTACACACCATATTTCAACGCAATGATAGTAAGAAACAAAAAATTATACGACATTCAAATAGGCTTAACAAGCAAAGCTAAACTAGTTAAAGCCTACGTCAAATCTATCTATGGGGCATCAAGTCCCGAGTACAAGGGCATCAACAGCTTAAGCTTTAGAACTATTAAATAATTTATACCTCGCCACAACCCATCGTATCTGGGTGTGGCGAGTTTCTTGCTAACAATCCTAATTTTTCCACCTACAAACACCATATCACAACCTGTAACCCTAATATTAGCACCTGCTACTTCAATATTACCACCTGCACCCTAATATTGCCACCTGCAACCTTAATATTGCCACCTGCAACGTTAATTCCCTCCCCTTTGGGGAGTTGGTGGGGACCTGCAATCTTAATGTTGCCACCTGCAACCTTAATGTTGCCACCTGCAACGTTAATTCCCTCCCCTTTGGGGAGTTGGTGGAGACCTGCAACCTTAATATTACCACCTGCAACCTTAATATTGCAACCTTTACAATATAATATTTAACTAACACCTTTCTCCTCCCGTTCTTCGTACATCCCCCCTTCGGGGGTTAGGGGGAATTTTCACCCGTTGCCCGAAGCCCGAAACTCGCTACCCGCCGCCCGTAGCCCGTTTGGGAAATTCACAAATAAAAAAATTCTCCTTGCAAAAAAAATACATTTTATTACCTTCACAAAATGAACGACAACCTAGACCCAAGTTTCGAGAAGCTAAACACTGCCGAAAAGGAAATTGAGAAGGTATTGCGTCCACAGGTTTTCGAAGATTTTACCGGGCAAGAAAAAATATTAGAAAACCTTAAAATATTTGTGCAAGCAGCCCGCTTGCGTGGCGAAGCTTTAGACCACGTATTGCTACACGGCCCACCTGGCTTGGGTAAAACCACATTATCAAATATTATTGCCAACGAAATGGGTGTAGGTTTTAAAGTTACTAGCGGCCCAGTGTTAGATAAACCTGGAGATTTGGCTGGCCTTTTAACCAATTTAGAAACTGGCGATATTCTATTTATCGACGAAATTCACCGCCTTAGCCCGTTGGTTGAAGAATATTTATATTCGGCAATGGAGGATTTTAAAATTGATATTATGCTGGAATCGGGGCCCAACGCTCGGTCAGTTCAAATAAGTTTAAATCCGTTTACGTTAATTGGCGCTACCACACGGTCGGGTTTGCTAACATCCCCGCTAAGGGCTAGATTTGGCATTAACAGCAGATTACAATATTACGATGCTAAACTATTAACAACTATTGTTTTACGCTCATCCGAGATATTAAAAACCGAAATTACCGAGGAAGGGGCTTTTGAAATTGCTCGTCGCAGCCGTGGTACACCACGTATAGCCAATGCGCTTTTAAGACGTACCCGCGATTTTGCTCAAATAAAAGGCAATGGTAAAATTGAAACTTCGATAGCCCGTTATGCGTTAAATGCTTTAAATGTTGATGAACACGGCTTGGATGAAATGGACAATAAAATACTATCTACCATTATTGATAAATTTAAAGGTGGCCCGGTTGGTTTAAAAACTATTGCTACTGCTGTTGGCGAAGAAGAAGGAACAATTGAGGAAGTTTACGAACCTTTTTTAATACAAGAAGGTTATTTAATGCGCACATCGCGTGGGCGTGAAGCTACCGAGGCGGCTTATAAACATTTAGGAAAAATAAAATCTGGAGGCGCAACGCTTTTTTAAAATCAATTAAACAATATTATTAAATTTATGCACAATCACAATTTCGACGTTGATATTACCATTCCGTCATCAAAACAAAAAGTTAAAATCAACAAAGATTTTATTGAAGTTAACAACAAAAAAATATTATGCGATAATATTGAAGGCATAAAATATGGTGTTTCTTTGGTAGGAAACAAAAAAAAACCGTCGAACAAAAATTACAGTATCGAAATTAAAAGTACCGATGGCCAACAATTAGCCATTAATTTTTGTAGCAGTAAAATGGCCGAAGTTTTAGAAGAAGATCATACCTATTACTACATTATGGCTGGTTTATGGCAATATGCTAAAAAACAATTGGTTAATAAATTAATTGAAACTTTAAACACTCAACAAACATTTACTGTTGGCCAAGTTGAAGTTAGCAACCAAGGTTTTACTATGCCATACAAAACTTGGTTTTGGGGCAAAACTAAAACGGGTAAAGTAAATTGGGCTAATAGCACTTATCATTTAGATAAAGGAATACTCAGAATTAGTAGCCGTACCGATGGTAAAATCAAAGCCAATTTAAGTATACATAACGATTGGAATGCTGTGGTATTAAATACTTTGTTACACTACTTGTGGCAAGATGGTAGAAAAGAAAAATTAGCAAAAAGCCAAACAATTTAAAATTTAAAACAAGTTTTAAAATTTCAAGAAATCTCATTTTTTTGGAAAAAACCTAATTTAGCGTTATTAAAAAACTTGCATAGGAGCTATGTTTACTTTGTTTTTTTATGGTTTTTTTTGGACAAAAAAAATAAAAACATCATTAAATTCAATATTTTGATAAAAAAAAATGGTTTAAAACCTGTATTTATGGCCTTAAAAGGCGTAAATCAGAGACAGATAAAATTTACAAGCCCCATCGGGGCGTAATACATTAACGAGGGGTGCAGCCCCTCGAATACAAGGGTGCAGCCCCTCGAATACAGGGGTGCAGCCCCTCGAAGACAGGTATGCCGTCACTAAACACATAAATTATGGGACAATCATTAGTGAAAAATTACGTTCATTTGGTTTTTAGTACCAAATATCGTCAACATCTTATATATCCGCCTTACGAGGCCGAATTGCATAGCTACATGGGCGGGATATGTAAAAGCTTAGAATGCCATCCTATAAAAATTGGCGGTTATACCAATCACGTACATATTTTGTGTATGCTATCTACAAAAATAGCATTAATGAAATTACTTGAAGAAGTAAAATCGCATTCATCAAAATGGATGAAAACCAAACACGAATCGCTAAAAAACTTTTATTGGCAAGATGGTTACGGAGCTTTTTCGGTAAACCCAAGCCAAGTAGATATTGTAATTGCCTATATTGCCAACCAACACAAGCACCACGAAAAAAAAACTTTTGAAGATGAATATCGAATTTTTCTTAAAAAATATAAAGTAGATTATGATGAAAGATATGTTTGGGATTAACTTGTTTCACAGGGCTACACCCTGCGAAGTATATAACGCCCCTTTGGGACTTTTAAAAAATAGCCCCAAAGGGGCGCAATACGCTAACGAATGGGCGTAAGCCCCTCGATAAACAACTGGGCGTAAGCCCCTCGATAAACAACTGGGCGTATGCCCCTCAAGAACTATGATAAAAACAACCAACCTCACAAAAAACTACGGCAGCCAAATTGCAGTAAACAACATATCGTTTACTGCCCAAGCTGGCAGTGTACTAGGCTTCTTAGGGCCAAATGGGGCTGGTAAATCTACCACAATGCGTATGCTAACTGGTTATTTAACACAAGTTAGTGGCAAAGTAGAAATTTGTGGTTTTAATACCGAAACCCAAAGTTTACAAGCCCGCCAAAACATTGGCTACCTGCCCGAAAACAATCCGCTTTACCCAGAAATGTATGTGAAAGAATTTTTAGATTTTGTAGCAAACATTTATCAAATTAAAAATAAAAAACAACGCATAGCCGAAGTAATCACTTTAACAGGCTTACAAACCGAGCAACACAAAAAAATCTCCCAACTATCAAAGGGGTATAAACAAAGAGTAGGGTTGGCCCAAGCTATCATCCACAATCCTCAGGTTTTAATTTTAGACGAACCTACATCAGGGCTCGACCCTAACCAATTAATAGAAATACGCAGTTTAATAAAAGAACTGGGCAAAAACAAAACCGTAATATTTTCTACCCACATTATGCAAGAAGTTGAAGCAATTTGCGACCGTGTAATCATCATTAATAAAGGTAATATTGTAGCCGACGATTTATTGGTAGATTTAATAAGGAAACACGGTGAAAATACCTTAGAACCCGTTTTTGTAAAACTTACCAAAGTTTAAAGCTATTAATTAAAATATGTTTACAGTATATAAAAAAGAGCTTTTTGGTTACCTAAGCTCGCTTGTAGCCTACATTACCATTGTAATTTTTTTGGTGGTTTTAGGTTTATTTCTTTGGGTTTTCCCCGATACCAGCATACTAGAATATGGCTACGCAGGGCTTGATAGTCTTTTTAGCACCGCTCCTTATTTATTTATGTTTTTAATACCGGCCCTAACTATGCGCTTACTTTCCGAAGAAAAAAAAGAAGGCACTTTCGAAATTTTAGCTACCAAACCCTTAACCGATGCGCAAATAATATTGGGCAAATACCTATCAGCTTTAACCATTGTACTTTTTGCATTGCTACCCACTTTGGTATATTATTATAGCATTTATAATTTAGGAGTTACCAAAGGAAATATAGATACTGGTGCCGTAATAGGCTCGTACATAGGCTTATTTTTATTGGGAGGCGTATTTACGGCCATAGGTATTTTTACCTCAAGCATTACCAAAAACCAAATTATTGCCTTTGCTATTGCGGTGTTTTTATGCTTTTTCGCTTTTAGCGGATTCGAATCGGCAAGTAAAATACTATCGCTAGAAAAGTTTGATGACGTTTTACTAAACCTAGGCATCAACCAACATTATCAATCTATAAGTCGTGGCGTGTTAGATACCCGCGATTTGGTTTACTTTTTAAGCACTATTGCCATTTTTTTATTGTTAACAAAGTTTATTTTGGGAGGTAGAAAATGGTAAGCAATCAAAAACTAAAAGATTTTAAAAAGTTAAGCTTTGCGCTGATTGTGATTGCTTTAATTAACATATTGTCTAATATTTTTTTTGGTAGGATAGATTTCACAGCCGAAAAACGCTACACCTTATCGCCAATAAGCAAAAATATTTTGCAAAATTTAAAGCAGCCAGTAATTATAACGGTTTACCTCGAGGGCGATTTTCCGTCGGGCTTTAAACGTTTACGCAACGCTACTAAAGATTTATTGGCCGATTTTAAAGCCTACGGCGGCAGCAATATTAGTTTTAATTTTGTAGACCCCACAAGCGGCAAAACCCCCGATCAGCAACAAACTTTTTTTAACGAATTGTATGCAAAAGGAATAGAAGCCACCAATTTAAGTGTGAAATCTGAATCGGGTTTAACCCAAAAAACAATTATACCTGCCGCTTTAGTAAGTTTTGAGGGTAAAGAAATTCCTGTAAAATTATTGCAAAGTCGTATGGGTTTAAGTCCAGAGGAGGTGCTAAACAACTCGGCGCAAAACTTAGAATTTGCATTTGCCGCCGCCATAAAAAAAATAACTACAGGCGGTAAACCACGCCTAGCTTTTACTGTTGGCCACAACGAGTTAAATGATTTACAACTAAAAGATGCCGCCAAAGGCTTAAGCGATGGCTACGATGTTGGCCGTGTTGATTTAAGTAAAGTACCTTTTGCCGAATTACTAAAAATAAAACTGATAATTGTTGCCAAACCCGAAACCGAATTTACCGAAGCCGAAAAATTTAAACTAGACCAATATTTAATGCGTGGCGGTAAAATATTTTGGGCAATAGACCAAGTAAACGCCGATTTAGACAGCATTAAAAAAGGCCGGGGACAGCAATTGGCTTTGGCTAAAAAGCTAAACCTTGATGACCAATTATTTAAATACGGCATACGCATAAATTACGATTTAATTGGCGATATGAACTGCGGGCAAATACCTGTAAGCGTGGGCAATGTAGGTGGCGAAGCACAAATACAAATGGTACCTTGGCTATTTAACCCCATAATAATGTCCAATTTACAGCATCCCATTATAAGAAATATGGATGGTATAAAAACCCAGTTTGCCAACACCATTGATATTATTGAGGTTAAAAATGTAACTAAAACGGTGTTGCTTACCACTTCGCCATACAACCGCGAATTAAAAGTGCCTACCATAGTTGCGTTAGATATGATAGAAGATACGCCCGACCCCAAACAGTTTCAAAGTGCACCAAAAGCGGTTTGTGTGTTGCTAGAAGGGCAATTTGCTTCCAATTTTATAAACCGCCCCACCCCTATCGGCATCAGCGAAAGCATAAATATTTTACCCAAAAGCAAAGCCACAAAAATGGTTGTTTTTAGCGATGGTGATATTTTACGTAATGATATTAGCGAAAAAGATGGTTCGGTTTACCCATTAGGTTACGATAGATTTATGCAGCAAACATTTGGCAACCGTAACTTTTTATTAAATGTAGCCGATTTTTTAACTGATGATTCAGATTTGATAAAGCTGCGTAGCAAAGAAATAGAGCTCCGTTTGTTAGATAAAGGGCTTTTAGTGGCACAAAAAACAAAATATCAAATTATAAATACTGTTTTACCTGTATTATTGGTAGTTATTTTCGGAATTTTTCAACATATTTACCGCAAAAGAAAGTATGCGGCATAAATTTTATACTTTTGGTTTTTAAGTAAATTTTAAAATTCTATTTATAAATTATGAGGTTCATTGTTTCCACATCAACATTATTAAAACATTTGCAAGCCGTAAGTGGTGCACTAAGCAGCAGTGCTGTTTTACCTATTTTAGAAAACTTTTTGTTTGAGATTAAAGCAGGAAATCTTGTTATATCGGCAACTGATTTACAAACCAGTATGACAACCGCTTTAACCGTAGAATCTAAAGAAGATGGTAAAATTGCTATACCTTCAAAAATATTGGTAGAAACTTTAAAAACATTGGCCGAGCAACCCATTTCTTTTTCGGTTGATGATGAAACTTTTTCGATAGAAATTAGCGCAGGCGACGGTAAATATAAACTTAGTGGTGAAAACGGAGACGATTTTCCAAGAATACCTACGGTTAATGATGCAGCATCGGTAAACTTACCAGCATCGGTATTGGCAGAAGCTATAAACAAAACTATTTTTGCAGTAAGTACTGATGAATTACGCCCCGCAATGACGGGTGTTTTTTGCCAACTAAGCACCCAAGATTTAACATTTGTTGCAACAGATGCTCACAAGTTAGTACGCTACAAACGTAAAGATGCCAAAGCCGAAACTGCAGCATCGTTTATATTGCCGCGTAAGGCTTTGTTACTTTTAAAAACCGCCTTACCTACCGATGATGGAAACGTAAGTATTGAATACAATGCTACTAGTGCCTTTTTTAAATTTTCAAACATTAATTTAGTTTGTCGTTTAATTGACGAACGCTACCCCGATTACGAAGCCGTAATACCGCAAGACAACCCAAATAAACTTACACTTGAGCGTAGCTTATTTTTAAATTGCCTTAAACGTGTAGTAATTTATGCAAATAAAAGTACCCACCAAGTACGTTTAAAAATTACTGGTAGCGAATTAAATATATCATCGGAAGATTTAGATTTCGCTAACGAAGCTCACGAACGCATTGGTTGCCAATACGAAGGCGAGGATATGGAAATTGGTTTTAATGCCAAATTTTTAATTGAGATGCTAAGTAACATTGCCGGCGACGAAATTACTATTGAAATGAGTAGCTCTAACAGGGCAGGTTTACTTTCGCCGACTATTAAAGACGGTAAAGAAGATATTTTAATGCTAGTAATGCCAGTAATGTTAAACAATTACGGGTAGTTATAACTTGTAAATTATTTTAAAATAGCCTAGTTGAAGCTAGGCTATTTTTGTTTTTAAGTAATTATTTTTTTATGATTAATTTAAACAAAGCTTTAATAGGTCTATTTATTGTGACTTACTGTTTTAGTACGGCTTGCAATAATTCAACTACAGATATTTTATCAACCCAAGATAGTATTATGCTTATTAATGCAACACCCGATGCGACAGGAATACATATTAAATTTAACGATGAAACTATAACTACAAACGCCATTATTTATACCCAAAACACCAATTATGGTTTAATTAATTCGGGTACAAAACAAGTAGTTACAACGCAACCTCCTAGTAATGTACCGCTACTATCATTACCAATATTGCTACAAAACAAAAAAGTTTATTCGGTTTTTTTTGCAGGCCAAATAACTACTGGCAAGTTGGTGTACGTTGCAACGGAAGATGATTTAAACCTGCCTAATACAGGTAAATCAAAATATAGATTTATAAATGTATCTGAAAATTCTAGAACTTTAGATTTTAGGTTGAGAGCAAATAACAGAGATTCAATTCTGATATCTAATATTCCTTTTGGGTCGGCATCTAATTTTACCGAAATTAAACCTGGCAACTATAGCTTTAAAATAGCATCGAGAGATACCACCGTTAAAGACAGTGCAAGCCTAAATTACACATTAACCAAAGGTAAAATTTATACTTTTTGGGCAAAAGGATTAGCGAAAGGTATAGGCAACAAAGCATTAGGCATACAAGCTTTACTTAACAAATAAAACTTCTTTAATTTTTATTCATTATTATACACTAAAGTTTATCACCATATTTTAATGTAACAATGCAAAATAATATAAATTACCCAGCAACAAACAACTATATTTTCCCGCCCGAATGGGCTCCTCACGAAGCTACTTGGCTAACTTGGCCACATAAAGAAGCTAGCTGGCCGGGTAAACTAGAGGCTATTTACGCACCCTATTGCAAGTTTATAGAAATTTTATGTTTGAGCGAGCTAGTACGTATTAATGTTTTGGACATTGATATGAAAGATTTTGCCTTATCACACATTAAAAAAACAAACGCCGACTTATCTAAAATCGAATTTTATTTTAACCCCAGTAACGATGCTTGGTGCCGAGACCACGGGCCTGCTTTTTTAATAAACCCTAATGCACTATACAAAAAAGTAATTATTGATTGGGATTTTAACGCTTGGGGCAGCAAATACCCACCCTATAATTTAGATGATGTTATACCTACCAAAATTGCTCAACATTTTAATTTACCTGTTTACCATCCTGGTATTATTATGGAAGGCGGCTCGGTAGAGTTTAATGGTGCGGGTGCGGTTTTAACTTCAAAAAGTTGTTTGTTAAATAAAAATCGTAACCCAAATTTATCTCAAACCGAAATAGAAAACTATCTTAAAAACTATTACGGTGTGCAGCAAATTTTATGGGTAAACGATGGAATTGTGGGCGACGATACCGACGGACATATAGATGATACAGTACGATTTGTTAACGAAAATACTGTTTTAACAGTTGTAGAAAGCGATATAAACGATGAAAACTATCAACTTTTACAAACAAATTTGAATGAATTAAAAGCAATGCGTTTATTAAACGGCCAAGCATTAAATATTATAGAATTGCCAATGCCAAGCCCTGTGATTTTTGAAGATGTGCGTTTGCCAGCATCGTACGCTAATTTTTATATAAGCAATGGTCATGTAATTGTGCCCACCTACAATTGTAATAAAGACGCCCTTGCACTAGAAATAATTGCCAGTTGCTTTCCGGATAGAGAAACAGTTGGTATAGATTCTAGCGATATTATTTGGGGCTTAGGAAGTTTTCACTGCTTAAGCCAGCAAGAACCCTTGCTGTAATATAAAACAATACCCACAAATGTTTAAAACAAAAGGGCTTAAATATTTCTTAAATCAAATCATTGTTTTATATTTGCCATCCCTGAAAGGAGGTATTGTAAGAAACTATGATTATTATTAACATTAAAGACGGCGAATCAATTGATAGAGCCTTAAAACGATTTAAGAAAAAATACGAAAAAACTGGCGTATTAAGAGAACTAAGAAGCAGATCGGCTTACGAAAAAAAATCGGTTGCTCGCAGATTAGAAGTTAAACACGCAGTTTATATACAAGGAATGAATTTAGAATCTTAATTTTTTAAGATTTTACCATCAACTTAAAAAACTATTTGTACATTCATTTTTTTGGGTGAACAAATAGTTTTAATGTTTTTACAGCAATTTTTTAACTTCTTAGAATACGAAAAAAGGTATTCGCAGCATACTATAATATCGTACAAAAATGATATTTCGCAGTTTGCTATTTTTTTACAACACACTTTTAATACCGATTTACTAAACGCTAACCACCAAATGGTTAGAAGCTGGGTAATTAGCTTTGTAGAAGCCGATTTAGCCCCAACCAGCACTAGTCGCAAGTTATCATCAATAAAAAGTTTATATAAATTTTTAATTAAAGAAGGGTTGTTGGTCGCAAATCCCGCAATAGCGGTAAAATCTCCAAAAAAAAATAAAAAATTACCAAGTTTTATTGATGAAAATAAAATTATTACTTTATTAGATTCGGATAATGTTTTTGATACCGATTTTACGGGCACACGCAATAAATTAATTGTTGAATTGTTGTTTGGTACAGGTATTAGATTAAGCGAATTGGTTAATATAAAATTAACCGATTTTTCTACAAGCGAACAATTATTAAAAGTTTTAGGTAAAAGAAACAAGGAAAGAATTATTCCATTAAATAAATCGTTGTGTGTATTAATGGATTACTACCAAGAGCAAAGAAAAATTTGCATATTTAAAACAGATACCTCATATTTAATTATTACAGACAGTGGAGTTAAAGTTTACGCTAAATTAATATACCGTGTGGTGCAAAAATACTTGTCGGTTATATCAACTCAGCATAAAAAAAGCCCACATGTGTTGCGGCACTCGTTTGCCACAGCACTTTTAAATAAAGGAGCCGATATTAATGCTATTAAAGAATTGTTGGGTCACGCCAATTTATCGGCCACCCAAATTTACACCCATAACACCGTTGAAAGATTAAAAACAATTTATAAACAAGCCCATCCAAAGGCATAAAAACTAAGTTTTATTATGAAAATAGGCGTTCAATCAATCCATTTCACAGCAGATCAAAAACTGTTAGATTTTATTCAGAAAAAAGCAGATAAGTTAGACCAATTTTACGATCAAATTATATCGGGCGAGGTTTATTTAAAATTAGACAATGCTTTAGACGAAGCAAATAAAATATCGGAAATTAAAATAATTATACCTGGCCACACTTTATTTGCCAAAGAACAATGTAAAACTTTTGAAGAAGCAACCGACTTAGCTGTTGAAAGCTTGCGTAAACAAATAACCAAACATAAAGATAAAGACCGAGCTAACGAAAGCAAGCACAAAAATTTAATGGTTGAAGAAGATTAGGAACTAGATAAAATTAAAAAGCTGGTTGTTTTAGCCAGCTTTTTTTTTGCATTATTTAATCTAAAAATAAGTACATACTTAAAAAATTGTCATATTTTTTGAGATAATTTAGATTTTATTTTAATCATAAAAAATATTTTTACCAGATAGTAAATATTCATTTTGTATCTTAAAAAATCTTATAATTATCTTTTTAACGCTTCGATAATAGCTTTTTCTACTAAAGGCTCCATTATTAAGTATCCCATTTCGTTAGGGTGCACCCCGTCTTCACCTAATTCGATTTTCAAACCTTTACGGGCATCTGCCATTGGGGTAAAATAATCAACATATCCTAATTTATTTTTTAAAGCATAATCTTTAAGCATTATATTTAAAGCAAAAATATTTTCGGCTGGGTTTAAACCAGGTTTCCAAGGGTAATCGTAAACAGGTAAAACGGATGACAAAATCACCTTAATACCATTTGCTTTAGCTAATTCTGCCATCGATACAATGTTATCTTTAATCATTTCTAAAGTTGATGGGCCAGTATTGCCTGCAATATCATTGGTACCCGCTAAAATAACTACTAACGCTGGTTTTAAATTTATAACATCGGATCTAAACCTTACCAGCATTTGCGGTGTTGTTTGACCACTTATTCCGCGGTTTACATAAGGCTTTCCAGCAAAAAAAGAAGGTCTTGTTTTTAGCCATCCCTCGGTAATAGAGTTACCCATAAATACTACTCGTTTTTCATCTTTTGCTGGTGCGGGAAGTTTAGCGTTTTCATTTTTAAAACGAGCTATATTAGCCCAATCTTGAGCAAACAACGTTTTCACTGTAAGAATGCTAAATAAAAACATTACTATAATTTTTTTAAAATTTATCATTTTTATATTTTGTAAGTTTAAATGGTTGTGTTCTACAAATAAAAGATAAAATTATAATAAAAAAGATAATACTAAATTTTAAAATATATTGAATGTTAAATGAATATTTTACAATAATAAATGCTTTTATATTTCAATAATATTAATTTATATTTATAATAAACTTTTTATATTTCTCACCCAATACAATTCTTTAAAAAAAAATAAAATGAAAAAAACATTTAAAATGTTATTACTATTCTTGGCTTTTGCTACAAATACTTTTGCTATCGATTACTATGTTGCACCAAATGGCAATAATGATACAAATACTGGCCTTAGTTTATCAAGTCCGTTTTTAACCATATCAAAAGCTGCAAGTATGGTTCAGCCTGGAGATAATGTATTTGTACGCGGAGGCACTTATAGAGAAATGGTAAGACCTGCAAAATCAGGTACAGCAAGTAACCCAATTACTTTTCAGGCATACAATGCCGAAACGGTAATAATATCTGGTACTGAGTTAATTACTGATTGGACAGTGCACTCTGGCAATATTTACAAAGCAACCATGGCTGGCAATTTTTTACCTACTACACGTAAACAAAGCGACCAAATTTTTGTAAACGGTAATATGATGACCTTGGCTCAGTGGCCAAATAGAGCTACATCTAACCCAACTATGGCCGAGGCGTATAAAGCCGTTTTTAGCGAATTTATAAGTAAAACTAAATCTGGCAATACAACAACTGGTGTTATGATAGATAATGAGTTACCAACTGGAGATTTTATAGGAGCAGAAATTTACTTGCAGCCAAATTATGAAGCTTGGAGTTGGGTTTTTACGGGAAAGTAACAAATGTTAGCGGTAAAACATTAACTTTTCAATCTTTTAGTAGTGCTGGTAAAGATGGCGGTGAACAATTAGTTTACGATGATAGGTCGCGTTATTTTATTTTTAACAAATTATCATTACTTGATAATTTTGAAGAATGGTTTCATGATTTAACTGCTGGTGTATTGTATTTACAAGCTCCGGGTAATCAAAATCCTAATAGCCTAACAGTAGAAGCTAAAAAACGTGAACTTGCATTTAATTTGACTAGTAGAAGTTTTATTACTATTAAAGGTTTTAATTTATTTGTATGTAGTATAACCACAGATATTGATGCAGGTGGAAATAATAAAGGTTATAGTACTTTGGGTGTTCCTGTATATCCATGGAGACCGAAAGATTACATTGCGAGTTCTACTAACTGTATTATTGATGGGATTAAGGCCAAATACTTATCTCATTATACTGATGTATCCGGCCACATGTTTTTACAATGGGGTGGCAGTAGCGGAATTGTATTAAGTGGCAGCAATCATATTATAACAAATTCTGTATTACAATTTAGTGCAGGTAATGGTATAGCTTTAAATGGCGAGCGAAACAAAGCAATAATCAACACCATAACCGATATGGATTATATGGCTAATGATTGTGCAGCAATTAAAACTGTTGGTTCGCAGGCTATATCTCAAGACCATGAAATCGCATACAATACAATTTCCCGTATGGGCCGTTCTGGTATAGCTGCAAGAAATTTTGTTAATTCTAATCCTACCAATTTAATTGCCAGAATACACCATAACGAAATTGGATTTTGCGCTTTACAAGATTGGGATTGTGGAGGCATTTATGGAATAGCAGAAAAAAGTAATAATAATTTTGCTAGAATTGACCACAATGTTGTGCATGATGTAGAAGGATTTATTAATTGTGGTATATATTTTGATTTTACGCGTAACATAATTGTAGATCATAACGTAGTTTATAATGTAGATGGTGCTTTTAAAAATCAAGGAGCTTCATTAGAACCTGGTTTTAGTACAAATAATACATTAAATTACAATAATACTGGTATTGTTAGAACATTAAAACCCAAAGGCTATGGCCCTTTTGGTTTTGCCGGGGGTTCTACTACCAACGTTGGTACTGTTGCACAAAATAATATTTTGCTTTACAGAAATGGAAATAATGCAACGGCACCTCAAGCTTATAAAGACTTTTCTGAAGGCTATGGTGATGCAACTCTAATCACAAATTTTGTTCACTCACAGGGCGATCCAAAGTTTGTTGATTTACTTGGACGAAATTTTCAATTACAAGCATCTTCGCCCTGTATTGACGCGGGTACACCAGTTGGTGTAATTACAAGAGACGGAATTGACGTTCCTCCTTTTAACGATGAAACTATTGGAAATGCTGATATTGGTGCCTTTGAGTTTGGCGTACCTGCGTGGACAGCTGGTAGCAATATTATAGACCCAATTACCCCTGTAGATTTAACTACATTTGAAGGTAAAGCAACAAAAGCTGGTAACTTTTTAAAATGGGTTACAATAAGCGAAAAAAACAATAAGCAATTTAATATTTTGCGCTCAAGCGATGGGCAAAGTTTTGAAAAAATTGCTACTGTTAAATCTTTAGATTTAAGTGGCAATAGCTCAACCCAATTAAATTACGATTACACGGATAAAGATGTTTTAGAAACCTCATATTATAAATTACAACAAGTAGATTTTGATGGTGCTATCATAGAATCTAAAAAAGTAGTAGTTATAAAATCTTCATTTGCTAACAATTTTACAAACACTGTTTATCCAAACCCAGTTACAGATGTTTTAAATGCAGAAATTACTAGTAATATAAATAACAATTTAACATTTACTCTAATAAATACTGCAGGTGTAATCGTATACAAAAAAACCGAAAACGTAGGAAAAGGTAAAAGTACAATCGCTTTATATATGGCAAATAAAGCTAATGGTTTATATATTTTAAACGTAAAAGAATCATCTGGCAAAACTATTTTAAGTAAAAAAGTTATCAAAAAATAACAGTATTTAACTTATAAAAATGCGGTTATAGTTAAACTATAACCGCATTTTTTTTTGCTTATAACCTGAGTTCGATTAATAAACCATTTTTTATTATAGTTCTGATTATGATTTGGGCGTTTCCTGCCTGCCGGTAGGCAAGGTAACACCCCGTCCGCTGCCTGCCTGCCGGGAGGCAAGTATCTTTTTTTATTTGTCTATCCCCCCGACCCCCGAAGGTGGAGATTCGGCGTAAAAAAAGGCCCGCCTGCCGGCCGGCAGGCGGGCCGCTCTCGTCGTTAACGCTTTAAAACCGTAATAATATTGATATACAGCAAATTATACTAAAGAATAATAATCGAACTTAGGTTTATAAATTTTAGCAACTAATAATTTTTGTAAGAAATAGCCATTAATATTAAATTTGGATAAATTATTTTTTTGGTAGGGCGGGTATTAAAATACCCCTAAGCAAACTTTCAAAAACATTCAATTTACCATTCTATTCATTGATTTTAATTCCGTTAAACCCCAATATGTAGTTTATAGTAACATATTTTAATTATTTATATTAACTAAAAACTTCCTAAAACATCAAATTACAATATCAAATAGTGCAATATTATTTAAATCTAGCTTTGTAATTAAATTAGAAAAAAAGGAAATTTTTTTATTAAAAAATTTGTTTAACAAAAACATTAATTAACCTAAACTTTACAAAAACATAATGCCTTAATTTAACTTTTCAAAAAAAATAATCCCACATTTACATTGTTCAATAAAAGTTATGTTTTTTTGTTAAATTTATATTAAATTTTATAAATTTATACGATATTTTGATTATTTAAGTTTATTCTATATTTTATTTTTAAAATTAAATTTTAATTTTTGTACTCAAAAATATTAATTTTTATACCTAACTAAATTCAATTTTGAACAACGGATTTTAAATTTTAAGTAAATGAGAATTTTTTTTAAAAAATGCAAATTGATTCTTATAGCCATTTTAGCTCAAACTACTAATATTTATGCCGATTGCGATTATAATGTAGACCCAATAGTAGACCCATTTTGCGATGATCCTGATTTACCTGTACCTTTAGATACAAATTTGATTATTTTAATTGCTCTCGCATTAATTTTTACCTTTTACACATTACATAAAAAAATTAAGCACCAGCAAGTTTTACACAACACCTAAAAAGTTTAATTAAACTTATTTAACAGACTTTTTTTTGCTAAATCCTTAATTTCCTAAAATTAATTGTACCCAAAACCAAAAAACATTTTCTATTTCACCATCTCTAACTGTTGCCCCAACAAACCTATTTTATATATTTGCTAAATGCTATTATTAACTTTTATGGTGGGTGTGGTGGTTAGCTTTTTAGGTTATATACCGCCAGGCAATATAAACTTAACAGCTATGCAACTTTCAATAAACAAAAGTTTTAAGCAAGCTTTAATTTTTATCATCACTTTTTGTGTTTTCGAAGCGGTTTTTACTTATATTTTAATGCGTTTTGCAGCTTGGTTTGCCGAGAAAAAAGATATACTTCAAATTTTAAATTGGGTACTAATAGTAGTTTTTGTAGTATTAGGTATTTTAACATGGAATAAAGGGGAACAAAATTTACCTAAACAAAAAGATTTTAAAAAAAGTGCTGCGGTTAGAACCGGGGTTATTTTGGGGATATTTAATCCCATACAAATACCTTTTTGGGCTATTGCTGGTACATTTTTAATTAGTCATAA
The DNA here is from genome assembly GCA_043763845.1 of Sphingobacteriales bacterium. Taxonomy (GTDB): domain Bacteria; phylum Bacteroidota; class Bacteroidia; order Sphingobacteriales; family Sphingobacteriaceae; genus Pseudopedobacter. The sequence continues at coordinate 74,396 of JAYULE010000185.1, forward strand.
TTTAATTACAACAAAAGGTTTAGGGTTACAAATTTTCTCACTCGGCTCGGGCATTGGTGCTTTTTTATGTTTGTATTTATATGCTAAATTTGCCCAATTTGTTCAAATTAAGTTCTCGTTAAGCAGTAAAATTATAAACCATGGTATTGCTTTAGTTTTTTTTAGTTTGGCAATAATATCTTTAATTAGGTTGTACATAAGCTGATTGATAAAAATTATTGTAAGTAAATTAGTATCAAGTAAAATAATAAAAAAATGAAATACCTTATTGTGGGTTTGGGAAACATTGGACCTGAGTATGCTGACAACCGACATAATATTGGTTTTATGGTACTAGATGAGTATGCCAAACAAGAAAACACTATTTTTTCTTTTAATAAATTGGCCTACTACACACAAGTTACCTATAAGCAAAGCATTTTGCATCTTATTAAACCAACTACTTACATGAATCTTAGTGGTAAGGCAGTAAACTATTATTCAAGCACACTAAATATACCCCTCGAAAATATATTAATTTTAGTTGATGATTTAGCAATACCTTTTGGTGCACAACGTATAAAACCAAAAGGGAGTGCCGCTGGGCATAACGGTTTAAAAAGCATTGAAGGTTTACTAGGTACTAATGAATATGCTAGACTAAAATTTGGTATCGGCAGCAATTTTGCAAAAGGCCAACAAGTTGATTATGTGCTTAGTAGCTTTAACAACGATGAAAAAAAAGATTTACCCCAGCTTATACAACAATCCATTGATATGATAAAAAGTTATGCTGATATAGGTATTGCACATACTATGACAAATTTCAATAAATAATTACAAACTGTTATGAATTTGTTTAGGGGTTTATTTTAAGAAATTTTAATCCACAAGAAATTATCCTCTACAACTAATTAAATTAACAAAAAATACTGCAATTTGGTTTTCTAAGCTAAATTTAGTATCTATCAATTAAAATTACTTATATAGTTTTGTTTAACTTGCCACAAGTAAAAAATCTCTTATTTAAACATTTATTCTTTTTCTATTAGCAATTTTAAATCTTAGACTTTAGCCCAATTTAAAAACAAATTAAATAAATATCGCAATTTTTTAAAATTAAACTAAAATGGTTACACTCTACGGCATACCAAATTGCAGCACCGTAAAAAAAGCCAGTAGCTGGCTGGCACAAAATAACATTCAATACAGTTTTTATAACTACAAAAAAATGGGTGCAAGCCAAGAAAAACTAGAAAAATGGTGTACCCAATTTGGTTGGCAACAAATTTTAAACAAAAATGGTTTAACTTTTAAAAAGTTAGATACCTCTATAAAGTCTGGAATTTACGACCAAAATAGCGCTATTAATTACATGTTAGGTGCAACAAGTAGTATAAAAAGACCTGTTTTAGAGACCGATAATGAAACGATATTGGGCTTTGACATTTCGGCTTACGAGAAAACATTTCTCTAGCATCTGTAATTAATTTTATTGAAACTCGTTAAATTTGGTTAATTAATTGCTTATTAACTTCTAATAATAGATTTTTGTATTAATGAAACATATTATACTTTTCATTTTATTATTTGCCCAAATTTTTGGGGTGCATGCACAAACCCAATTACGTGGTATAGCATACGATGCAGATACACGTAACAAAATGAAATTGGTTTTTGTAAATAACCTTACCCAAAAAGCCGTAGATCATACTGGCCAAAAAGGGGATTTTTCGGTAAAAGCAGAATTGGGAGATTTAGTAATTTTTACCTGCCCGGGCTACCAAAATGACACTATTATTGTAGAAAATTTAGCTAATTTAGTAATAGTTTTAAAACCTAAATTAATAATTTTAGACGAAGTTATAGTTAGGGCTAAAGCTGCAAAACCCGATAACTTAAAAAGCCAGTACGCTGGGGCATACTCCGCAGCTAATACAAGTGTTTTTACAAAAGATGGGAGTTTAAGTTTAAACAATTTATTTAGTAAACAATCGCAACAAAAAAGAGCATTTAGAAAATTTATTGATATTGAATTAAATGAAAAAACTATTGATAGACGTTTTAATCGCGATTTAGTTAGTAGCTTAACTAATATTAGAGGACAAGTTTTAGAAGATTATATGTCGTTTTTTAGACCAACTTTTTCAGAAATATCAAAACTAGACGACCCCCAATTACGAGATTATATCATACAATCGTACAACGAATATATCAAAATGCCTGCCGAGGCTCGAATATATCCGCCATTGGCCAAAACCACTTATTGATTTTTTTATTCAACCAAATCCGGTCGCAGAAATTATTACAATCAAATTGCCTGTTTAAAACCTGTCCTATTACTAAACAATTTTGGCCAAGGTGTTTATTTATGGAGCATACAAAACCAGTTCATTGGAACTCGAAATCCGTTTTACACCATGATGTCTTCTTGGTTTTTGTTTTTCGTTATTGACACTGCTACCGCAGCGGCAGTAATTGCCAGTCAAGCTTTAATTTCGAGGTCGTCTACGTTAATGAATATCCAAAGCTGTACGCTTAAACCTTTGGCCTAAATTAAAAATAAATTAACCGAGCGAACAAAGAGGCCAACTTTATGTACCCAGTATCAATTGGCTGCTTTGGATAGGTTGTTTGGTTGTGTTATTATTATTTCAACGCTCCGAAAGTATGCAAGGCGCCTACGGTTTATCTTTCGCCTTGGCAATGTTGATGATTACCATTTTGCGGACGGCGTGTTACCTTGCCTACCGGCAGTCAGGAAACGCCCTAATCATTACAAAAACAGTATTTATTAATCGAACTCAGGTTAATAATTATTTTTTAGTGGTTTATGGCAGAATTGAGTTTACATTTTTTTTGACACTGTCCGGTTAAGTTTGTAAGTTAAAAAGTTTTTAAAACTAGCTTCATTATATCGGCTCGGCATTCAATCTCTTCTTCGTCATTGGTTAGGTAAATGTTTTTATTACAGTACCTTTTTTAAGTGTTATTGAAGGACAATTTACACGCAAGTTTGTAATTAAAATAACTGCATCGCCATCGGTTAATAGGTTTCCTTTGCTATCCTTTACAATCATATAAATTAAACCAACTCTGTAATAAATTTAAAAAGCGGAGAAAGAGGGATTCGAACCCTCGGTACCGTTGCCAGTACACCAGCTTTCCAAGCTGGCTCATTCGACCACTCTGACATCTCTCCGTGTATATAACGGTGGGCAAAAATAGTTTTTTTGTAATCACATTAACTATAAATTTTAAATAAATACAAAATGCTACCAAGCAAAGCAATAAATTTATAAATTTGCAACTTATAAAAAAAATGTTCTTTAATATATGTTAAACAGACGACACCTTAGGGTAAAAGTTTTGCAAGCTTTGTATGCCTACCAACATTCCGATAATAAGGAAGTTAGTAAGCACCACAAAAGCTTATTTACAGCTGTTGATAATGTATATAATATGTATATTGGCATTTTGGCGCTAATTGTTGCCGTTATTGAGTACGCCGATGTTGATGCAACTGATGGTTTAAACAAACACATACCATCCGAAGCCGATTTAAATCCTCAACTTAAAATATTAAACAATTTATTTATTGATGCGCTACTAAAAAACGACGATTATCTTAAAGCATTAAAAAAATATAACCTTAAATGGAGCAACGATTTAGAATTGGTAAAATCGCTTTTTGCCACCTTAAAAACTACCGAGGACTACCAAAATTACAGCACCATTAAAACCCATACACTAAGTACCGATAAAGACATTATTAAATTTATATTTAAAAAAATTATTTCAAAATCGCCATTGGCAATGCAAGCCATTGAAGACGAATATATAAATTGGGAGGTTGATTTGGAAATTTTGCAGGCGATGTTTGCAAAAACTTTAAAAAATTTTAGCGAAGGTGGTAATTACGCTTTAGCACAAATTAGTGCCAACTGGACCGACGATAGAGAATTTATTGCCGATTTATTACAAAAAACAATAGCCAACGAGGCTGTTTTTCATAAACTTATTGACGAAAAAACAAAAAATTGGGAAGCAGATAGAATTGCTTCAACTGATATAATAATTATGAAAATGGCATTATCCGAAATGTTGTTTTTTGCTAGCATACCCGTTAAAGTTTCTATAAACGAATATTTAGATATAGCCAAAGAATATAGCACCCCAAAAAGTAATGGTTTTATTAATGGGATTTTAGATAAAATTTTGGCAGATTTGAAAGCCGAAAATAAAATAAGAAAATTTGGTAGAGGTTTAGTTGGAAGTTAAAAAATAAATTAAAATATGAAAAAAATTATAATAGGCTTAGTTGCAATTTTTGCATTAGCGGCTTGTACAGGAAACAGTAAAACTGAAGTGGTTAACGTTAATTCTAAAACCAATACCACCGTAAAATTTACAAAAGATATTTACGATTTTGGCGAAATTACGGTAGGCGATAAAGTTTCTTACGCTTTCGAGTTTAAAAATACCGGTAACGTACCTTTAATTATAACCAATGCTGTAGCATCTTGCGGCTGTACGATGCCCAACTGGCCAAAAGAACCCATTAATCCTGGCGAAATAGGTAAAATAAATGTTGAATTTAACAGTGCCGGTAAAAAAGGATTACAAGATAAAATAATTACCATTACTGCAAACACAATACCAACCCCAATTAAACTCCACCTAATTGGCGAGGTTTTAAAAAAAAACAAATGTTGTGATTAAACCATAAAATAAAACACTAACAATCAAATATTTAAATAATAAATTATAAGCATGAACTTAGCACAAATACAACCATTTTTACCCATGATATTAATTGTTGTGGTATTTTATTTTTTTATGATACGCCCGCAAATGAAAAAAGCTAAAGACCTTAAAAAGTTTGTAGCCCAGCTAAAAAAAGGAGATAAAGTAATAACCACCGCTGGCATACATTGCAAAATTGCCGATGTTAACGAAACCACTATTTTAGTAGAAACCGAAGGTGGAGGCAAAATACGTTTCGATAAGTCGGCGGTTTCCCTAGATGCTTCTAAAGCTATAGTTTAAATTTTGTAGCCGTTGGTAAAACCAACGGCTACAAAATTTAATAAGGAAAATAAACAAAATTTGCCCCTTCGGGCACTACCACAAATAGGCAAGCAAAATCGCTTGCATCTTTATAGCTTTTCAAAAAAGCTTCTTTTTTGGTATTTTTTACAATGCCACGCTCAATAAATTCTTCAAGGGTTGATGCATGTATACTCCACGATGTACCTAAATCCTTTCTGTCTAAAATTAATTCGCCAAGGGTAATATCCAATTGGTGCGCCACAAAAATTGGATAAGCCGATAGGCCTTCAACCATTATTTCAATAGCCACTTCTTTTATCGATTCTTTGTACAATTCCAAGTCCTTTTTCAGGCTCAGTAAAGGGCTTTCGGTTTTGGGCTTTTCGCCATCGGTGGCTGAGTTACCTAATAATTCTTCAATATCCATTTAAGTGCGTAAATTTAATAAAACCACATTTTCTACGTGTTGCGTATGCGGAAACATATCCACAGGTTTTATCCTAACCACTTCGTATTTTTCTTTTAAACGTATTAAATCTCGGGCTTGTGTAGCCGCATTACAACTCACATAAACAATACGTTGCGCTTCCAATTCCATCAATTTTTCTACCACGTTTGGGTGCATACCAGCCCGTGGCGGGTCGGTAATAATTACATCGGGTTTGCCATGCGTATTTATAAAATCGTTGCTTAAAACATCTTTCATATCGCCAGCAAAAAAACTAGTATTGGTAATATTGTTAATTAACGAGTTTACTTTGGCATCTTCAATTGCGGAAGGCACATACTCTACACCAATAACTTTTTTGGCACTTTTGGCAATAAAATTTGCAATGGTGCCCGTACCAGTATATAAATCGTACACCAATTCTTTACCAGTTAGGCCGGCAAATTCGCGAGTAATTTTATACAATTCGTACGCCTGTACCGAGTTAGTTTGGTAAAACGATTTTGGCCCAATACGAAACCTTAAACCCTCCATTTCCTCATAAATATACTCGGGGCCACGGTAGGCAATAATATCTTGGTCGGCAAAAGTATCGTTCTTTTTTTGGTTAACAATGTACAACAACGAAGTAATTTTGGGGAACGTTTGTGCCACAAAATCCATCAACAGCTCCACATCATCCTCCTCGGGGTAAGCAAAAATTACAATCACCATTAACTCTCCAGTGCTGCTTGTACGTATAACTAAATTACGTAAAACACCCGTATGCGCCCTTAAATCGTAGTAAGAAAGCTGTTTATCTTTAGCAAATTTATTTATGCTGTTGCGTATTTGGTTCGATGGCTCGGCTTGTAAATAGCAATGGGTTATTTCTAAAATCTTATCAAATCGCAACGGAACGTGAAAACCCAAAGCATCCATTTCCATTGCTTGGCCACTAGCAACATCCTCGTTGGTTAACCATCGTTTATTAGAAAATGTATATTCTAATTTATTACGGTAATATTGGCTCACTGCCGATGGTAAAATAGCCTCTGCATGCCCAACATCTAAACCAGCCAACCTTTGCAAAGCATCAACCACCGATTTGTGCTTATATTTTAACTGCGCACCATAACTCATGTGCTGCCATTTACAGCCCCCACAAACGCCAAAATGTTCGCAAAAAGGGTCTATCCTATCGGCCGATGGCGAAATTAAAGTTTCAATTTTTGCTTCGGCAAACTTTTTTTTCTTTTTGTAAACCTGAGCATTAACCACATCTCCCGGAATAGCTTTTTCTATAAAAACCACCAAATCGCCATCGCGGGCAACACCCTTACCCTCTTCGGCAATATCAAATACTTCGAGGTTTTCAATAATTTTTTGTGAATTCAATTTTTTGTTAATTAAGATTGCGAAGTTAAAGTTTATACGCTTATTTTTTTATTTTTTAGAAAAACAAAGGTATTAGCTTTTGGCGGCCGCTAGCCCCGCTTTACATTACAAGGTTTTTGTTATTAAGGTTTGTGCTTAATTTGACGATTTGGTACAAACAAAAACGCTTTCCATTGCAATCGGGTTTATTAACAAAGGGTTGGTGGGTTTGGCGAAATAATAGTGGAGAAGAAATTCCAAAATTTACTTATAAATAAGTATTTATGAATCGGTAACCATTTTATAAATTATAAAACATGTTGGTAAGTTTTATTTATATTTGAAATATGCAAACATTAGCACATACTAAAGCTATTATAACTTTAATAGAAACTCTGCCAATTAACGAGCGTGATTTTGTGTTAGCCTGGTTTTCTAGTAATAATTTGCGAACTTTAGATTTTGAACCTATTAAAAACGTTGAATCACCTAATACAGAAAGTGAATTTTGGCTTTCGGCAAACTCAGATGCTTTAAACCAAATTTGGGACGCACCATCCGAAAACGTTTGGGATACTATTTATAAAAACCACGAAATAAATGGCCGACTATAAACAATTTGACATTGTTTGGACAAAATTTTCATTCTCAGATAAAATAGCTCAATACAAAATTAGACCTGCAATAATTATTAGCAATCAAATAAGTAATTTTTTAGATAACGATATTATTTTATGTCCTATTACTTCACAAATTCGGGGAGATGCATTCGGAGTTGAACTAACTAATGAAATGTTAAGCAACAGCTTAGATATTAGAAGTGAAATTAGGTGCAATAAATTGATGACTATCAGAAAATTACTGGTTATATCAAAAAGTGGTGAGGTGTTATTGCCATATCATCAATTAATTATTGAGAAAGTTTGGAAGGCGTTCGATAATAAAATCGTTATTTAATTATTTAAATTGTTATTCCATATTACCTACCCAAAAAAACAACAATTTTTATCTTCAACCACTAGTTTTAAAAAGTCTTTAAGATTTTTTACAGTAGGCTGAGGGGTATAATTGTACCATTTTAAATTGCCCCGTAACCAAAAAACTTTCCAACAATTGGCAGTTTTTACATAAGTAGTTTTGGCAACATCAAAATGCTGAAGCTGTTCAGGATTTTTCCAGTTTGGTCTAATCTCAAAAATAAAAACACTTTGGTTTTCAATTTTGTAACTTATATCAACTTGGCTTCTAACCGCCAAAGGAGGTCTAATTTTGGCAATAAAATTTTCCATAGTTTCAATTACATCTACAGTTTGTAAAATATCAATTGCCATTTTTTAATATTTATTAGGGTACAATTTAAATCGTTTTTTTAGAATCATCAAACCTTTTAAGTTACAAAACGCCCCTTGTCATTTAAAATGCAGCGAAGAATCTCATCATTTTATAAACTCTTCACTCCGTTCTGAGTGACAAACCCTACTTTATCAAATTATACAACTCATCCAACTTAGGCGAAAGTACAATTTCTATACGACGGTTTTTGCTGCGGGCAGCACCTGTATTGGCAATATCAATAGCTTGGTATTGTCCTTTACCTGTTGCGGTTAAGCGTACGGCATCAATTTTTTCTTGCTCGGTTAAAAACCTCACTACCGATGTGGAACGTAAAACACTTAAGTCCCAATTGTCTTTTATTTGCCCAAGGTTAATTACTTTTTGGTTGTCGGTATGACCTTCTACGGCTACATTAATATCGGGTTGGGTATTTAATACTTTGGCTAAAGCTTGTAAAGCTTGTTTACCTTTTTCGTCAATTACTATACTGCCACTGCTAAACAATAATTTATCGGTTAGCGATACGTATACCTTACCATCTTTAACTTCAACCGTTAAACCGTTTTGGGTAAATCCTAGCAAAGCTTTTTGCAGTTTATTTTTTAGCGCTTCAGTTGCGGCATCGCGTTTTTTAAGTATTTCTTCTACCTCTCGTAGGCGTTCTTCACGTAATTTAAGGTCGTCGGATAGTTTGTTTAAATCACCCGAAAGCTTGTTTACATTACCCGATAGTTTATTTATTTCGCCCGAACTGTTAGAACGTAGTTTGCTGTAATTGGTATTTAAATCACTTATTTTATCGTCTAAGTATGCAATTTGTTTGTGTAAAGATGCCGTATCGTTTTGCAAACTAGTTTTATCGTTTTCTAAACCAGCAGTTTGTGTTCGGCATTTTTCCCATCCGGTAGCAACCGAATCTTTTTGTGCCAATAATTGTTTGTATTTTTTGTTTGATAGTACACTACAAGCACTCAAAAAAAGTAAAGTAGTAAGCGTAAAAGCAATTTGTTTCATTGTAATATATTATTGTATGGCGTTTTTTAAAAAATTTGTTAATGGGTAAATTAGCGATAATCCACTTAACATTTCGGTAATAATTTTGCTTTCCATCATTTCCTTGTCGGTAAAGCTATGAAAAACCGTAAAACTTTTAAGTTTTAGCAGTTCTATATTTTCATTTTCGGCACTGTAACCTTTTGGGCAGGTTTTTAGTTTATCGGTTTGGCTTAAACCTTCAAAATAATTTACAAAATCTGGTGTTTCAATTATCTCTTTAAATTGGATGGTGTTATAATCTATTTCTTGCCTTATGGCTTTTAAGTGTGCAACTTCGGGCATCCAATATCCGCCTGCAATAAAACTATTATTTGGCTGTATTTGAATATAATAACCCGGATAATTACCATTTTTACCAACAGACGAAAAGCCTATTCCAAAATTGTTTTTATATGGCGTTTTATCTTTACTAAACCTAACATCTCGGTAAATACGCATTACACTTTTTTTACCCGTTACTGTGTTAGGTAAGCTGGTATCTATTTTTTGTAGTTGCGTAAGTAAGTCATCGGCGAAAGCCACCACATTTTGCTGTGCCATTTCGTAGTCTTTTTTATTATCCAAAAACCAATCTCGGTTATTGTTACCTGCAAGATTTGTTAAAAATTTAAAAGTTTGTTTGTTAATCGTGGTCATAATGAGGAACATATTTTACATTTGGCGATAACCAATACAACAAAATTACCCTAGAATATCTAAAATTAATTGGAGAAAAAAGAATACTTGCTATTAAAACTGTCACAACATATATCCAAGGCGAATGTTCTTCGTGTGTAACTAAATAAGTTAAAATGCTTACACCAATAGCCAAGGCCACATTGAAAACATACCCAACATACATTGCTGCATAAAAATAACCAGGCTCTATTTCGTATTTATAATTGCATTTTGGGCAGTTTTGATACATTTTTTGCGATTTAAAACCGTACATTGATGTTGCAAATAAATTACCACGCCTACAACGTGGGCATTTGGCATGTAACATGGCGTATGATATTGGAGTTGACATAAGGAAGAATAATTTAGTTAAAAAGTAAATTTAACTTTTTTATTCTCGAATAATGTTTGTAATAAATTAAAACTCAATTTAATTTTTACAAATTATGTTGTAGATGCAGCAGATGAAATTTAAAAAAAATTATTAGAATATAACAATTCACACTAATCTAATTCAGATTCAACCGTTCCCGTTTCACATCAACATCCACATCTTTCTTTTTAAATTTTTTATACCATAACAAACCCACGCCAGCCATTGCCAAATAAGGAGCCGCTAAGAGATACATAATACCATTATTTAAACCTTTACCTGTGCTACCACCTTCTTTTAAATTGCTTTCTACACTGGCTTTGCACATTGGGCATTGGGCGTATATGGCTGTTGCCGATGACAGTAAAATGGAAAAAATTACAATGGATAATATTTTAAAAAACTTCATAACCTATTGGTTTAAAATGGATAATACGGCGAAATCATTAAGTAAACCACAACGCCAGATATGGTAACATATAACCACACCGGAAAACTGTAACGTACCAATTTGCGGTGTTTTTCTACCTGCATTTGTAAACCTCGCTGAAAACTTAATAATATAAGTGGCAAAACTATTGCAGCTAAAACTATATGGCTTATTAGTATAACGTAATAAACATACCTTAGTTTGCCCGTTAGCATTATTTCTTCATCGGATAATAAACCATTATGATTTAAGTCACCAAACATAACATCGGGAGAGAAGTAATGATAAACTATATAAAAAATTAAAAACAACGACGATAGCAAAAAAGTTAAAATATTTATTCTTTTATGCATAGCTATATTTTTTTGCTTAATAAAATACAGGGATGTTAAAAGCAATAAGGTACAAGTGCCATTAATAATAGCATTAAACTTTGGAAACAAATATACAAAGCTTGGTGTGGGTATTGTTACAGGTATTATTTTACGGTTTAGTATAATTACAACTAAAAACACAAATATAGAAACGCCCATTATTATTCTAAAAATCAATTTATCGTTCATAGTTTTTAGTTTTCGGCTTTAATTTTTCTTAGCTCTTCGGTTATTTGTACTTTTATTTCGTCGGTTATTTGCAAAGTTGCACTTACCGATGTGCCATCGTAATAACCACGTATGCGCTGGTTGGCATCTAATAATATTAATTTTTCGGATACTATAAAATCGTTATCATTCAATTTTTTCGCATTTATAAAAAAACTGTTTTTGGCCAATACAAAAACTTGGTTACTATCCACGGTACAAAAATTCCATTTAGCAGTGTTTACTTTTAACGTCTCTGCGTATTTTTTTAACAGGGCTGGCGTATCATATTTAGCATCGATGGTTATGGATACAAAACGTATCATTTTGTTATCCTTATAATCGTTATACAAACTTTTTAAACGTTTGTTTACAATAGTATTTAGGTTTTGGTTGCGGGTGTAAAAGAAATTAACCACTACAATTTTGTTCTTAAAATCGGCGAAAGCCAATTTAACCCTATTTTGGTTTACTAGGTTAAAAGGTTTTATAGTATGGTAAAGCGTATCTGGAATCATAACTCTACGCTTTTTGGTAAAAGTTTTAAGTACTATTTTTGGCCCGTAAATAGGCAATGGCTTGTACCTGTTTTTCCCTTTTGCTTGTAGCAAATAATACAAAAATCCTGGTAGGGCTAAAATTGCTACCAGGATTATTAGTTTCTTTAACGAAAATTTTTTTATCATAAATTCATGTGCGTATTCAAATAATTACCTTCTACAAGCATTAAAACAATAAAATAAATTATAAAAATTATTGAAAGTATAAGAAACAGCTTAAGCGTATATTTCTCAAATTTTAAATGCATAAAAAATGCAATAATGTAAAATGCTTTAACCAATGTTAGTACAATGTAAATGGTATTTCTTAAAAGTTTAGAAATTGCTGCATCTGGTACCGCTAAAGCTAAAACGAATTCTACTAAGGTGATGGCTAAAAGTATGAAGAAAACTTTCCAAATTCGTCCTTTGGTCATTCCTTCGTGGTCTGCAGCGTGGTGTAGTTCTGTATCTTTGGTTTGCATATATGTAAGCTAATTATACTAAGTAAAAAAATGTAAAAACAAAAACCCAAACCAAATCAACAAAGTGCCAGTAAAGGCCTACTTTTTCAACCATTAGGTAATGCCCACGGCGTTCGAAAACACCCGTCATAGCCATTATTAAAATTATGATATTTATAATAACACCAGTAAAAACATGAAAACCATGGAAACCTGTAATAGTAAAAAATAAATTAGCAAATTGTTGGCCACTTACACCATCAGCACCTAATGCTTTTAACTCTTCTAAGCTTGGTGTGCTACCCCACCAAAAACCTTCGTGGTGTAAATGCGTCCACTCTATTGCTTGGCATCCTAAAAACATAAAACCACCAATAATAGTTGCTACCATCCACCATACAACTTCTTTTTTAGAATTACGATGACCAGCCTCAACAGCTAAAACCATAGTTACCGAACTCATAATTAGAATAAAAGTCATAATACCCACAAACACCAAGGGTGCACCAGTTTCGGTAATTCCGGGTATTGATTGAAAAACAATATCAGGGTCGGGCCAAGTCATTTTACTAAAGCGTTGTGCGCCATAATAAATTAAAAATGCCGAGAAAGTAAAAGCATCCGAAAGCAAGAAGAACCACATCATTAATTTGCCATACTCAATAGCAAAAGGAGATTTACCACCACTCCAAGGGTCGGTTCTAACTTGATCTAATTTTAATAATGTATCCATTTAAAAATGTATGTAAACGTTATGTTATTTTTTATTGATTCAAAAGTAAGAAAACATATAAATATATCCATAAAATATCTACAAAATGCCAAAAAACTATTGAAATTTCCATTCTAAAAATATTTAACACGTTGGGCACTGCTTTGTAACTGCTTATTATTGCGCCAATTATCAAAAATAAACCTGCAACAATATGCAAAATATGAAACAAAGTAAAAACATAAACAAAGCTAATTGATGCGTTTGAGCTAGTAAAAAAAGCACCTAAACCAGTTAAAACTATCCAACCATACAATTGCGAACAAGTAAAAGCAACACCCAAACCTATAGTAAGCCACAAGCCCAAACGCTGTTTAGCAAAATTTAAACGCTTGGTTTGCATGTACGCCCATTGCAAAGTAAAACTGCTAGCAACTACTAAAATGGTGCTTAAAATAAAAATATCGGGCATTTTTACATTTAGCTGTTTTGCTAAATTATCGCCCGAGTAAACTATAAAACCGCTGGTTAAGCCAGCAAAAAATATAAAAGATGATATCATAAAAAGCCATACGATAAACTTTTTAGGTTGCAGGCTATACCTGTCGGATTCTTGTGGGTATTGAGGCATTTTATTTCTTTATTAAATCAAACAATAAAACAATTTGTACTATGGGTAAATATAAAAAGCTGCCATACATTAAGCTTTTAGCCGATTTTATATCCATTTTTAAAGTTAGCATTGCAGCTTGATAAATGAATACCAAACTACAAAACACCGAAACGCCAGCAATTACATAACCGCCAAAACCGTAAAATGTGGGTAATAAACTTACAGGAAGCAATAAAACTGTAAATATTAGGGTTACAATTGCGCTGGTTCGGTCTCGTTTTTGGGTGGGTAATAAACGAAAACCTGCTTTTTTATAATCATCATCTAACACCCAAGCTATTGCCCAAAAATGTGGAAACTGCCACACAAATTGGATTAAAAACAAGATAATAGCAAAACTATCGATTTTGCCATATGCAGCCACATAACCAATTAATGGCGGTAAAGCACCTGGTATTGCGCCCATAAACACGGCAATAGTACCCACTCGTTTTAATGGTGTATATATGAAAGCATAAAAAAAAATTGAAAAAACAGAGAGTAAACCAGTGGTTAAATTTAAACTCCCCAATAGGTAGGTACCAAAAATACCCATAATTAAGCTTAAAACTAAGGCTTGCCCTGTTGTCATACTGCCCGATGGTAAAGGCCTATTGGCAGTACGAGTCATTAATTTATCTAAATCTTTTTCGATAATTTCGTTAAAGCCATTAGCTGCACCAGTAACTAAAAAACCACCTACAATTAACATCAGCCAATGTTTCCAGTTAATACTTTCAGTATTTTTTTGTGCAATTAAAAAACAAATGGAAGCCGAAAAAACAACTAAAAAAGTTAATCGTAATTTAATTAATTTTTTAAAATCTGATAAAAATTCTTTCACACTATGCAATAATATAATTAATATATGGTTTTTGATGGCAAAGCAAAACTACGTAAAACTGCGCCCCAAATAATAAACTTGCAAAAAATATGTGCAGAGCTTGTGCTGTTGGCGGTAAACTTACATAGCTTAAAATACCGCCT
>JAYULE010000186.1:0-27967 GCA_043763845.1 Sphingobacteriales bacterium
ATAGAATCGGCATTATTTATAAAACTAAAAGAATATGTTATACCCAAAAATCAATACGATGAGTTGGAACTATCGTGGGTAGGCGATTTTAATAGTAAAATGATTGCCATACACGAAGCTACAGGGGCAACATTTGGTAAACGCCATGCAACCATGCGGTGTGTGTTTTAGTTTTAAAATTAATTAAAAATAAACCGCTGTTTTGTCAATTACTTTTTGGTAAACTACATGTCCGCGACCATTAATAATAGTTATCACGCCTTTATCCTTAAATTTATTAGCCACCACAAAATCATGCGTTTTACCAGGGTTTATAAGGGGAAGTTTATAAATTTCGCCTTTTGTTAAATAATCATTTACCCCACCCGACCAATAAAACGTGTAATCTTTTAACTGGAAAGATGGGAAACCTAAGCCACCTACAACCGTAACGGCAATATTATTTTCTTTATTTCGGTTAAGGCCTGTAACATCTAAAGGGCAGTTTAATTCTCGTAAAATTGCAGCCGATGGTTTGGCATTCCCTTCCAAATCATATACACCATGAACTCTAGTACTATGAAAACCAAATTTACCGCTACCCATGTGTGTACGGTAATCGTTTAAGCAAAAATAAATTACACCTGCTATGTAAGGCTTGCTTTCGTAAACCGAATAATTGTTTATCATTTCAACAATACGCTTGCTATCATCTCCCCAATTTTCGGGTTCGCACAATCCAAATTCGCTTATCACTAAAGGCATTTTGGGGTTTTCGGCTTGTATTGTATCTAAAACTCCGCCACGGCCAGCTCGGGCTTGGCGATACCAAGTAGAATGGTAATCGTTATACATCATAACATCGCCATAAATTGTAGCATCTTTTACAATGCCTGGGTTCCAACTTCTTGCCATTTGCAAAGTATTGCTTACATAATTTACCAGCCTAGAGCTATCTAAGGTTTTAGTAAATTTATTTAAAGTTTTTATCCCATTAATATTAATTTCTTTACGAGCCGCAACTTCGTTACCCACACCCCAAGCTACAATACTTGGGTGGTTGTAGGCATTATTTACGGTTTGCGAAAGTTGGTATTTTGCTATGCCTATGATGGTATCTGACAATATTGTTTTTGCCCCCCAAATAGGTATTTCTTGTTGAATCATTATACCATTTTTATCACACCAATCATATACATAATCGTCTTGTTGTAAATGAAATCGAGTAAACATGGTGTTTAAATACTTTAATTTTTCGAGGCTTTGGCGCATTTCATCTTTAGTTTCGGCCATTCCATTTTTTAAGCTACTTCCGCCCATCCACTCTACCCCAGCAGTACGTATAATTTCACCATTAAATACAAATTTATCGCCCATAGTTTTAAATTCTCTAAAACCAAAGTTTGTGCTATAAGTATCGGTAATATTATTTTTGTAAATTACATATATTTGAGTTTTGTACAAATTTGGGTCGTTAAAATGCCAACGGTTAATGTTGTTAAATGCGATTTCAAAATAAGCCTCTCCGTTTTTAAATTTTGGCATTACATTTTTATTGTAAATTACATTTGCTGTTTTTTGGTTGGTTTCGCTAATGCGGATATTAAATACAACCTTATTTGCATCTATTTTACTCATTTCGGATAGTTGCACCTTAAAACATGCCGTACCTTTGCCCTTAAATGCAGGTGTGCTTAAATCTGGCGTAGCCAAAATATGTACAAAATTTACATTTGGTGTTTGGGATGACAATAACGTAACCGAGCGTATAATACCACCATCGTTAGCCCAATCAAAACTAACATTATACGGAATATTTTGATTAGAAAACGAATTATCGGCCAGTACAACAATCGTATTTTGTTCTCCCGCAATAATATATTTACTGGCTTCTATAAAAAATTTAGTAAATCCTGATGATTTGTGCTCGCCAGCTTTCTGGCCATTTATCCAAACAGTTGCGTTGTGATATACTGCATCAAATTGTAATTTAATGCTTGACTCTTTCCAGTTAATGGGCACATTTATGTTTTTAGAGTACCAACCCCACCCGTAATATTTCGCTGTTTTTTCTACAGTATTCCAAGTATGTGGCACTTGTATCAATTCTTTTGTGGTTGGTAGCCCGTTTTTAAACCAATTATCATTGATACCCGTTTTTGTTGAATCTATACAAAAACCCCAATCTCCGTCGAGCGATAATGTCTTTAGTTGTGCAAAACTTGTTAGGATAAAAAATTGAAAAACAAGTTGAAATAGAAGAAACTTTTTTAACATATAATTTTATTTTGATAATTTTAATCTTATTAAATTTGGTTATTTTTAAGGTAATTACTTATGAATTTAATTTTAACATCCATTTTTAAATCCTTAAGATTTAAATTCTATCATCTTATGTAAACATTATAAAATAGCTTTTAAATAAATGTTATTCGTTTACTTTTAAACAATAATTAAACTAACATTAAGTTTATTATTTTGGATTATGTTTATATCAATAGTTTTTAAACTACTTGTAAGGATAATTAAACGGCGTATTTTGTATTTTATTAAGCTTTCCGTTTAGTAATGTATAAACACAGTTAGGTTTAACTAAACCCTTAAAAGTTTTTTTACCTGTGGTTAATACAATATTTCGGGCTAATGTATCAATGCCAGAAATAGAAATAATTTTACCTAATTTATTGGTACTTACTTTTACACCAACACTTCTAAATAATAACTTATTATTTAAATATCCTGAAATTTGGTTATTTTTTTGTGCTATTTTATAACTTTTATCTTTTAAAGTTTGGCTATAGGTGTAAGCTTGTTGTTTGCCTAAGCCGTTAAAATGTAGCTTGTCAAATTGGGGGTATACGCCGTACATTCTCGAATAATATTCTAAAACCGACAAAACAGTTGGTCCATAACCATCGCTTCCATTTTGTGCAGCAGTAAATGGGTCGAACTGTTGTGTAAACTGTTTACTTTTCCCAATTGTTTTTAGCAGTTTTTGTCCAATTAAAGTTATTTCTGCAAAATGACCGTAATTTTCTAACGCGGTAATTACTCTCTGGTATGTTAAACCCTCGGGTTGGCCGCTCCAGTTGTTGTGGCTTATGTTTCTAAAATCGGGGTCGTTAGCTGCAATACTTGGCAAAGGCATATAAGTCCAAAACTCTTTAGGATTTAGCAAATGATATTTTATAAAAGAATTTGCCATTGGTTGCGTCATGGTGCCAAAATACATAGCCCTAAGGTTGTTATGGGTAAGTGTGGTTGTAATTTGGTTAAATTTATTTCGATAGAAATAGGCATTATTTTTATCTACCCACAAATAAGTGTTCATTTTATTACGCACTATATTGGCTTTATTTCTCCAAAAAATTTCTTTCCCATTTTTTTGCAAAGCCGATATTTTTGCCAAAACGTCTCGGCAGGTGTACGAGTATCCCATTACATCAATAGATTCAACCGGCATAGGGTTTTTTGCATGTGTATAGCCAGCAACAAAATCTTTTGGCCACCAACGCTTAATAAATGCACTATCAGCTGGCATTTTCCCTTCAACCGGCGGAAACTCGAAAGGCCAACAAAACGGTGCATAATTGTAGCGTACTAAATAATCTTCGCCGCTATCTGTTTGGCACCAAGCCTCTAAACAACCATCGCCATCGCTATCACGGTATTTCCATAAATAATTATCGTAAGCCTCGTACGATTTGTACAATAAATCTAAATATTGATCATCTTTACCCAACAAATAATACAATTCTAATGATGGTCCAAACAAAAAAACCTTGAAGAGTTTCAGAAAATATCCCCAATTTACCATCTTCAACTTCTTTTAAACCTGCTAAACCCCAAATATTATTGTTCATAGGTATTATCATACCTGGTACGCGGCCATTTTCTAATTGGTTATTTAAAAATATTGCAATATTATTATAAGCAACTTCTAAATTACGTTTTGCATACATTACGCCTCCCATTGGCTGGGTTTCTACCCATACAAATGGATATTCGCCGCCTTCAATAAGAACAGTATACGTTGGCGAAAATTTTTTAACGTTTTGTGCCGCTTTAGTTTCTGCTAAATCAAATAAATTTTTTAAAGCTGTATCGGGCGTGGCGAATTTTACAAAATTCTCATTTTTACGAGATAATATTGGGGTTTGACTATAAGCTAAATAATTTAGAGTTACAATTGCTAAAAATAAAATAATTTTAAATAATCTGCTTTTTTTCATTTTAAAATTATTGTTTGCTATCAAATTTAAACTACTTCAATTTAAGTTTATAAATCTTTAATTGATTTTGATTAATTGTTTAAATTAGAAAAAATCTCAAATGATAAATTTATTTAGTTGTTCAATATATTACCCAATACGTTATCATAAATATTAATACTTGCGCTAACACTGCCAAAGCTTTGCTCATCAACTAATAAATTACCTGCGGTAACGGTTCCTAACAAACTAAATTCGGTATCCGATGTTGCCACAAGTTCCACAAAAGCTTCTTGGTTTTCGGGTTTAATGCTTACCACTACCCTACCTTGTGCTTCGCCAAAAAGGAAAGCATCTTTACGAATTTCGTCATCGGTATCAACACTAAAACCTAAATTATTTGGCATAGCCGATTCTAAAAGCGCAATATATAAACCACCATCGGCAACGTCATGCGCCGATTGTATAACTTTTTGAAAAATTAACTGCTTAATAACTTGGTGCATAGCGTACTCTTTATCCAAATCGAAATAAGGTGCTGGTGATTTGGTAATGTTATGGTACGATGCCAAATATTGTGACGATGCAATGCAATTAACCGATTGGCCAACTAAATAAATAAAATCACCTTCGGCTTTAAAATCTAAAGTCATTATATTATCCAACGTATCCATAACGCCTAACATACCAATAGTTGGCGTTGGAAAAACTGGCCCTTCATCGCTAGATTGGTTGTAAAACGAAACATTACCACCTGTAACCGGGGTTTCAAATTTGGTGCAAGCGGTACTCATACCTTTAATAGCACTTACAAACTGCCAAAAAACTTCGGGCACATTGGGGTTGCCAAAATTTAAGCAATTGGTAATGGCAACTGGTTCGCCCCCAGCACAAGTAATGTTACGGGCAGCTTCGGCCACGGCAATGGCACAACCAGTTTCAGGGTCGGCGTTTACATAGCGTGAGTTACAATCAACCGTTAATACAATGGCTTTTTCACTATCTTTAACAGCAACAATTGCGGCATCGCTAGGTTTATTGGTGGTAACGGTAGCAGTACCAACCATAGAATCGTACTGGCTGGTTACCCAATTTTTAGAGGCTATATTTGGGTGCGATATTAAGTGTTGCGCTACCAAAGTTAAATCTTGTGGCTCGGTAACGTCTTCAATTTTAAACTTTTTAAATTCTTGAAAGTAAGCGGGTTCTTTATAGTCTCGGTGGTAAACGGGTGCACCGCCACCTAAAACCAAATCGTAAGCAGGTACATCGGCCACCAAAACACCATCTACAAAATACGCTAAACGTTTAGTATCGGTAACTTCGCCAATAATGGCACAGTTTAAATCCCACTTATCAAAAACAGCTTCAACATCTTTTTCACGGCCTTTTTCTACTACAATTAGCATCCGTTCTTGAGATTCGGAAAGTAAAATTTCGAAAGGTTTCATATTGGCTTGGCGGGTTGGCACTTTGTCTAAATCAATTCGCATACCGTGTTCGCCCTTGGCACTCATTTCGGAGTTAGAGCAAATAATACCTGCAGCACCCATATCTTGCATACCAATTACTGCACCTGTTTTAATAACTTCTAAAGTTGCTTCAAGCAATAATTTTTCTTGAAAAGGGTCGCCTACTTGCACTGCTGGCAAATCGTTTATACTATCGGCAGTTATGTTTTTTGATGCAAAAGCTGCACCATGAATACCATCTTTACCTGTTGCCGAGCCTACAATATAAACTGGGTTGCCCACTCCGTACGATGTTGCCGAAACCGTTTCGCCTGCTTTTACTATACCTGCCGACATTGCATTTACCAACGGGTTTACATGGTAACAATCATCAAAAAACACTTCGCCCCCTACGGTTGGTATGCCAAAAGCATTACCATAATCACCAATTCCTTTTACTACCCCTTTAATTAACCACTGTGTTTTTGGGTGATTGGGGTTGCCAAAACGCAACGAATTTAGTTGTGCAATTGGTCTTGCTCCCATAGTAAAAATATCGCGGTTTATACCTCCCACCCCAGTGGCTGCACCTTGGTAAGGCTCTAATGCCGAAGGGTGATTGTGCGATTCTATTTTAAAAACACAGCCAATTCCGTCGCCCAAATCAACCATACCAGCGTTCTCCTCACCAGCTTTGGCAAGCATGCGTGGTCCATCTTTAGGTAAAGTTTTTAACCACACAATAGAGTTTTTGTAAGAGCAATGCTCGCTCCACATTACCGAAAAAATAGAAAGTTCTGTAAAATTTGGTACTCTGCCCAATATTTCTATAATTTTTACGTATTCATCTTCAAGTAAACCTAAATCTTTTGCGGTTTGAAGGGTGGTAAGTTCGGTATTTTCCAATGCTATTATTTATATTTGATTTTAAGCCATAAAGGTATAAATTAGCTTGGGTTTGTAAAACCAATTATTAAATGTTTGTGTTATTAAATAAAATGATTAATCGTATAGCCACTAAGTGTTTAGCACTTATATTATTTTTTAGTATTGCTTTAAGTTTTGTAGCAAAAGCACAATTTGGTAACGAATGGATAAAGCCATTGCAGAAATACGTTAAAATTAAGGTAAATGCACAAGGTTTATATAGCATAAATTTCACTCAAATTAGCCAAGCAGGCCTAACTTCAAATACTATTGACCCTAAAAAATTTCAACTGTTTAACAAAGGCAAACAAGTTGCGTTAATAGTAAGTGGTAATCAAGTTACTTTTGGCAATGCCGATAATATTACTTTTTATGGCGAACCAAACAATGCAAGTTTAGATAAAACCCTTTACAGAGTGCAAAGCGATTTACCTAATACCGAAATTAGTTTGTTTGAAGATGCCAACTACTATTTTTTAACTTACAGCCAAACGGAAAATGGCCTTAGATACCAAAACCAAACCATTAGTAATGTTGGTTTAACTCCACAACCGTACTTGGTTTTTAACAGTAAGTTAAATTTTGCTACTACCTATTACCCCGGTAAGTTTATTTTAGCTTCTATGAGCTTATCGGAATATATTGCTGGAGAGGGATTTTTAGGTGATACTTATGGCAGAGGCCAAAGCGTAAATTTTACATTAAACACACCTAGTTTTGCTAATAATACAAATTTTGAAACCAGCACTTCTTTTTATGTTGCTGGTCGGTCCGATTCACAATTATCCAACAATAAAGGTAATCACCACTTTAAATTAACTGTTAACAACACTACAATATCCGATACAATTTTTAGAGGCTATGACATAATACGAAATCAAAAGAAAACAATTTTGGGAAATTTACAACCCACAACTACCGCAGTTTTTTCTTCGGTTGACGATTTGGCAAATTCACCAAATTTTACCGATTTTCAAGCGCCAGCCTATGTAGAAATTACTTACCCTCGTTTGTTAAACCTATCGGGTTTAAATGCTTTAAATTTTAGTTTAAATACTAATCAAACTAATGCTTATCTAAAATTCACAAACAGTAATCTAACTAATGCGGTTATTATAGATAACTCTAGCAATACATATTACAGCGAAGTTAAAAATAACGGAAATTCCGATTTTGTAATAAACTCAAAACCAAACACAAATTATTATTTAACCAATTTAAATAATACCAACCCAGTTGTACTGGAACCTATAACATTTAAAAATTTTAAGCCTAACGACTTTAAGCCTTATTTAATAGTATCAAACAAGCTTTTTTCGGCTGGTGCCGATGCTTACAAATCTTATAATGAAAGCCAAAACTTACCAACTCTAATTGCTTACGTTGATGATTTATACAACGAGTTTTACTATGGTTTTCACCACCCATTGGCCATTAAAAACTTTATTGCTTTTGGTTTAACTACTAATGTGCCTGTAAAACCAGTTTATTTATTTTTATTAGGCAACGGCACCGAATATCCAAAAACCGATTTAGCAAACGATTTTGTACCTACAATGGGTTTTCCTCCTTCGGATAATATGCTAACATCGGGCTTAAATGGTTCTAATTTAGAACCCGGTTTATTAACTGGCCGTTTACCTGCAACAAACAATACCGATATAAACAATTATTTAGAAAAAGTAAAAGCCTATAATATACTACCCGATTCGTTATGGCGCAAAAATTTTATTCACGTTTCGGGCGGTGGCACTCAAAATGAAAATGACGCTTGGTCAGGTTACCAAAACTCCTTTTTTACGTATGCTAAAGAAATTGGTTTTGGTGGCAATGTATCCGTAATTAAAAAAAATGTAAGTGCCCCAGTTACCGAAAATAAAACCGAACGCATTATAAAAGAAACTAACCAAGGTATTAGTCTTTTATCTTACTTTGGCCATGGGGCATCAACTGGCACTGAGATATCTTTTGGTGAAGCAAAAAATTACAACAATAAAACCAAAACTCCTTTTTATGTGATAAATGGTTGTAGCACAGCCGATGTTTTTAGTACCTCTAATTCACTAGCCGAACAGTTTTTATTACAAAAAGATTTAGGCGGCTTAGGTTGGATTGGTACAACGAGCTTAGGTGTAGCTTCTTATCTTTTTAGAGCCACCAATATATTTTATAAAAATTGGTTTCAAGATTTTTATGGCGAACCTGTAACAAAAGGTATTCAAAAGGGTTTAAGGCAATATCAGCAAAATGGCGATGATTTGAATTTGGCTCACGTTAGGCAATATATTTTTATTGGCGACCCCGCTTTAAAATTTTATGCCCCTGCTAAAGCAGATATAGAAACAAAAAACGCTTTTTTATTTCCTACTATTCCCAATCAAAATGCAAGTTTAAGCACTCTTTCGCTTAAACTAAAAATAGAAAACCCAGGTAAAGCTGTTGCAGATAGTGTTGTGGTAAAAGTTACTCGCACCTTAGCCGATAACTCGGTAATTGAAATACCGAGTTATAAAATAAAACCAGTTTACAATACCGATACAATCACAATTGATTTAAGTAATCAAGGTATTGTTGCAGCCGGAAACAATAAAATTACCGTTTCATTAGACCCCTTAAATAAAATTTCAGAATTAAATGAAAATAACAACCAAGCAAGTATTGATATTTTTTTACCTGGCAACGGAGTTAATTTACTATACCCCATAAATAATGGTATTGTTGGTACAAATAATATTTCATTAGAGGCCCAACCCGATAATTTATATACCAAAAATGCCGAATATATTTTTGAGATAGATACTTTAATAAGTTTTAATAGCCCGCTATTTAAAACTTCGGGAATAATGAATGCGGGTTTGTTACCCAAATGGCAACCTACCATAACTTTTGAAGCTGGTAAAGTTTACTATTGGCGAGCAAGGTTAAATTTAGATGCAAGTAAAGGGGGTGCTTGGTCTAACGCATCGTTTACGTACTTACCAAATGTGGCCGATGGGCAAAGTTTTTCGCACAAATCGCAAATGCAAAATTTGAACTTAAAAAATATGAAATATGATGCAAATACGGGTAAATTTAATTTTATAACCAGCTCGTATTCAACTACTATTCAAACTCGTGGCGATGATGCTTCAACCGCCAATGAGAAACGATTAAGAGTGAACGAAAGAAATGCTGTTGCTTACGGTAATCCCGAATTTACAGGTTTTTCTATTGCAGCCTTTAATAACAATGTTTTTGGTGAACTTTTTAGTTACACCAGTATTTTTAACCGCCAAAGCGGCCCTAACTTAATTAATGGCTATAGCGGTCAATACTTTTGGGATATTAACAACCCTGTAGAGTTAGATTCTATGGTTAGTTATATTAATCAAATACCCAATGGTTATTATGTGCTTGGATTAAATGGCTTTAATGCAGCTTTAAATCTCTTACCAGCTTATGCTAAAAATGCCTTTAAATCGGTGGGTTTAGTTAAGTACGATTTAATAAATAACGGCGAACCTTATATGTTTTGGGGAGTAAAAGGTGCCGTAGCTGGTACAGCCGAAGAATTTACAGCAGATTATACCTCAAGCACACCCGCCCGTTCGCAATTAATTAGATTTACAAAAGCTTATCAATATATTGTGGATAATGGTGTAGTTACAACCGAAAGTTTTGGACCTGCAAAATCTTGGAAAACAGCTCAATTCGATTTTAATAAAAAAGGGAGCGATGTAGTAAAATACACTTTAATTGGCGTAGAACCAACAGGGAAAGAAACAAATTTAGTTACAGAAATTACTACAACAGAAATTGACTTAACAAATATTAGCGCATCAACTTACCCGTACCTTAAAATTAAAGCCGAAATTAGCGATAAAATAGAAAAAAATACACCCGATTTAAAACACTTACGAATAATTTACCAACCCGTTACCGAACTTACTTTTAACCCCGAGTTTAAAGATATTTTTAAAGCTGTAACTATACAGGAAGGCGATTCTACAAAATGGGAAATTGGAGTTTCCAACCTTTCCAATTACGAATCAGAGCCGATGAACGTAACTCAAACCATTTTTAAAGCTGATAAATTAACCATTACTAAAACCTTAATACCCATACCCAAACTATTACCTAAAACAAGCATAAGCATAAAATTAGCCGATGCTACTAAAGGTTTAGGTGGAAAAAATAATTTAAAATTACAGTTTCAAACCCAAAACCAATTAGATTTGTTCCGATTTAATAATGTAATAACTAAAGATTATACCGTAAATAAAGATGTAAAAGAACCTTTAGTTAATGTTGTTTTTGATGGCAAATCAATTATTAATGGCGAAATAGTTTCGCCACAACCTATAATTAATATTACCACTATCGATGATAATAAATTTTTACTATTAGGCGATACCGCCCTAGTTGAAGTTTTCATTAAAAAGCAAGATGAAACAAAATACTCACGTTTATCTTACGGCAGTGAACAACTTAAAATTAAGCCAACTACAAATACAAATATTAACAAATCAACCATAGAATATATTTCCAAAAGCCCGTTCGAAGATGGCATTTATACCTTAAAAGTACGCAGCAAGGATGCAAGTGGAAACTATAATACCAATAACGATTATACTATAGATTTTGAATGTATCAACAAATCGGAAATTACAAATTTATACCCCTACCCTAACCCATGTACAACAAGTATGCGTTTTGTATTTACCCTTACGGGGATGAAAATACCAGACGATATAAAAATTACAATATTTACCGCAACCGGTAAAGTGGTTCGCGAAGTGTTTAAAAGCGAATTAGGTAATATTAGAAGCGGAAATAATATTTCGGATTTTGCATGGGATGGCACCGACCAATTTGGCGACCGTTTAGCAAACGGTGTTTACTTTTACAAAGTAACCATAAAAAATTACGATGATGCGCAAATTGGCCGCCGAGTTACTAATGGCGACAATATGTTTAAGAAAAATATAGGTAAAATTTATTTGTTAAAATAATATATTGATAACGAAGTGAATAAATAATGTAATTGCCTGCAAAGGGTTAAAAATTTAAATAATTAATTTACAGAGAATTAAAACAACAAAACCAGCAAATTTATTTGTGTTTATATTTCTAAATCAATTTCATTGAAACAAATGAGATTTTCTAAAAAGACCAAACCATTAAAATTCAAAAATATATTTCCACAAAAAAAGCCTCAATTCTCATTGAGGCTTTATAAAATATTATAAAGTCTAACTATGGTTTAGGCTCTTCTTTAATATCGCCTTCTGCATCTAAATCCATTCCTTCAAAATCATCAACAATGACTGGTGCATCAGCAACTACGGTTTCAGTTGTATTAGCCGCTTTTGCAGCACCCGAACCACCACCTCTACGGCGAGTAGCTTTTTTCTCAATCTTAGCTTCTTTACTGTAAATTTCATTAAAGTCAACAAGTTCTATAATTGCCATAGAAGCATTATCACCTAACCTGTTACCTAATTTTACAATTCGTGTGTAACCACCTGGCCGAGTTGCAATTTTTTCAGCTACCTCTCTAAATAAAATAGTTAACACTTCTTTATTTTGTAACAATTTAAAAACTGTACGACGAGAATGTGTAGTATCGTTTTTAGATTTTGTTAAAATAGGCTCGGCATACATACGTAATGCTTTTGCTTTTGCAACTGTTGTGGTAATACGTTTATGCAAAATAAGCGAAGAAGCCATATTTGCAAGCATTGCTTTACGGTGACTAGTTGTACGCCCTAAGTGATTAAATTTTTTTCCGTGTCTCATTGTATTTTTGTTTCCGCATACCGTCGGTCTTAAGCCTAAGAGACAAACCGGGAATTATGCGAGATTAATAATTATATTATAATTTTAACTTAAAATTAAAAGCTAAAACTTATTCTTCGTCTAACTTAAATTTAGAAAGATTCATACCAAAAGTTAAACCTTTCGATTTTACTAATTCTTGGATTTCGGTTAAAGATTTTTTACCAAAGTTTCTAAATTTTAACATATCGGCGACATCGTACGAAACCAATTCGGCTAACGAACGGATATCAGCTGCTTTTAAGCAATTTAATGCCCTTACCGATAAGTCTAAATCAACCAATTCCATTTTTAAAATTTTACGCATATGTAAAACTTCTTCGTCAACTTCTTTAGTTTCTTCTTTCGCTTGAGATTCTAACACCAAATTCTCATCAGAAAATAGCATAAAGTGCTGTATAAGAATTTTGGCTGCTTCCTTCAATGCTTCTTCTGGATGAATAGAACCATCTGTTGTAATATCCAAAATTAGCTTCTCGTAATCAGTTTTTTGCTCAACTCTAAAGTTTTCGATGGTGTATTTAACATTTTTAATAGGTGTGTAAATAGAATCTATCGCAATAACACCAATTAAAGAATCTGGATTACTATTTTCTTCTGCAGCAACGTAACCTCTGCCTTTATTTATGGTTAACTCTAATTCTAGAGTAACAGATTCGGCCATATTACATATCACAAAATCAGGGTTTAAAACCTCGAAATTATTTGAAAATTTTGTAATATCTCCTGCATTAAATGTTTGTTGGCCATTAATGATGACAAATATTTTTTCATTATCACCTGAGTCGCCTGTTTTTTTGAAACGAACTTGTTTCAAGTTTAATATGATATCTACAACATCTTCGGCAACGCCTTTGATAGTTGAAAATTCGTGAGAAACATCAGAGAAACGTACCGAAGTAATTGCGTAACCTTCTAATGATGATAAAAGTATTCTTCTTAAAGAGTTACCAATTGTAACACCGAAACCTGGTTCTAAGGGACGAAATTCGAACGTACCTTCAAACTCATTTGATTTCTGCATAATTACCTTATCGGGTCTTTGAAATGCTAAAATTGCCATTGATTTGCCTTTTTATTTATCGTTATTCTGTAATTAAAAATTGTTTATCACATTTGTATGATAAACAACATTATTTAGCATTATTATTTAGAGTATAGCTCTACAATTAAGTTTTCCTTAATATTTTCTGGTATGCTTTCGCGATCTGGATATTGTAAAAATTTACCTGTTAATGCTTTACCATCCCATTCTAACCAGTTGTATTTGTTTAGCATACGACCAGCAACCGAGTGTGTAATAGCTTCAACAGATTTAGATTTTTCTCGTACAGCTACAATATCACCTGATTTAAGGGTATAAGATGGTATGTTTACAACCTCACCATTTACAGTAATGTGCCTGTGAGAAACTAACTGACGAGCACCTGAACGAGTTGGAGAAATACCAAAACGATAAACTGCATTATCTAACCTTGCTTCTAATAATTGAAGTAAGTTTGTACCTGTAATGCCTTCGCGGGCAGAAGCTTTTTTAAATAAATTAGAGAATTGTTTTTCTAAAACACCGTAAGTGTATTTAACTTTTTGCTTCTCCATAAGCTGAACTTTGTATTCAGACTCTTTTCCCCTTTTTCTAGACTGACCGTGTTGGCCGGGAGGATAATTTTTTCTATCTAGTGCCTTATCAGGACCAAAAATAGGTTCTCTGAATTTACGGGCGATTTTTGATTTTGGACCTGTATATCTTGCCATTGTTTGTTTATTTTAAAGTATTAACAACTTTTGCTGTTAAATCTTAGCTTTAAAAAATTAATTAATTAAACTCTTCTCTTTTTTGGTGGGCGACAACCATTGTGAGGCAATGGTGTTATATCACGTATGGTAGTTACTTCTAAACCTGAGTTTTGTAAAGTACGTATTGCCGATTCGCGACCTGAACCTGGCCCTTTAACAAAAACTTCTACTTTACGTAAACCCAAATCATGGGCAACTTTACCGCAATCAATCGCAGCTTGTGAAGCAGCGTAAGGTGTATTTTTCTTTGACCCTTTAAAGCCTTGTTTACCTGCCGAAGACCAAGAAATTGTTTGTCCTTGATTATTGGTAAGTGTAATAATGATATTGTTAAAAGATGCGTTAATATGCGCCTGACCAACAGGTTCTATTACTACAATACGCTTCTTGGTAACTTTTTTAGTTTTAGCCATTTTTGATATTAATTATTTAGTAGCTTTTTTCTTGTTAGCAACTGTTTTTCTTTTTCCTTTACGAGTACGAGAATTATTTTTGGTTCTTTGACCACGTAATGGTAAGCCTTTTCTATGGCGTAATCCACGGTAACAACCAATATCCATTAAACGTTTAATGTTTAATTGAACTTCAGATCTAAGCTGACCCTCTACTTTGATAGATTCGTTAATAATGTTACGAATTGAGGTTAATTCCTCATCAGACCATTCTTGAACTTTCTTATCTACACTTATTGCTGCTTGTCCTAAAATAGATTTTGCAGTGTTTCTTCCTATTCCGAAGATATAAGTAAGGCCTATTTCGCCTCTTTTGTTTTTTGGTAAATCAATACCTGCTATCCTTGCCATTTAGTATTATTTGCTTTTTTTAAAATTGCGGTTATCCTTGACGTTGTTTGTACTTAGGATTTTTTTTGTTGATAACATAAAGCTTACCCTTTCTACGGATAATTTTGCAATCAACACTACGCTTTTTGATTGATGATCTAACTTTCATTTTATTTGTATCTATAAGTTATTCTGCCTTTTGATAAATCGTAAGGCGACATTTCTAATTTAACACGATCGCCAGGTAATATTTTAATATAATGCATACGCATTTTACCTGAAATATGGGCTATAATCTCGTGTCCATTTTCTAATTCTACCCGAAACATTGCGTTTGACAATGCCTCTTTTATAATGCCATCTAATTCTATAGAAGACTGTTTAGCCATATTGTAAATTATCTAAATTATCCGCTTTAAGCGGGTTGCAAAATTAATAAAAATAAATTTAAAAA
This sequence comes from Sphingobacteriales bacterium, assembly GCA_043763845.1. Classification (GTDB taxonomy): domain Bacteria; phylum Bacteroidota; class Bacteroidia; order Sphingobacteriales; family Sphingobacteriaceae; genus Pseudopedobacter. The sequence goes on from JAYULE010000186.1 coordinate 15,419, forward strand.
TTTTATTTATTTAAAACTTCTTCAATATATTCAAAACTTGATAAAACTTCGGCTTTCCCTTTACGTATTGCTACGGTATGCTCAAAATGTGCCGATGGTGATTTATCTCTTGTGGAAACTGTCCAACCATCGTCCCAAAACTTAACTGCAGCTTTACCACCGTTAATCATTGGCTCAATAGCTAAAACCATTCCTTCTTCTAATTTTAATCCACTTCCTCGTTTACCGTAATTAGGTACTTCTGGTTTTTCATGTACCATTGTTCCTACTCCATGTCCCACCAATTCTCTAACTACTCCAAAACCAGCTTTTTCGGCGTGATTTTGTACCGCAAAAGAAATATCCCCTATCCTATTACCAACAATTGCTTTTTCTATTGCTAGATTTAAGCACTCTTTGGTTACAATTAATAACCTTTGGTTCTTGGGTAATATTTCTCCAATTGCGTAAGTATATGCCGAATCTGAAAAATAACGGTTAAAAATTACACCGCAATCTATCGAAACAATATCCCCATCCCTTAATTGGTAAGCCGATGGAAAACCGTGTACAACTTGATCGTTTAACGATATGCAAAGTGTATATGGAAAACCATTGAAGTTTAAAAAAGAGGGAATGCCACCATTATCTCTAATATGTTCTTCGGCAACTTTATTTAATTGTTTTGTTGTTATACCAGCTTTTACGTTTTTTGCAATTTCTCCATGAGTTCTTGCTAAAATTTCACAACTGGCTCTAATTAATTCAATTTCTTCGTTTGTCTTAAAAATAAACTTCGACATACATATTATATCGCATTACCTGACGAAACCGTATCAATTGAGTTACGTCCTTTTATTCTTCCAGTTTTCATTAAGCCATCGTAATGGCGCATTAATAAATGACTTTCTACCTGTTGCAAAGTATCTAAAACAACAGCAACCAAAATCAATAATGAAGTTCCACCAAAGAAATGAGCAAATTGGCTGTTAACACCTAAAATAATAGCAAATGAAGGTAAAATAGCAATAAATGCTAATGAAACTGCCCCTGGGAATGTAATATGAGAAATAATGGAATCAATATAATCGGCAGTTGTTTTACCTGGTACTACACCTGGTACAAAACCACCGTTTTTCTTCATATCATCGGCCATTTGGTTAGGATTAATAGTAATTGCTGTATAAAAAAACGTAAACAATATAATTAATATTGCAAAAGTTAAATTGTAAGCTAGTGAGGTATAATCGCTAAACGAAGTTAATAATGGCGATTGCGCACCTGGAAAAAACTGCCCAATTGTTGATGGTATAAACATAATTGCTTGCGCAAATATAATTGGCATTACACCTGCTGCATTTAATTTTAGTGGGATGTATTGACGAACACCACCAAATTGCTTACTTCCAACAATTTTTTTAGCGTACTGTACAGGCACTTTTCTAGTTCCTTGTATAATTAATACGGTAAACATTACTACTGCAAAAAGTGCAACAATCTCAATTAAAAAAGCAATTAAACCTCCCTGACCAGATTGGCGGCTAATAAACTCAGAAAATAAACCAGATGGTAATTGTGCAATAATACCCGTCATAATAATTAACGAAATACCGTTACCAATACCTTTATCGGTAATTTTCTCACCCATCCACATTACAAACATAGTACCTGCAGTTAAAACAAATACGCAAGAAACAGTAAACCAAGGTTCTCCTATTAAAATTGCGTCAGGTGTAACTTGCGATTTTACATAACCAATGGCTTGTAAGGCGGTAATAATTATAGTTAAATAACGGGTAATTTGGTTTATTTTTTTACGACCACTTTCCCCTTCTTTTTGCATTTTTTGAAAATACGGTACTGCTATCCCTAATAATTGAACAACAATTGAAGCCGAAATATAAGGCATAACACCCAACGCAAAAATAGAAGCTCTAGAAAAAGAGCCACCAGCAAACATATTTAGTAACCCTAATAAGCCTTCTTTAGTTTGTGTGTTTAATGATTGTGGATCTACACCTGGCAGTACAATAAATGAACCTACCCTGTAAACTAAAAGAATTAAGAGTGTGTATAAAATACGCACTCTTAATTCTTCTATTTTCCAAATATTAGATAATGTTGAAAATAGCTTCTTCATATTGTTTATAATTTAACAATAGAACCACCAATGTTTTCGATTGCTTTTTGTGCAGTAGCAGTAAAAGCGTGTGCAGTAACAGCTAATTTAGTAGTTATTGCACCACGACCCATTACTTTAACTAAATCGTTTTTTGAAACTAAACCGTGGTTTATCATAAAATCAAAATCAATTGATTCTAAATTAAATCTTTCGGCTAAGCCTTGTATAACATCTAAGTTTACACCTACATATTCTACCCTGTTTGGATTTTTAAAACCTACTTTAGGTACACGACGTTGCAATGGCATTTGCCCACCTTCGAAACCTACTTTAGATTTGTAACCCGAACGAGAACCCGCACCTTTATGACCACGAGTTGACGTACCGCCACGACCCGAACCAGTACCACGCCCTATTCTTTTTCTATTTTTTGTTGAACCTTCTGCAGGTTGTAAATTACTTAAATTCATCGTTTTAAACTTTTTGGATTGCAACCAAATGATTTACTTTTTTTACCATTCCGATGATAGACGGAGTAGCTTCAACTTCTACAGTTTGGTTCATTTTTGTTAAACCTAAAGCCTGTATGGTTCTTTTTTGACGTTCGCTTCTATCAATAACGCTTTTAATTTGGGTGATTTTTATCTTAGCCATCTTCTTATCCGTTAAAAACTTTATCTAATTTAACGCCTCTTTGTTGAGCTACAGTGTAAGCATCTCTTAACTGAGAAAGTGCCGATACCGTTGCTTTAACCACGTTATGTGGGTTTGATGAACCTTTAGATTTTGCAAGTACATTATGTACACCAGCCGATTCTAAAACAGCTCGCATTGCACCACCTGCAATAACTCCAGTACCATTTGATGCTGGTTTGATAAAAATAAAACCACCAGAAAACTTGCCAATTTGCTCGTGAGGTATAGTACCATTAATAATAGGCACTTTTACCAAATTCTTTTTAGCATCATCAATACCTTTAGCAATAGCTTCGGTAACCTCTTTTGCTTTACCCAAACCGTAACCTACTACACCGTTTTCATCTCCTACCACTACGATAGCTGAGAAACTAAATGTACGACCACCTTTGGTTACTTTAGCAACACGTTGAATACTTACCAAACGATCTTTTAATTCGATTTCGTTTGTTTTAACTCTTTTTATATTTATAGTTGACATTTCGCTTTATTAAAATATTAAACCACCTTCGCGAGCACCTTCGGCTAACGATTTGATACGACCATGGTATAAGTAACCATTTCTATCAAATACAACTTGTGTAATACCAGCTGCAATGGCTTTTTCGGCAACTTTTTTTCCTACTTCTTTTGATTGATCAATTTTGTTTCCAGTTGCAGTAAAATCTTTTTCTTCTGATGATGCTGCTACCAATGTAGTACCTGCATTATCATCAATGATTTGTGCATAAATACCTCTATTGCTTCTAAAAACCGATAAACGTGGGCGCTCTGGAGAACCAGTAATTCGCTTTCTAATTCCTTTTTTTATTCTATCTCTACGAGATAATTTAACTCTTCCTGCCATTTCTAATTATTTTTTAGATGCTGATTTACCTGCTTTTCTTCTTAGTTGCTCGCCTACAAACTTAATACCTTTACCTTTGTATGGTTCTGGAGTTCTTAACGAACGAATTTTAGCTGCAACCTGACCTAATAATTGTTTATCGATTGATTCCAAAATAATGGTTGGATTCTTTCCTTTTTCTGCTGTAGTTGTAACTTTAATTTCTTCGGGTAGTGCAAAAACAATATGGTGAGAGTATCCTAAAACCAAATCCAAAGTGTTGCCTTGGTTGGTAGCTCGGTAACCTACGCCTACTAATTCTTGTTCTAATTTATAACCTTCGGTTACACCAACAACCATATTATTTATTAACGAACGGTATAAACCGTGTAATGCTTTGTGGCGTTTTTGATCTGATGGGCGAGTTACTAACAAATTACCGTCTTCTTGACTTACAGTTATTTCACTATCAACACTTTGATGTAATTGACCTTTAGGCCCTTTTACCGTAACTAAATTATCAATTGACACGTTTATGGTTACACCCGCTGGTATAACTATTGGGGCTTTTCCTATTCTTGACATCTCTTGCTCCTCCTTATTTTAGTAAACGTAACATAAAACTTCGCCACCAATATTTAGGTTTTTAGCTTCCTTATCAGTCATTACACCTTTAGAAGTTGAAAGTATGGCAATACCTAAACCATTTAATACACGTGGCATAGTTTCTACACCTGCGTATTTACGTAAACCTGGCTTACTTGCTCTAGCTATTGATTTTATAGCCGAAATTTTAGTAATTGGGTTATATTTTAAAGCCACTTTAATAGTGCCTTGCACATCTTTATCCTCAAATTTATAATTTGTGATATAACCTTTATCAAAAAGAACTTTTGTAATTTCTTTTTTAAGGTTAGATGCAGGAATTTCTACAACCCTGTGGTTGGCCTTAATGGCATTCCTTACTCTTGTCAGATAATCTGCAATTGGATCTGTGTACATTATTGTTTTATTGTTTTAATAATTTTCGGACTGCAAAAGTACGAAAATTTATGATTTTTTTATTACCAACTGGCTTTTCTTATTCCAGGGATTTTACCTGCTAATGCCATTTCACGGAATGTTACACGTGAGATACCAAATTGACGCATATAACCACGGGGACGACCAGTTAATTTACACCTGTTATGTAACCTTACTGGTGACGAGTTTTTAGGTAATTTATCTAAACCTTCAAAATCGCCTTTTGCTTTTAAATCTGCTCTTTTAGCTGCATATTTTGCAACTAATTTACCGCGTTTTACTTCGCGAGCTTTTACACCTTCTTTAGCCATTGTTAACTATGTTATGATTTTTAAATGGTAAACCAAATTGTTTTAATAATTCTAAAGCTTCAACATCAGTTTGTGCACTGGTTACAAACGTAATGTCCATACCTTGAATTTTTGTAATTTTATCAATGTTAATTTCAGGGAAAATAATTTGCTCGGTTACACCTAAAGTGTAGTTACCGTGGCCATCAAAACCTTTATCATTAATACCTTTAAAATCTCTAATACGTGGCAAAGCAACTGCAATTAACCTGTCTAAAAACTCGTACATTTGGTTATCACGCAAAGTTACACGTACACCAACCGGCATACCTTTACGCAATTTAAAGTTCGAGATATCTTTTTTAGATTTTGCCGATACTGCCTGTTGGCCTGCAATTGTTGTTAAATCAATTATTGCTGCTTCTACAATTTTTTTATCAGTTACACCTGCACCTACACCTTGGTTAAGGGCAATTTTTTGTAACTTAGGAACCTGCATTACGCTTTTATATTGGAATTTCTCCTTTAAAGCCGATACAATTTCTTCTTTATATTGTTTTTTTAAACGTGGTACGTAAGTAGTCATTATTTAATTTCCTCCCCTGACTTTTTAGCCATTCTAACTGATTTACCTGCTGCATTTTTCATTTTACCCACACGAGTAACGTTTCCTGTTTTAGGATCAATTAACATAAGGTTAGATACGTGTAACGCTGCTTCCATTTTAATAATTCCACCGTTAGGGTTAGCTGCATTAGGTTTAGTATGTTTTGATACCATATTTACGCCTTCAACCACCGCTCTGTTATCTTTTAAAATAACTTGTGAAATTTTACCTTGCTGCCCTTTAGAGTCGCCAGCAATTACTTTAACTAAATCTCCTTTACGGATTTTTAATTTAAGTTGTGATGTTTTTTTCTTTTCCATTTTACAATACCTCTGGTGCTAATGATACAATTTTCATAAATTGTTTTTCACGCAATTCTCTAGCAACTGGTCCAAAAATACGGGTTCCACGTGGTTCGTCTTGTGCATTTAATAACACAGCTGCGTTATCATCAAAACGAATGTATGAACCGTCTTTACGTCTAATTTCCTTTTTAGTTCTAACCACTACGGCTTTAGAAATAGACCCTTTTTTTACGTTACCAGATGGAATAGCACTTTTAACAGTTACTACAACTTTATCTCCGATAGAAGCGTACCTTTTACCAGTACCGCCCAATACTCTAATTACTAAAACTTCTTTAGCTCCTGAGTTATCGGCAACATTTAATCTCGATTCTTGTTGTACCATTATTTAGCCCTTTCTAAAATTTCTACTAATCTCCAATTTTTATTTTTGCTTAACGGGCGAGTTTCCATTATCATTACCGTATCTCCAATACCGCAATCGTTTTTCTCGTCGTGAGCCATAAATTTAGTGGTAGTTTTCACAAACTTACCATAAATTGGGTGCTTTACTTTACGTTCTACGGCCACTACAATAGATTTTTCCATCTTATTGCTTACCACCAAGCCGCTTCTTGTTTTTCTTAATTTTCTTTCCATTTTTCTACTCTAAAAAAATTATGCGTTACTTTCAGAAGCTACCTCGGCATTACGCTTAGTTAGTTCTGTGTTTAAACGAGCTACATCTTTTCTAGATTTGTAGATTCTTGATGGATTTTCGATAGCCGAAACCGAGTGGGCAAATTTTACTTTGCTTGTTATGGTTTTTTCTTCTTTAATCCTGGCTACGATTTCTTCGTTAGACAGCTCTTTTATATCTGAATACTTCATTTTTATTTGAATTAAATTTGATAAGGTTTTGGTTTTTAATTACCGCTACTTTCACAAATAGTTTATGCTTCTACATAATCTCTACGTACCACAAATTTTGTTTGTACTGGTAATTTTTGAGCTGCCAAACGCATTGCTTCTTTAGCAACTTCGTAAGGTACACCTTCGGCTTCGAATAATATACGTCCTGGCCTAATTACTGCAACCCAATATTCTGGTGCACCTTTACCTTTACCCATACGTACTTCGGCAGGTTTTTTGGTTACGGGTTTATCAGGGAAAATCCTAATCCAAACCTGTCCCTCACGTTTCATAAAACGAGTTACTGCAATACGGGCTGCTTCAATCTGGCGGCTGGTTATCCAGCTTTCTTCTAATGATTTTATTCCGAATGATCCGAAAGATAGCTCAGCACCACGAGAGGCAAGGCCTTTCATTCTACCCTTTTGCATTTTTCTGAACTTCGTTCTTTTTGGTTGTAACATTGTTATAATCTTTAATCGTTAACCGATATTGTACAAACTATCTTTTTCCTTTTGCTGCTGCACCTGCAGAGCCTGTGCCACGGTTGTTGCTGTTGCCAGCACCACGGCTATTATTACCTGGCTTTCTATCGTTTCCGCCACGGTCGCTTCCTGGTTTTCTATCACCTCTTTCTCTTGGTGCAAAATTCCCTGGTGCGCCACCTGCTGGTTTATCGCCTTTACCTGTATTAGCGCCTATGTTTGGAGACAAATCTCTTTTACCATAAACTTCGCCTTTACAAATCCATACTTTAATACCTATTTTACCATAAGTAGTTAAAGCTTCCCCTAATGCGTAATCAATATCGGCTCTAAATGTATGCAATGGTGTTCTACCATCTTTGTACTGCTCGCTACGGGCCATTTCGGCACCACCTAAACGACCAGAACACATAATTTTTATACCCTCGGCACCCATACGCATTGTTGATGCGATTGAAGTTTTCATTGCTCTACGGAAAGAAATTCTAGCTTCTAATTGTTTTGCAACACCATCGGCAACTAGTTGGGCATCTAACTCAGGACGTTTAATTTCAAATATGTTTATTTGAACATCCTTTTTAGTAAGCTTTTTTAATTCTTCTTTGATTTTATCAACCTCCATACCACCTTTACCAATAACAATACCCGGACGGGCAGTGTGTACAGTAACTGTGATGCGTTTTAATGTGCGTTCGATAACTACTTTAGAAACTCCACCTTTTGCTATACGAGCCGAAAGATATTTACGAATTTTTTCGTCCTCTACTAACTTATCAGCGTATTTGTTACCACCATACCAGTTAGAATCCCATCCTCTGATGATACCTAACCTGTTTCCTATTGGATTAGCTTTTTGTCCCATTTTGCTTAATTAGTTTGAGGTTCTACGTTTTTACTATCAACAATTAAGGTAACGTGGTTCGAACGCTTACGTATTCTATATCCACGACCTTGCGGTGCTGGTCTTAATCTTTTTAACTGACGACCGCCATCAACCATTATTGTTTTTACAAACAATATAGAGTCTTCGGTACGTTGACCTTCGTTTTTAGCTTCCCAATTTTTAATGGCAGAAAGTAATAACTTTTCTACTCTAATGGCAGCCTCTTTATTTGTGTATTTTAGTATGTATAGTGCCTTCTCTACACGTTCCCCTCTTATCAAATCAACAACCAGTCTCATTTTACGAGGCGATGTAGGGCAATTATTTAATTTTGCTATTGCTTCCATTGCTTCTTATCGTTTCTTTTCTGAGTGACCTCTAAATGTTCTGGTTGGTGCAAATTCTCCCAATTTGTGCCCTACCATATTTTCTGTTACATACACAGGGATAAACTTGTTACCATTGTGTACTGCAAAAGTATGTCCTACAAAGTCTGGAGAAATCATTGATCTCCTCGACCAGGTTTTGATTACTGTTTTTTTACCTGCATCATTCATTGTAGAAACTTTTCTTTCTACATTATGATTAATATACGGGCCTTTTTTTATCGAACGAGCCATTATTTCTTCCTTCTTTCTATGATGAAACGATTTGAGTATTTTTTCTTATCACGGGTTTTGTAACCTTTAGATAATAATCCTTTTCTTGAGCGAGGATGCCCACCTGATGAACGACCTTCACCACCACCCATTGGGTGATCAACCGGGTTCATTGCAACACCTCTTACTCTAGGACGGCGACCTAACCAACGTTTTCTACCAGCTTTACCTAAAACTTCGTTAGCGTGATCAGAGTTTGATACCGAACCAATAGTTGCAGTACAAGTTACCAATATCATACGGGTTTCGCTCGATGGCATTTTAACGGTTGCATATCTTCCATCGCGGGCTGCAAGTTGTGCATAAGTGCCAGCACTACGAGCAATTTGCGCACCACGGCCTGGGTTAATTTCTATATTATGTATAATAGAACCCAAAGGTATTTTTGCTAACGTCATTGTATTACCAATTTCGGGAGTTGCAGTATCGCCAGATAATAATTTGGCACCTACTTGCAAACCTTGTGGTGCAATAATGTAACGTTTTTCGCCATCGGCGTAATGTAACAGCGCAATACGGGCGGTACGGTTTGGATCGTACTCAATAGTTGCAACTGTTGCGGGGATATCTTTTTTATCGCGTTTAAAATCTATCAATCGGTACAATTTCTTGTGACCCCCACCGAGATAACGCATAGTCATTTTACCAGTATTGTTACGACCACCTGAACGCTTAGTTTTTACGATAAGTGATTTTTCTGGAGTAGAGGTTGTAATTTCAGTGAAATCAGCTCCTACTCTAAAACGGGTGCCCGGTGTTACCGGTTTAAATTTTCTTAAGCCCATAGTCTAATTAAATATTGCTGTAAAAGTCAATAATTTCTCCTTGTTTTAAGGTTATTACTGCTTTTTTATGTTTAGCAGCTCTTCCCTGTGATTGGCCGGCTTTGGTTGAACGGGTTTTGGTTTTACCCATAACTACCATTGTATTTACCGACTCTATTGTTACACTATACATATCCTCAATTGCAGTTTTTATTTGCAATTTGTTGGCCCTAGGGTCACATTTAAACGTATAACGGTTTAGCTTTTCAGTTAGCAAGTTTGCTTTTTCAGATAAAACTGGTTTTCTTAAAATATCCATATTACTCGGCTACTGCCGCCTCCAATGTTTTAACCGAACTGGTTGTAAATACTAACTTAGCTGCGTTTAATACATCGTAAGTAGTAATTTGATCGGGAGTTATTACTTTGGTTTTTTGTACATTACGGCTTGATAAATAAACATTATCGTTACCTGCTGGTACAACTATTAAGGTACGTTGGTTGGTAAACTCTAAAGCCGATATCAAATTGATAAAGTTTTTAGTTTTTACGGCATCAAAAGCAAAATCTTCTAACACTACCACACTGCTATCTTTTGCTTTGTAAGCTAAAGCAGAATTGCGGGCTAACGATTTTAATTTCTTATTTAGCTTAAAGGTATAGTTACGAGGTTGTGGACCAAATACTCTACCACCACCGTTAAATAATGGAGATTTTATACTACCTGCCCTTGCACCACCTGTACCTTTTTGCTTGTATAGCTTACGAGTTGAACCGGCTATTTCGTTACGTTGTTTTGATTTGTGCGTACCTTGACGTTGGTTGGCTAAATACAATTTAACATCTAAATAAATTGCGTGGTCGTTAGGTTCGATACCAAATATTGCCTCAGCCAGTTGCACCTTGGCACCTGTTTCTTTTCCTGAGATGTTTAATACTTTAACTTCCATCTTATTTCTCGATTAATACGTATGAACCCTTTGCACCTGGTATTGAACCACTTACAACTACCAAATTTTGTTCGGCAAAAACCTTAACTACCTGTAAGTTCTGAACTTTTATTCTAGAACCGCCTGTACGACCAGCCATTCTCATTCCTTTAAATACTCTTGAAGGATATGATGACGCACCTAACGAACCGGGTGCTCTTAAACGATTGTGCTGACCGTGAGTTTGCATACCTACCCCGGCAAAACCGTGGCGTTTTACAACACCTTGAAAACCTTTACCTTTAGAAGTTCCTACAACATCCACAAAATCTCCTTCTACAAAAAGATTTGCATCAACTACTTGACCTAATGATTTTGCCTCTGCAAAATACTTAAACTCAACTAATTTACGTTTTGGGGTTGTATTTGCTTTCGCAAAATGACCTTTTAAAGAAGATGTGGTGTTTTTTTCTTTTTTCTCGTCGAATGCTAACTGAACAGAATCGTAACCGTCTGTTTCAATAGTTTTTACCTGTGTTACTACACAAGGTCCAGCTTCGATTACAGTACAAGGTATATTTTTACCGTCTGCATCGAAAATGCTGGTCATTCCTACTTTTTTACCAATAATTCCTGACATTTTTCTTTCTTTTATTAACACCCATCGAAGCAGTAGGGCTTCGTTCAAGGTGGGTTTATTTCCCTTTAGGGGACGGCAAAGATAAGAATGTAATATTAATAATCAAATAGTTATTAAGAAATATTTTAATGTTTTTTAAAATAGTTTAAAAATAAAGTTTTCAGAGTAATTTATTGAGCTATTTTGTGAATAAGTGTTAGATTGTTAATAACGTATTATATATGTTTTCGTTAATTTATATATGTAGAATATAGAGTAACGACAATAATTTCTTTAGCCCTATTATTGAGTTCTAAAAATCATAACCCTAATTATATATTAGTTTTAACTAAAAAAAATTTGATTAAAAAGTAACTGTTCCTTTAAATTTAGTTGATTCTTGTACACTAACTGGTTATTATATTTACAAATAAATAGAAATATTTCTATAAATTTAAGGGAGGTTAAATTTTAATGCTTTGCGTTAGGGATTGAAATGGAAAACAATTTTGTTGTATAATTTAAATTTAAATACAATAACATCAATTAAATTATTGCAATGTAAAGCCCGGCCTTCAAGGGAACGCCCAAAACGAATAAAGTGTTGATAAAGTGGAGGGTTTGGTAATATGGTCGGGCTGAGTATTTATAAGTTAAACACCCATAATATTTTCCTTACAAAGAACATATTTATATAGTGGGTTTAAAATATGGTTTGCTATTGATGTTTGTAACTTACGAATTTTAATCACACAAAAAAGCGGTAATTTACCGTTACTTTTTTTGAAAAGGTACTGTTGTGGTGCTTAGGTTAGTTTGTTCCCGTTTTGCGCTGTACCTTTTTAGTGAAAGTGAGTGGTTTATTAATAAGTGTGCTCCCAAAAAAGGGTGCCGCTTCACCCGGGTTTAGGTACAAAATTGGTGCAGGGGAAGTAGAAAAGGGATTAAAAAAAATGATTAGAAAACTAAACCCTTACCTGCCCATTACCTTTAACAAACCATTTTTCGGTTACTAATTTTTCTAATGCAAACGGGCCACGGGCATGTAGTTTTTGGGTACTTATACCAATTTCGGCACCTAGGCCAAACTCGCCACCGTCGGTAAAACGGGTAGATGCATTTGCGTAAACTGCTGCGGCATCAACCTCGTTTAAAAAACGTTCTATATTTTCTTCGTTGGTTGATATGATGGCTTCGGAGTGTTTGGATGAGTATTTGCGAATATGATTTAAAGCTTCATCAATTCCATTTAAAATTTTTATTGAGCATTTTAGTGCTAAAAACTCACGACCAAAATCATCGGCAACAGCTTTTTGCAAATAAGGATAGTTTGCTGCAAATAAAATAGGGAAACTACGTTCGTCGGCAAAAATTTCTACTTGGTAGGGCAATAAAAGCGGTATTAGTTTTAATAAGAAAGTTTCGGCTATTGTTTCATCAACCACCACGGTATCTAACGAATTACAAACCG
>JAYULE010000187.1:0-27880 GCA_043763845.1 Sphingobacteriales bacterium
AAAATATTGTAGCTGGTACTTTTTCATTTGATGCGGTAAATTCAAAAGGAGAAAAAGTAGAAGTGAGAGAAGGAAGATTTGATATGAAACTATAATAAGCCAACTTAATTTAAGATAAACCTCAATACTCCCAATATGAAAACAATTTTAAGTATTTCAATTTTTCTAATTATTTCCACAAAAATATTTGCCCAGCCTATAGGTGCAACAATTAATAACCCTATTAATGTAGGCACTATTGTCCCTGGTATAGTTTATACAGATACCAAAAATAATGCGACAGCAAATGGTTTTGGTAACGATTATGGCCAACCAAGCGATGATATTTACTACAAATTTACGTTAAATACGGCTGCAGAGGTAAGTATATCCAATTGCAGTTCTACATTTGATACCTACCTGCATGTATTGGATGCCAATGGTAACCTAATAACCTCTTTAGACGATAGTGGCCCATTATGCCCAGGTTTGCCGTCTTCCATTAAAGTAGAATTATCTGAAGGAATATATTATGTAGTTGCCGAGGGGTATTACAACTTGACGGGCAATATTATAACAAGTATTGGCATTCAAACCCCTGCTGCCGAGGTAGATAATAATTTTTCACAGGCTATGACTAATGTTTTTTCAACCTTAGATTTAAACCGTGTACCCTTTGGGTTATTACAAGATGCCGCTTTAGAACAAACCGAGTTGAGTAATTACAAAGGCTTGGTTTTGGCTGATAGCAACCGTGTAGATATGAGTACCTTTAATGCCATTTACCAAACGCTAGTATCGGCAAGGGTAAATACTTCTGCACTCGCATTTACACCTATTGCCGAAATGGAAAGTGCCTGTTTTGAATTAAGAGAGCCAGGTAAAATTATTTTATCAGCTTTGTTATACCGTTTTTCTAAGTTTAAAGATAATGCTTTACAAGCCAACCAAATTACGGTTACCAATAGCAAAATTTACGATAAATTTGTTAATGGTGTATGGCAAAACCCCTACCAAACCGAACATGTATTTGCCATAAGCCCCCCAACAAATACTTTTAGAGGGTTAAGCCAACAAATAATTATACCCACTGCCTTATCAAAAAGTAATAGCAGCGAAGTTGTTTTAGGAATTGATATTGATGCCAACGATGGTTTAGGCTACCGCAATATTGCATTAAATACCCCGTTAACTGTAAACTATCCCTATACAGGTTTAAAAGTTTTAAAATTTAGGCTTAGGGTGGTAGGTAATGTGTTTTTATACTCCCACTCACTTATACGTATACTTCCTACTTTGCAAATGTTAGCGGGTAACAATTTACAAAATCCAAAAACGTTTGCTGTTACTGCTACCCAGGCTTTTAATGGGCAGTTTGCTGAGGGGTTTATGACAATAAAATACGCCAACCCAGCCTTAGGCTTACGCAAACCTTTAATTGTTGCCGAAGGTTTTGATCCTGGTAATATTACTTCCCCAGAAGAACAATTTGGGTTTACTGGTTTTGAAGAAGGATTTATTGATAGGATACCTGAAAGTGGTACAATTACCAATTTACTACTTAACAACCCGCAATATGATATTGTATATGTAGATTGGAAACGAGGTACAGATAACATTAAAAAAAATGCACAATTGTTAAAAGAAGTAATACGCCGGGTAAATACCTTAAAAGCCGCTGCTGGCAGTACTGCCAAAAATGTTATTATTGGGCAAAGTATGGGCGGTTTAATAACCCGCTGGGCGCTAAAAGAAATGGAAAATGCAGGCGAAAACCACCAAACCAATTTATTTATTAGTTACGATACCCCACACCAAGGTGCAAACTTGCCATTGGCCTACCAGTTTTTAGCCCGCCACGTACGCAACCAATACATTAAAACTGGGGTAAACACGGTATTAACAGTAGAAACTATACAATTGTTAAGAGGTGGCGCTAGACCAATACAAGCCTTACAATTATCCAACACTTCCGCCGCAAGGCAAATGTTAGTAGAATATGTAAATGATTTTGGTAACATAAATAATGATGTACATAATCAATGGCAAACCGAACTTAAAAATATGGGCTATCCGCAAGGGTTTGCTGGCAGTCCGTTACGTATTATAGCGGTAAGCAATGGCACCGAATGCGCCAACCCGCAAGCATCAGCCCCTGGAAGTTCGTTTTTAAGTTTTGTAGGTAAAGGTAATACTACGTTTTTGGGCGATATTGCAGGTCAAGTTGCATTTCCAATTGTAGGTTCTTTACTAAACCGACCTAGTTTGTTATTAGGGGCTCTGCCTGGACGCAACGATTTTAAATTTGAAATACAACTTAATGCAACAGATAATGGTGGCGGTAATAGGGTATATTACAATAAAGTATCTTTTACAAAAAGATTTTTGTGGTTAATACCCATAACAGTAAATATAACTGATAAAAGTAACTATGCACTTAATGGTAGTTTACCTTACGATAGTTACCCTGGTGGTAATTATAAAGTAACCGAAGAATTTACAAGTAGTTCGGCAGATAAATGGCTTTATAAATATAACGTTACCGCAACCCAACAGCCTTTTTTTGGTTTTGTGCCTACTACCAGCGCATTAGATATTGGCAGGGGTAATATAACATTAACAGCTGCTGATTATACCACCAAATATATAGGTGCAAGCCCGCCTACAGGCAGTAAAAGTTCTCCGTTTGCTAATTTTATTACCGCATTTGAAAGATTTTCCTATGATAATGAAGAGCATTTAACTATTGGCAGTAGAAACGGTAATTGGGTAGCTGCCGAGTTAAATAAGGCATCGTTGGGTACTGGTAATTTGCCTGTTGCTATCAATTGTACGTATATGTGTAATGATGTAGTTATTACCGGCCCTAATGTATTATGTACTAATGGTACATACAGCATACCCAATGTACCAATAGGCACAACTATACAATGGAGTACTACTGGGGGTATAGTTATAACAGGTTCTGCAAATTCAAATTCAGTTACAATTTCAAGTATTTCAAATTCAAGTAGTGCAAATGGTATAGCTACTTTATCGGTTACAACTAGTGCATCGTGTGGTTCTTTATTTAGAACAAAAAACATCACAATTAATAACCCCAATACAGACTTTACCAGACAATCTCAGACTTTGGTAAATGGTGGTTTTTCGTCAACTTTTACAGCAATTAACCAAACTGGTGCTACATACGAGTGGAAGCTTGATGGTGTTGTTATATCCAACTTATTAAGTATTACCATAACAGGTGGTAATTGTAGCACATTCCCACTTAAAACCTCGTATGTTGTACAATTAAAGGTTACAAACTCATGCAATGTATCAGATATAAACTGCAATAATTATATATACAATTGCAACAGCGGCTTTACACATATTGGTAGATGTAACACAAATTTTGTTAGCTCTAATTCTAATTTAGCATTTAATTATTACCCTAACCCTGCAAATACAGAGTTAACAGTTTCTTATAGTCCAATAATTACTGTAAATGATGGTGCTGCAAAACAAGTAACAACTTTATCTGAACCAGAAAACACACAATTCGAAATTCTATTATATGATGATAAGAGTAATATAATAAATCAACAAAAAAATGAAGTGGGCACTAAAGAAATAAAAATTAACACCCAAAACCTACCCAATGGCAATTACTTTTTGCACATTTTAAACGGTAACCAAAAAATAGAAAAGCAAATAGTTATACAGCATTAAAATTATCAAGAACCCCTTTTTATTTAAAAATAGAAAGGGGTTTCTTTTACTAGAAAAAATTCTCTACTTCTCCCCATCCCACTCGGCATAAAACTGTGCTAAATAAACCAACATAAACTGGTGTCGTTTTTCGGCTAATTTTTTTCCGGTTTGGGTGTGCATGGTGTTTTTTAACAATAGCAGTTTTTCGTAAAAGTGGTTAATGGTTGGGGTGCTACTATTTTTATATTCTTCTTTGCTTTGGTTTAAATTGGGTGCAATAGCTGGGTTATACAAGTCTCGGTTTTTAAAGCCACCATAGTTAAATGCTCGGGCTATACCAATTGCACCCATTGCATCTAAACGGTCGGCATCTTGTACAATTTGCATTTCTTTAGATGTAAAAGTTTGTTTATCAAAACTGTTTTTAAAACTCATGTTTTTAATAATTTGCTGTACATGCACAACCACCGTTTCGTTAATATTTAAGCTACGTAAAAATTCGGTAGATTTTGCTGGGCCAATATCTTCGTTACCATTGTTAAATTTGCTATCGGCAATATCGTGTAGCAAAGCGGCTAATTGCACTACAAAAACATCAACAGTTTCTTTTTGGGCTATATGCAAAGCGGTTTTATAAACTCGCTCTACATGAAACCAATTGTGGCCAGCTTCGGCACCAGCCAACTCTTTTTTTACAAAATTTATGGTAGCAGTTATTTCCAAAATATATTTTTGTTACAAATAAACGGTTAATTTAAGCCAATAAAATCTTTTTTTAAATGCCACAAATGCACTAATTGTGGCGCATAGTTCTTTTTTCTAGTTTTGAATTCGTGTATTCGTGGCAACATAATGTTGTGTATGAAATGCCACGAATGCACAAATCTGGGCGCATAGTTCTTTTTTCTGGTTTTGAATTCGTGTATTCGTGGCAATAAAATGTTGTGTATGAAATGCCACGAATGCACTAATTGTGGTGCATGATTTTTTTTTAGATTTTAAATTCGTGTATTCGTGGCAATAAAAACCGCTTACAAATTTTGTTTATTATTGTACAACAAAAAGGAAATTTTATATTCTTGTATTATGTTAAAGCAATTTTTTATAGCCGCACTATTTTTAATAAGCACCTCGTTTACTGTACCCAGCTATAAAATGGCAAAGCTAAAGTATAACGGCGGCGGCGATTGGTATGCAAACCGTACCGCATTACCCAACTTGATTAGCTTTTGCAACCAAAACCTTAAAACTAACTTTAGTGCCGATGAAGCTATAGTTGAAGCTGGCAGTGCCGATATTTTTAATTACCCTTTTGTGTATTTAACTGGCCACGGCAATATAGTTTTTAACAGCGAAGAGGCACAAAACTTGCGTAACTACTTAATTGGAGGCGGTTTTTTGCATATTGATGATAATTTTGGTTTAGATAAATTCATAAGGCCGCAAATGAAATTGGTTTTCCCAGAACTTGATTTTGTAGAACTACCGCCCAACCATGCAATTTATAATCAAACCTATAAATTTGCCAACGGTTTACCCAAAATACACCAACACGATGGCAATCAACCACAGGGTTTTGCCCTAATTTACAAAGGTAAAATTGTTTGTTTTTATAGTTACGAGTGCGATTTGGGAAACGGTTGGGAAGATTTTGGCACCTACCCCAATGATAGTCAAGAAAGCCGACAAAAGGCCTTAAAAATGGGTGCTAATTTAGTGGAATATGCATTTAGTAACTAATGTCCTGAGTTAGGTTGCTAAACTTTAGTTTAGTTTGATGGATTTTGTTGTTTTACTGTTTATTGCGTTAACGACGGAAGCGGCATCCTTTTTTTATGCCGAATCTCCCCCTTTGGGGGTCGGGGGGACAGATAAATAAAAAAAGATATAGCGTACGGCGTGTTAAAACGCCCAAAGTATAATTATTGATGCGTGAAACACCTTTTTATTATTGAAACTTAGGTTAGTATATAATTTCAAAACTATACACCTACATAAACTTAGGTTTTGCTTACCAAGCAATTACTATATTTGTAACCTAATATGAATGTAGAAAAATTACTTGCTTACGGCGAAAAAAATTACAATTACTACAGCGCACATTTAAAGCGGAAGTATAACGGGCAAAGGGTTTACAAAGTAATTGTAGACGGTGGCTTTACCTGCCCAAATAGGGATGGTAGCAAAGGTTATGGCGGTTGTACGTATTGCAACGTGGATTCGTTTACGCCCACATCGCGTACTATGGAAACCATGAAAGAGCAGATAGAATATGGCATGCAAAAAGCTAGAAAAAGCTATAAAGCCGAAAAATTTATTGTTTACTTTCAGCCCAATACAAATACTTATGCCCCTGCACATTATTTAAAAACCCTTTACGATGAAGCCTTAAGTGTAAATACGCATGATATTGTAGGCCTATCGGTTGGTACCCGACCCGATTGTTTAGATGCCGAAAAAATTACGCTATTAGAAAGTTATACCGATAGATTTGATGTTGATTTAGAAATGGGAATGGAATCAATATATAACGAAACTCTTTCACAAATTAACCGTGGTTGCTCTCACGATGAGTTTATTGATATTATGCAAATACTAAAAAATACCAAATTAGATATTTGTGTACATACTATTTTTGGTTTGCCTGGCGAAACAAAAGAAATGATGTTGGCTTACGCCGATGAAATAAATCGTTTCCCACAAATTACGTTTGTAAAGTTTCATCACTTGCATATTGTTGAAGGCTCTATAATGGGCGCAAAGTATAAGAAAAACCCTTTCGCTTTATTTTCTTTGCAGCAATACGCCGATTTTTTGTGCGAACTTTTGCCTTTAGTACGACCAGATATTATTATACAACGTTTGTTTGGCATATCGGATTTAGATATGCTTATTGCCCCTAATTGGGGATTGCGAAAATCGGAAATACAAACATTTATTGATAACGAAATTGAAAGAAAAGGGATTGTACAAGGGGCAAACTATAAACAATTAAATTTAGTTTAAGCAATTTTAGGTTCTCAAATAATTTTTCTAAATACAAAACAGGTAAAAAAGCTAATAATGATTAAATTTTTTCACAAAATTATAGATGTTTTTAATCAAGAAAGTATACCTTATATGCTATCAGGAGGTGTGGCAATGGGAGTTTATGTTATACCTAGTGCAACCCGAGATTTTAATTTTGTAGTTCATTTACAAGAAATTCATATTGAAGCATTTGTAGCGCATTTTAAAGATGGCTTTTATTGTAATATAAACTCGGTTAAAGATGCCGTAAAACAGCAAAGTTTGTTTAATATTATTGATCACGAATCGGGGTATAAAGCAGATTTTGTAATTTTAAAAAATCAGGAGTATAGGCAAACCGAGTTTAACCGAAAGGTTTTAATGCAATATTTTGATAAAGAAATATATTTAGTATCGGTGGAAGATTTATTGTTGTCTAAATTAATTTGGATACAAACATTACAATCGGCTTTGCAAATGGAAGATATAAGAAATTTAGCCCAATTAGATACAATAGATTGGATTTATGTTAATTATTGGATTCATCAATTAAAATTAGGTACTTTTAAATTACTAAACCTATGACCGATACACCAAAACATATAAAAGATTTACAGCTTAAAATATGGTTAGCTAAAACTCCCGCCCAAAGGTTGCAGCAACTAATGATAGATAACGAAGCACTTTTAAAATTTTGGGTCGAGGTAAAACCAGGAAACTTAAAGCAGCAAAAATAAACCATAAAGCAAATGAGAAAAATAATAAAACCAATTGTAATGCCTTTTTGGTGGCAAGATTTTTTATTAGCAATGCCACGCATAATTTGTGGGTATTTATTAACTGCAAGTTTTGGTGCCGATAAATTTGGTTTGCCATGGTCGCCGGTTGATAAAAATTTAGGCCTTTTTGAAATCGCATTTTGGTTTCCGGGCGATGTAGTTAATTACGGTGGAATTTTTGCAAAATTTCCCGTTTTTTTTGCTTGGATGGCTGGCTTTAGCGAAGCCGTTGGCGGTTTGTTTTTGCTTTTGGGTTTTCAAACTCGTATTGCATCGTTTTTAATTTTCGCAACAATGTTAGGGGCAATTTTTTTACAACAAATACAACAAGGTATGTGGAATACTTTACCCGCTTTAGGTTTTCTTTGGGTAAGTTTATATACTTTAACGCTAGGTTCGGGGCGGTTTGGGTTTGATTATTTTATTTTTAAAAAATGGAACAATGAAAAAATATAGTTTGCTAAGCATATCAATATTGCTTTTTTTGTTTTTAGGTTGTGTTCAGAAATCGAGTAATAAAACAATTATTGTAAAACTTAATGTTGAGGGCATAAACAACATTCAATCTGTTGGTATGCGAGGGAGTGAAAAACCGTTAAGTTGGGATTATGATTTAGAATTAAAACCAATAATTAAAGATAAATTATATACTACAACTTTCTCATTAATAACTGGATATAAATTTACCGAAGCGAAATTTACTGTAAATGGGCAATTTGAGTTAAAAGAAAAAAATAACAGACGAATAGTTTTTAGTAACCGCGACACTACTGTTTATGAAGCAACGTATAATGTTGAGAAAAAGTAAGAAGCTATATTAAAGTGCATAATAGAAATTTGTGGGGTTTTTGAATTTGTATATTGTTAGATGTTAAAACTAGCTTTGGCAAAAAACATAACTATTTACGCAAAGCATAATGTTATGTGACATATTTCGACCCTACAAACCGCCAGAACTAAAACAAAAGTTTCGCTGTAACGAAACTTTTATTATCTTTAACTAATGATTAAATATAACGAATGGAGAAACGTTTTGAAATTGTATTTTTAGAAGAAGTAATGATATTTTTACGAAGTTTGGAAGACAAGCACCACAAAAAGATACTTTATAGCATTGGAAGAGCACAAGTAGAAAACGACCCAGAACTTTTCAAAAAACTGTCTGACGATATTTGGGAATTCCGAACATTGTATCAAGGACTTCAATATCGACTACTTGCTTTTTGGGACAAGACTTCTTCGAAAGAAACGTTCATAATTTCAACTCATGGATTTATAAAAAAACGGAGTAAAGTACCAGACAATGAAATACAAAAAGCAGTTCAATGCAGAGTAAAATATTTTGAAGGTAAAACAATTATAAAATAATAAAAAATGAAAACATACACATTTGACGAAGTAAAGAACGAACTTATCGGGAAAGTAGGGACACCTGAAAGAGACATATTTGAATATGAACTTCAAATGGATTTAATTGGTAAAGCCATTAAGCAAACTCGACAAGAACGAAACTTGACACAGGAAGAATTAGGAAAACTAATTGGTGTTCAAAAAGCACAAATTTCACGACTCGAAAATAGTGCAAGTAATGTAACAATGGACACATTACTAAGAGTTTTTAAAGCTCTAAAAGCAAAAGTTAAACTTCATGTTGAACTTCCAAATCTAAACATCAGCGTTGGACAATAATACGGCACATAATTGCACATTTGCAAAAGGCGGGGTTTATTATTCCGCTGACTGTTTAGTGGTTGCAAAAGTTTTGTGAACATCATACGAAAAAAAGACAAATAACAATTAGACATAAAACAAATCTAAACCACAAAAAATGAAATACTTAACAATATTATTTTTTGCAACATTTGCTTTAATTTCTTGTAACAATTAAAATAATAAAATTTTACCAACATCAAAATAAAATAGTAATCTTGAACTATAAATGAAAAAATTAACAATTACATTTTTATTAAGCGGCTTTATATTTTTTGGATATTCTCAAGTCACATCCAAAAGTCAAAATATTAAAACGCTCCTTTAAATGACCGGTTTGGGGAAACTAGGAGTACAAGTTGCTCAAAATATGTTGACAAGTTTCAAACAAAGCTTTCCAAATGTTCCAGAAGAATTTTGGACTAACTTTATGAAAGAAGTTAATCCTGAGATGCTAATTACAATGATAATTCCCATTTATGATAAATATTATACGGAAGAAGATATTAAAAAAATGATTGAATTTTATCAGTCGCCCGTTGGAAAGAAAGTAATATCCACCTTGCCGCAAGTTATGCAAGAATCAATGCAAGTTGGACAAAACTGGGGAAAAGAAATAGGTAAAAAGGTACACAATAATTTGAAGGAAAAAGGATACGTAAAAGAAGAAAAATAAGCACTATTAAAAACACATAACCATTATCACAAATCCAATTTTTCAATCGTGTTGCATAAGCTCTTTCTTTTATAAACCCACACACCACTCCGCCAAATCCACCCACCTTTCGGCCTAGCCCTGATTGCAGCGGCACCCCATTTTAGCTTTTGGGCTAAAGTGGAGTACAGCGTAAAGCAGGAAGAAATTATGTACAAAAGCTTCAATTTATATTGGCTTCAAATAAAAAAGCATTAAAATTGTTTTGTAATTATAAATTATAAAGGCTAAACCCTAAATTAGCCACGCAATTAAAATTTTGAATTTAAAATAATAAAAAAATGGCTTTCGATATTGACATGATCAAACAAGTTTACGATAACTTGGGTAATAAATTAGATGCTGCCCGTAAACTTGTGGGTAAACCTTTAACCCTTACCGAAAAAATATTATACTCGCATTTATGGGAAAACCCAGCGGTGCAAACTTACCAACGTGGCGTTGATTATGTTGATTTTGCCCCCGACCGCGTAGCTATGCAAGATGCTACTGCACAAATGGCGCTTTTGCAATTTATGCAAGCCGGCAGGCCAAAAGTGGCGGTGCCTAGTACCGTACATTGCGACCATTTAATACAGGCCGAAGTGGGTGCCGATAAAGATTTGGCAACTGCGAAAGTTCAAAATAAAGAGGTTTACGATTTTTTATCCTCAGTATCAAACAAATACGGTTTAGGTTTTTGGAGACCAGGTGCAGGTATTATTCACCAAGTGGTGTTAGAAAACTATGCTTTCCCCGGTGGTATGATGATTGGTACCGATAGCCACACGCCTAATGCAGGTGGTTTAGGTATGATTGCAATTGGTGTTGGCGGGGCTGATGCTTGTGATGTGATGGCAGGTTTAGCTTGGGAGCTTAAATTCCCAAAACTAATTGGCGTAAAACTAACAGGAAAACTTTCGGGATGGACATCGGCAAAGGACGTGATTTTAAAAGTTGCGGGTATTTTAACTGTTAAAGGTGGTACAGGTGCAATTGTTGAATATTTTGGCGATGGTGCTCGTTCACTATCGGCTACGGGTAAAGGCACAATTTGTAATATGGGTGCCGAAATAGGCGCAACTACCTCTATTTTTGGATACGATGAAAAATCGGAAGCGTATTTACGTGTAACTGAAAGAAGCGATATTGCCGATTTAGCCAACCAAGTTAAAGCACATTTGACAGGCGATGATGAGGTTTACACAAACCCAGCTTTGTATTTTGATGAAGTGATTGAAATTGATTTAAATACTTTAGAGCCACATATAAATGGGCCGTTTACACCCGATTTGGCTTGGCCAATATCTAAATTTGCGGCTGCTGTTAAAGAAAACGGTTGGCCCGAGAAATTAGAAGTGGGTTTAATTGGTTCTTGTACCAACTCTAGCTACGAAGATATTTCGAGAGCTGCATCGCTTGCACAACAAGCAGTTGATAAACATTTAACGGCAAAATCGGAATTTACTATTACCCCAGGTAGTGAGCAAGTACGTTTTACGGTGGACCGTGATGGTTTTTTAAACACTTTTGATAAAATGGGTGGTGTTGTTTTGGCAAACGCTTGTGGGCCTTGTATTGGTCAGTGGGCTCGCCACGGTGCCGAAAAACAAGAACGAAACTCAATCATCACTTCGTTTAACCGCAACTTTGCAAAAAGAGCAGACGGTAACCCAAACACGCATTCGTTTGTAGCTTCGCCCGAGGTGGTTACCGCTATGGCCATTGCTGGGAATTTAACTTTTAACCCTTTAACCGATACTTTAACCAATAATAACGGCGAACAAGTAAAACTAGACGAACCAACTGGTTGGGAATTACCCGCTTTAGGTTTTGCGGTTGAAGATGCTGGTTACCAAGCCCCTGCCGAGGATGGTAGTGCAGTTAGTGTACTAGTCGATCCGAATTCGGCAAGGTTACAAATTTTAGAGCCTTTTGCAGCATGGGAAGGTACAGATTTAACTGGCTTAAAACTTTTAATTAAAGCAAAAGGTAAATGTACAACCGACCATATTTCTATGGCTGGCCCTTGGTTAAAGTTCCGTGGGCATTTAGATAACATATCAAACAATATGTTAATTGGTGCTATAAATTTTGTGAATGATAAAGCCGAATCGGTTAAAAACCAGTTAACTGGTGAATACGGATCGGTACCGGCAACGCAAAGAGCTTACAAAGCTGCGGGTATTGGTACAGTTGTAGTTGGCGATGAGAATTATGGCGAAGGTAGCTCTAGAGAACACGCCGCTATGGAACCTCGTTTTTTAGGTGTGAGAGCAATTATTGTAAAATCGTTTGCCCGCATACACGAAACCAATCTTAAAAAACAAGGTATGTTAGGTTTAACATTTGCAAACCCTGCCGATTACGATAAAGTACAAGAAAACGATACCATTAATATTATAGGGTTAAATACTTTTACTCCGGGCAAACCACTTACGGTAGTTTTACACCACGAGGATGGTTTATCAGAATCGTTTGATGTTAACCATACTTATAACGAACAGCAAATTAAATGGTTTGAGGCTGGTGCAGCGTTAAATATTATAAGAAAAAATATGGTGGGGTAAAATTTGCTAGCAAATACCCTTTTATTTTAATCAAATAAGTATAAACGCCCTGCCATTTGGTTGGGCGTTTATAGTTTAAAAGTTGGTAACAAAAAGTTAAATACCCAAAGTCTAAAAGTGTAAAGACTAAACAATGCGAACAGAAACAACCGAAACAGAATTAAGCGTAGTTGAGGAACCACAATTGGATTTTTTATACTATCCAAAAACGTATTCAAAAATAGCGAAAGAAGAAAAGAAAGAAACACTAAATGTACTTTCCCTTTTTTCTGGCTGTGGAGGAATGGACTTAGGTTTTGAGGGTGGTTTTTCAGTTTTACAACAATCAATCAACGAAATTTTAACCCCTCATTTCATTGATAAAAAACAAGAAAATGGTTTTGTTCAACTAAAAAAAACAAAATTTAAAACCGTTTTTGCCAACGATATTTTTACAGATGCAAGAAATGCTTGGGTTAATTACTTTTCAAAAAAAGGACATAATGCCGAAAATTTTTACAAAGAAAGCATTGTTGATTTAGTAAAAATGTACCGAAATGGAGTGAATGTTTTCCCCGATGAAGTGGCTGTTGTAACGGGAGGTTTTCCTTGTCAGGATTTTAGTATAGCGGGAAAAAGAAATGGCTTCAATTCACTTAAAAATCATAAGGGACAATTGATTAAAAAAGAAACTGCATCTGCCGAAACTCGCGGACAGCTTTATATGTGGATGAAAGAAGTGATTGAAATTACTCAACCTAAAATCTTCATCGCAGAAAATGTAAAAGGTCTTGTAAATCTTGGCGATGTAAAATCTATTATTCAAAACGATTTTTCATCTGCTAATGGAAACGGATACATCGTTCTTGACCCACAAGTATTACATTCGGCTGATTTTGGGGTTTCGCAATCAAGAGAAAGAGTGATTTTTATAGGCATTAAAAAATCTGCTTTGAAAAAATCTGCTTTGGCACAATTAGAAAAAGAAACGATTTCGGAGCGATATAATCCTTACCCAAAACCTACCCATTCTTATACAGTTAAAGGAGATGATTTAAAACACTTTGTTCAGCTAAAAGATGTTTTCAAACATTTAGAAGAACCTGAAAGTGCAGAAGATTTATCACAAAGATTTTACTCAAAAGCGAAATTTATGGGTAAACATTGTCAAGGACAAACGGAAATAAAACTTCCGAGTATATCGCCTACAATTCGTTCCGAGCATCACGGAAATATTGAATTTAGAAGACTTTCAAAAGAGAACGGAGGACAAATAGAAAACGAATTAAAGAAAGGACTAAAAGAAAGACGATTAACAGTAAGAGAATGTGCTTTAATTCAAACTTTTCCACCCGACTACGATTTTGTAATAGAAAACAAAAATGGTCGAAAAGGTTCATATTTGGTTAGTCCATCCCAAGCATATAAAATTATTGGTAACGCAGTTCCACCACTTTTGGCTTACAATTTAGCGAAGAGAATTGAAGATGTTTGGGACTTATATTTTAAGAAGTAAGAATGATAGTTTCAGTAAATTCGGATCCAAATAGAAGTGAATTTGATTTGTTGCTTGGCTCGACAATTAGCGAGTTGAATGTTCACGCACAAAATTCATCAAAGAAAGTTGCCACACTTTTAGGCAGAAATCTTGAACCATATGTAAGAGATGTAATGACGGATTTAGCTGTTGGTACTGTTTTTGAAAATTCAATTGAATTAATTGGTGGTCAAAAATTTCCAGATATTGTTGCGAAAAAATATTACGGAATTGAAGTTAAAACCACCACACAAAACCATTGGAAAACAACGGGAAATAGTGTTTTGGAGGGAACAAGAATTGATGATGTCGAACGTATTTTTATGTTGTTTGCAAAGTTGGCAAGTCCGATAGAATTTCGTTGCCGTCCTTACGAAGAAGTGCTTTCTGAAGTTGTTGTAACACATTCACCACGCTATTTGATTGATATGAATTTGGAACAAGGCAAAACGATTTTCGACAAAATAAAAATGCCTTATGACACTTTACGTAAAAATGAAAGTCCGATAAAACCAATTGTTGATTACTATAAAAGCAAACTAAAACCAGGCGAGGAACTATGGTGGATGGATGCCGAGAACAACAGTAAGCCAAGTAGTATTATTATTAAAATATGGAACAATTTATCTACGAAAGAAAAACAAGAACTGAAAAATCGTTCGATGGCTTACTTTCCGGAACTTTTCGGCAACAGCAACGATAAATTTGGAAGATTAGCAATTTGGTTGGTAACTCGTGAAGCCGTTGTTTGTCCGAATGTTCGAGATTTATTTACAGCAGGAGGAAAAAGAGATTACGTAATTGGTAAAAATGTATATCAAAAAGTTCCAAGAATATTTTTGAACTTGTTTGACAATGTACCAAACATTGTAGAAACCATTATGCAAACATCAGCTTTTGAACTTTCGGAATATTGGGAAAACAAAACGACAGACAAAACAAAACTGTTTGATTGGATTGACTTGGTTGCAGAACACGCAAAGAAAATTCAAGACGCAAAACATTTAAATATCAAACAAATATTGACAGAATTAACACTAAAATAACCCACGCTTTTAGTAGTAAATGTGCATTTTCAACCAACACTCAAAACCATAAAAATAATGCAAAAGTGGTCAGAAGCTAACGTACCACTAGAAGCCAATTTTACATTTTTTGCAATGCAGCTTGTACAAAGGCATCGTCGTTGTTAACGTATTTGTAATAACCTTCGTTACCGTAGTAATATTTTATTAAAATTGCTTTTAGACTTTTGGTTATAAAAGGTTTAGCTTTTTCGCATTCGGTTTGTGTTGTATTAACTTTAGAAGAGCTGCAATAAGTAATAAATTGTTGGTATTGCAATTGCGAAACTTGGTAATTATTTATAAAATCTATAACAGTAGGATATTTACCAATTTGGGTTTGATGTATAAGTTTTGAATATACAAAATTTGATATAAGTTGCTGTTTTATAGCCGCATCATAAAAAAATATGTGCTTTGTGGTATCTAAAGGTATAAAAACATCGGGCATTATACCTCCGCCAGAATAAACGTTTTTACCAGATGCAGTTTTAAATTTAGATTTTGGTGAAAACAGGCTGGTATCGGCCAAATTACTGTCTAGTGATGTGATTTCGCCTTTGTTAAAACGTTGAGTTATTTCATTTTTATACGTTTTTAAACCATTTTTATAAGACTTTTGTATGCACCTGCCAGATGGTGTGTAATACCTAGCAATAGTTAAATTTATTGCCGAACCATCGTTAAATTCAAATTGTTGTTGCACCAAACCTTTGCCAAAAGAGCGGCGACCAATAATTAAGCCCCTGTCCCAATCTTGCAGTGCACCTGCAACAATTTCGCTTGCCGACGCTGTTCCTTCATCAACTAAAACAGCAATTTTTCCGGTTTCAAATAATCCTAAATCGGTAGCTTTGTAATAAGTATTAGGTTGGTGAAGACCTTTTGTGTAAACAATTAGCTTATCTTTAGGTAAAAACTGGTCGGTTAATTCAATTGCAGCATCTAAATAACCACCACCATTTCCTCTGAGGTCTAAAATTAAATTTTTTATCCCTAAAGCTTCCATTTTTTGTAGTTCTTGTACAAAATCGTCTTCGGTATTTGTACCAAATTTAGAAACTTTTATAAAACCTGTATTGTTGTTAATAATGTATGCAGCATCTATACTGCTAACTAAAATTTTACCTCTTATTATTTCTAGGTTATTAATTGTACCCGCCCCTCTTAAAATATTTACTTTAACTATCGAGCCTTTTTTGCCACGTAATTTGTCAACAACCAAACCAGCAGTTAACGTGTTAGGTTTAAATATTTCGCCGTTTACAGCAACTATTTTATCCCCCTTTTGTAACCCAGCGGTTTCTGCGGGGCTGTATTGGCGCACATTGGTAACTAAAATTGTATCGTTTAAAACAAAATACTCTATACCAATACCTTCAAAATTACCTTCTAGGCTTTCTTTTTGTTGCAGGGCATCGGTTGGTGGTAGGTAAACGGTATGCGGATCGAGTCTGCCTAAAATTTGGGTCACGGCTAAATCTTCGAGCGAATCTATTTCAACCGCATCAACATATTTGTTTTTAACTAACCCTAAAATTCTATCAACTTTATTGGGTTGGCCTCTTATTAAATTCAAAACATTATCAATGTTAACGCCAAATGGATAATTTTTGGAGGCAATACCTATAAAAATACCTACAGTTATAGCAACTGCAAATAAAAAAACGAATAATATTTTTTTTATGATTGAGGGACTCATTAATTCCCACAAAAATATGATAAGTATTTGGATTGTTGTGAGAATCCTCAGATAGATTTAATAAGATTATGAATTATTAAATATTTTTGACTTACACCAATTAAAATCAGTGAAATCCAACAATCCGCTACATCAGCGATGCTAATATTTTTAATCACAGATTTTACGGATTTAGTGATAAACACGGATTATAATCAGCGTAATCATACAATCCGCTACATCGGCGGTGCTAATAATTTAATCACAGATTTTACGGATTTAGTGATAAATACGGATTATAATCAGCGTAATCATACAATCCGCTACATCGGCGGTGCTAATATTTTTAATCACAGATTTTACGGATTTTGGGATTTACGCAAATTACAATCTGTGAAATCATACAATCCGCTACATCGGCGATGCTTATTTACATAAATTAATTATTTCTCGCTTAAATGATCCATATCCAAATTATCGGTGTAGTTAGGTTTGCTTAAAATATCTTCTTCGTTATCCCAAATACGAGAGAAAAAGGTTTTTTCGCTTTGAATTCTTTTTAATAGCGTGTGAATAAACGAAAGATCGAAATCTGTTTTATTTAATTTTATTAGGTACTCTTGATCGGTAATTTCTAAAACGGAAGTTGTCATAATTAGTAAATTTTTAATTGGATAAAACCATATACATTAATTGTACCATTTACATTGGGTTATAAATATATTGCCCGTTCGTTAAGTTATTGTTAACCAGTGTTTAATTATTTATTAAATTTGCTGTTTATTTTTTATTTGATAGCTTCCCTTAATAATAACTTGAAATTTGTTGAAAAATAACAAAATTTCGATAATTTGTATGGCCAAGCTCAATTTGTTTATTTACATTTAAAGGCTAAGCCAATCCAATAAAATGAAAAAAGTTAGTTTAATTGTTACCTTATTTTTTGTCATAAATTCAGCATTTTCACAAAGTTTACTTTCGTATATAAACCAATCGAACGAGTTTTTAGAAACCTTAGACAAGGGTAAGTACGATGATGCTCAAAACTTTTTTGCAGATAGTTTAAAAGATCAAATAACATCTTTAATGCTTAAAAACTTTTGGTTAAATACAAAATCGCAATTAGGAGATTTTAAAACTGTTGATGGTGCACAAAATAATGCAATGGGCAATTACCAAGCTGTAATACTAAATTGTGCTTTTACAAATGGCTTACAATCGTTTAGGTTTGTATTTAATAAAAGTGTGAAATTGATTGGGTTAAATGTTATGCCCACTAAAACTGAATTAAGTTACCAGGAGCCAAAATACGCAGATACTACCCTTTATATCGAAAAATTTATAGAACTAAAAAGTGGGTCACACTCGCTTGCTGGTATGTTAACCATCCCAAAAAAAGTTAAAAATTTTCCGATTGTGGTTTTAATACATGGCTCGGGGCCTAACGATATGGACGAAACCTTGGGCCCTAATAAACCTTTTAAAGATATTGCATTAGGCCTAGCAGCAAAAGGAATAGCAACTTTACGCTATGTAAAACGCACATTGGTTTATGGTAATGAGTTTAAAAAAGCCTACACAACCAAAGAGGAGGTAATTGATGATGCCTTAGCGGCGATAATATATGCACAAAACACTCCAAATGTTAACTTACAACAAGTGTATGTTTTAGGCCACAGTTTAGGTGGTATGCTTAGCCCCAAATTGGCGACACTAAACAAAGGTATAAATGGAATTATTTTAGCGGCTGCACCCGCTCGCAGTTTTACCGATTTAATGGTGGAACAGAATGATTACCTATTTACCACTTTAAAAGATACCAGTTTAATAGGCAAAAACAATTTGAAAGCCAACCTTTTAGCCTTACAAAAAACCAGAATAAAATCATTAGGAAACTTAAAACCTGATTCGCTAATTTTAGGAATACCCGCAAGCTATTGGGTTGATTTAAACAATTACGACCCAGTTACAACGGCAAAAAAACTAAAAAACAGGATGTTTATTTTTCAAGGCGAAACCGACTTTCAGGTTTCGGTAACCGATTTTAATTTGTGGAAAAAAGCTTTAGGAAATAACAAAAATGTGAGCTTTAAGTTATACCCCGAACTTAACCACCTACTTACCCCACAATCTGAAAAAGGAACTATGCAACAGTACTTGCGCCCAGGTAGCGTGGCAAACTATTTAATTGATGATATAGCGGCTTGGATTAAAAAATAAAAGAAAATTTATCATTAAACCAAAGAATGGCAGTGTTTTCTTATTTACTAATGTTTATGGCGAAGCAATTAATGTTATTTGTATTTAACCGTTTATAGGCAATTATAAATTTTGTAGTTGCATTTTTCTAATTCGTAGATTAAATTAATAAATGCAACTACATTTCGTAAAACTCAAGTTAATTTTATTGCCTTGTATTTTAATGCAAATCTACCACATCCTCTTCATTTAACAACAAATCTAACTTAACAGATGCTACGTTTTGCTCTATTTTTTTTAAGATAGTAAATTGGTAGCCGTAAAATTCTTTTACTTCGCCCACATCGGGTATTTTACCAAAAATTTCGCTCAACAAGCCTACTATGGTATCGTAGTCTTCGTCTTCGGGTAAATCGTGAGGCAAAAATTCGTTAACATCATAAACCGTTGCCGATGCGGTAATAATAAATTCGCTGTCGGATATTTTTTCTACAATGGGTTTTTCCTCATCATATTCGTCTTGAATGTCGCCAACTAATTCTTCCACAATATCTTCTAAAGTTACCATGCCAGCAGTACCGCCAAACTCATCTAAAACTATGGCTATTTGTATGCGCTTTAGTTTTAGTTCGGCCATTAAATCGTTAATTTTTTTTGATTCGGGTATAAAAAGTGGTTTTCTTAAAATATCTTTTAAAACAAATTTTTGGTGACGTACAATTAACGATAAAATATCTTTGGCGTGTATAATACCAACAATTTTATCAATTGTATCTTCAAAAACGGGAATACGAGAATAACCTTCGGTAATAATTACATCTAACAACTCTTCTTGTGAGGAGCTAACATCAATACCCGAAATTTTGGTACGCGGCACCATAATGTTTTTTACCACACTTTCATTAAAATCGAATACATTTTTAATTAACTCGTGTTCGGCTTGGTCTAAAGCTCCACTTTCTTTCCCTTGTTCAAGTAAATATTGTAACTCTTCTGAGGAGTGTAAAACCTCGTGGCCACCTGCAGAATTTATACCTAATAATTTTAAAATAAAATTAGCAAATCCGTTTAATACCCAAATAAATGGTTTAAACACAATATAAAAAAACTGTAATGGCAAGGCAATTGCCAATGTAGTATTT
Source organism: Sphingobacteriales bacterium (assembly GCA_043763845.1). Taxonomy (GTDB): domain Bacteria; phylum Bacteroidota; class Bacteroidia; order Sphingobacteriales; family Sphingobacteriaceae; genus Pseudopedobacter. Next base: position 20,040 of record JAYULE010000187.1, read on the forward strand.
ACAGGGCGTTGTATAGCTAGCGATTTTGGTGCTAATTCGCCAAATACAATATGCAAAACGGTAATTATGGTAAATGCCAAAATATGGCCAATATTTGTTGCTACGGTTGGGGAAAGAGATAAATCAAATAAACCTAAAAAATTTAATACCGCCGCAGACATTACCGACTCGCCCACCCAGCCTAAACCTAAGGATGCTAAGGTGATACCCAATTGGGTAGCTGCCAAATATCCATCTAAATGGGATGTCATGTGTTTAGCAATATTGGCAACTTTGCTACCCGATTTTGCTTTTAACTCAATTTGCGAACCTCTTACTTTTACCAATGCAAACTCGGCGGCAACAAAAAATCCGTTAAGAAAAACTAAAAAAAGTGTTAAAAAAACTCTTAGGGCACTAATGTCCGAACCGGGGTCCATATTTTGTATTATTTATTTAAAAATGTAGTATTGTATAATTCTATGCTTTCTAATATAACCTTATCTGCATAACGTTTTCCCATTAAATGTTCGATTGTTACATTTTTGTGCTCTAAAGCTTTGTAATCTTGAAAAAAGCGTACAATTTCTTTCATAGTGTGCGGCGGTAATTCGGCTAAATCATTAATGTAATTTACCGACATGTCGTTTTTTGCCACAGCAATAATTTTATCGTCTTGTTCGCCACCATCAACCATGTGCATTACGCCAATAACTTTGGCTTCAATAATTGTCATTGGGTATACATCAACCGAACAAAGCACCAAAATGTCTAAAGGGTCGTTATCGTCGCAATAGGTTTGTGGTATAAAGCCATAATTTGCTGGGTATACTACTGATGAAAACAAAACACGATCTAATTTTATTAAGCCCGAGTCTTTATCAATTTCGTATTTTGCTTTTGAGCCTTTGGGTATTTCAATAATTGCATTCACAGTATTTGGCGAATCTTCGCCTGGAGAAATTGAATGCCACGGGTGATTTTCAGTCATTGTAATTGTAATTTTATATTTTTTTAATTGTTGATTTTAATTTGGGTTTTACAAACGACCATACTAAAGGCATAGTAGTTACTATCATAAAACCTATGATAATATATCCTAAATATTTATTTACTTGATGTTCAAATTCTATTCCTAAAAAATATCCAAGCAAAGTTAATGAGGAAATCCATAAAACAGCACCCAAAATATTATAAACTGTAAATCTTTTTAAAGATAGTTTTACAACGCCGGCAATTATTGGAGCAAAAGTGCGTACAATAGGTACAAACCTTCCCATAATTAATGCAAAAGATCCTTGCTTATTGTAGTAAATTTCGGCCATTCTAATATATTTTTTCTTGAAAAAAAAGCTATCCTCTTTATTAAACAAATGTGGGCCAGTTTTATATCCAAAATAATAGCCTACAAAGTTACCTGCAATAGCTGCAAGAGTTAAACCTACAACCATTGTAGTTATATCGGTGTCTATTTTATTGGTTGCAACAAATAGGCCAGCTAAAAAAAGTAGGTAATCGCCAGGTAAAAAAAAGCCGAAGAAAAGACCAGTTTCGGCAAAAATTACAAACAATATGAGATAAAACCCACCTTGGTGAATAATTTGTTCCGCATCAACCAGGTTGGTTATTGTTTGCCAGATTTCGTTCATATTTACACATTATAAAACTACAAATTTTTATTAAAACCAAAATTTTAAATTTAAAGCCGAAAGCTTTGCTTGTTTAGGCATTGAGTAGCTTTTTTTTTGAGGAGAGTTTACAACTATATAAATTTCGACATTCAGCCAAAGGCGTATTTATCCCTTTTTTAGCACCAAAATCAAATTTGAGTTGTGTTTAAGATAGCAACTGATTTAAATTTATATACTCATTTATTACGTAGTAGTTTTTAGTATGTTTTAAATTATGTGATAAAATGTAGTACAAACATATATTTAATGTTAGGAAAACAGCCATAACCTATAAAAAAAATATGGTTATGGCCGAGTTTATGGTTTTATTAACAGCCATAACCTTTAAAAACAGTATAGTTATGGCTGGGTTAAACCTGCGCCTTGAAAATTATAATTACAAAAATATAGCACCAAAATATAGTTAAATCTTCTGCTTCTGAACATTACAAAGACATGCTTCAATTATTAGTTTAAAAAAAGTATATTAAATAAGCTTACCAATAATCTCAAACTTATCAAAAACGGCAAAACCGTGAGGTGCATCTTTGAGTTCGTCGGTTAAATCTTGCCCTGCCCAATGTTCGTAATGCTTACCGTTGCGCCATAGTTTGCTTTGGCTAACATCATAAATGTTGCCTAAATAGGCTACCCAAATTTGGGGTTTATCTTGCCCGTTACGTAAGGCCAATTGGTTTTTTGTATAAGTGGGCAATTCCGTCATCGTACTTAAACCTTAGCCTTATTTTTAAAAAATTGGCAAAAAATTAGGTTGATTAGAAATAGAGACATAGAGTAAAAATGATCTTCGAATGGGATGCTACCTACCCTAAAACCCATGTTTTCTAAATTATTATAACTTACTACGGGTATGCTAGTTAGCAGGCCGTTAATTATATAAAACGGTATAAGCGTTACCGCATAAGCCATATAAAACCTACCCATTGGCAAAGTTTTGTTTTTATATTGTACAAAAACTAACACACAAAACAGCGTAAAAAAGTTTATTAAACTGTACAAGCGGTCTACATAAATAAATAGCATAAATAAAGAAAAAAGCAACAATACATAATTTATGTAAGTAGCTATTTTTGCTAAATAATCTGTTATTATATAAGCCAGCAAACATTGATAAATAAAAATACAAGCAAATGGTACGGTAATAAAAAACAATATTTCTTCGAGCGGTAATCCATAAAAGTAGATACCTACAATATACTTGGGGTTAAAGCTCCAAACTTTATTAATTGTAAATAAATAATCCCACCCTAAATATAAAATGCCAGTTAAAAATAAACTTGGGAAAATGTATGGCCATTGCTTGTAAAACGCTACCTTTTTATCGAAAGATAAAAGTAATGGAAATAAAATGGTTAAAAAATTGAGTAGTAGGTAGGTATAATGTGTATCCATATTTAGACTAATATTCTTTTTAATTTAAGAATTTCGTCGGGAGTGCATCTTTTAGTTTCGAGCAAAAAGTTAATTATATTTTTTTTAATTGAAGTATTATTGCTTACCCCTTCGGTTTTGTTTTTATGTTGTAAAAGATCTATTATTTTTATTCTATCAACATCCAAATTTTTACTATATCCTAAAAAAGAAGGAACATAATGCTCTAACGAAAACCTCAAAAAGCGTATTTCTAAATTATTAGGGGCAGCGTATACTGCTTTAGCTAAAGAGTTGCTGCCTTGTTTTAAGTACGCTAACTTATTTATAGGGTTAAAAGCGTGTTTCGCTCGTAAAGCTTCGGCCGAGCCTAAGTAAGCCAATATTATAGCATCGGGATTGGCAATTTCTTTCAGTTCTTTATAAAATATTTCGGCTTTTTTACTGTCTTTAACAGCAGCTATATAATCTAAACGTATTTTTTCGATATCGTAGGCCATTGTTAGTTTGCCAAATAATAATGCAATTAAAAGTAACAAAGTATGCTTCATAAATTTTGTTGTTATTATAATTCAACGCTATTTTATTTTAAAAAGTTTAACCTAATTTTTACACTTGCACAAAGCATTAAAATTATTTTGTGCGTGTTTGTTATCCGTATTCGTTTTTGTGCCACAGTAATTGCCGATAATTTTTTAACTTTTTTAAATAATGCTAAATAATAAACATAGGCTATGTAAACGCCTTTTTTACTCCCTTCTGGAAGTTTTTTTATACCAATAAGTGCATCATCAAAATCGTGTTGAATATCGGTTTCGATAGTTTTTTTATCGTTATTGGTAAAATTGGCAAAATTTACGCCAGGGAAATAAGTACGACCACGGTCTTCAAAATCGGATTTTATATCCCTTAAAAAATTAATTTTTTGGAAAGCAGCACCTAAACTTTTTGCCTGTGGTAATAGGTTTTGGTAGGATTTATCATCGCCAATGCAAAAAATTTTTAAGCACATTAAGCCAATAACTTCTGCCGAACCATAAATATATTGCTCATAACCATCCTTATTGTAAGCAGTTTTATCTAAATCCATTTCCATAGATTTTAAAAATGCATCAATTAAATTATGTGGTATTTGGTATTTATTTACAACAGTTTGAAAACTATGTAAAACCGGGTTTAAACTAATTTTTTGGGTTATACTGGTATAGGTATCAGTTTTAAATTGAGCAATTAAAGCTTCTTTGTTTTGGTTATGAAACGTATCTACTATCTCATCGGCAAAGCGTACATAAGCGTAAATAGCGTAAATAGGCATTCTTAAATCTTTACCAAAAGCCTTAATACCAGCACTAAACGATGTGCTGTAACTATTTGTAATTACTTTGCTGCATTGCAAACAGGTTTGGGTGTATAAATCCATATTCAGCTAAAATGAACTAATTATAGCCTATTACAAAATAATAAATGTTTTGTTTTGGGTATATTTAGTAATATTTTTAAAGCATAATGTTTTGATTTTATCAATTACCTTAATCAATTACCGAGTATCTTTTGGGTATGTTAAACGGAAAATCGAGTGGTGTATTTAACTCTTGGCTGTTGTAAAACATATTTGCGGTAATATTTTTATTGCTTACGCTGGAGTTTAAGTTAATTTGTGTAGGTAAAACTTGCCCTGCCAAAGTTGTAAATTGGGCATAATTAATTTCTAGTTTTTGCCCTGCTAATCCATTGCTTAATAAAGCACTAACCACATTTAAGTTTTTGTTATAATTTGTTTGATAAGTTAAATTATCTACTAAACCTTGTAAAATAGTACCACTACTATCGGTTTTAATTTGGGTTTGCGTACTTAAAACAAAGGGCATAGGGTTGCCAACCAAAATAGCTTGTAGGGTTGCAAAATCAATTTTATTGCTGGTGTATTTATGAATAAAATTAAATGGTTTTAATGTTATTTGGCTATTTACTTTATTTAAAATTTTAATGCTATCGGGGGTTATTAGTACCCGACCAACTTCCATAATTCCATAGGCAGTTGCCGATACCCAAATAGTTTCTTTGTTTTTTATTTTAATATTTAAACTTACATCAAAATCTTTTCCATCTAATTGTAACGTTGTTTTTGCTTTGGTGCTAAAGGTATTAAATACAATTTGTGCAGCAGTTATTTTTGCCAAGGGCGATTTTGAAGTGTTTTTTACAGTAGTTTGTGTGGCCAGCTTTTTGGTTTTGCAGGCTGTGGCCGATATCAACAACAAAGCTATACAAAAGCTAATCGAAATATTTTTTATCATTTATTTTTCTTTTTAAGGTAGGATTTTTTTCGCCAAAATCAACCGCTTTTTGCCAGTTGTACAAAGCTTCTTTTGTATTCCCTAGTTTGTATAAAATATCGCCTAAATGTTCAAATTGTATGCCATTATTGGTATCTAAGTTTTTCATTGCTTTTTCCATCCATAGTTTAGCATCGGTGTATTTTTTTTGTTTAAAAAGTACCCAAGCATAGGTATCTTCAAATGATGGGTTTCCAGGCTCTAACTCGTTTGCCTGTAATGCCATTTTTTCGGCAAGGTCTAGGTTTTGATTTCTTAACGATAAATAATACGCATAATTGTTTAGCGTATAGGCATTTTTAGGGTGTAATTTTAAAGATTGCTCGTAAGCAGCAGCCGATTCATTATAGTTTTTTAGCTCTTGATACACATCCCCTAACGAATTATATATTTGTGATTTAAAAGTATTGTTATCGCCTATGTATAATTCTAACGCTTGTTTTAGGTTGGTTAAAGCTTTCTCGTTTTGTTTTGTTTGACTGTAAGCTACACCTAAAAAATAAAACAAATCGGCTTGGTTTGGATAAAGCTCGACTGCCTGCAAGCTTGCTTTAATTGCACCTTCGTAATTATTTAAACCCATTTTTATGCGTATTAGTTGGTCCCAAATGGCATACACATTTGGGTTAAGTTCTAAAGCCTTTTCATATACCTTTTCGGCTTGGGGCAAGTTATTAGCTTGGTACAAAACATCGCCGTAAAGGGAAAAAGACTTTGAATCATCGGGATTGGTTTGGGTAACCATTCTGGCTAATTTAGTGGCTCGGTTTATAGCCAAAGTATCCGGAAACTGGTTAAAATAGCTTACCACAAAAGCTACCTTTTGGTCAATGGGCATTTCTTTTTGGGCAAAAGCAAGCTCTATTTGAGTATAAGCAATATTTTCGTTTTTGTCTGATAAATAAATATTAGCCAAAGCCAAGTTTACTTCATAATTTAAAGCATCAATTTGTGCTGCTTTTAAAAGCGTTTGTATGGCTTTATCGTGTAAATCGTTACCATAGTATAACTGGGCTAAAAGCAAATAGTATTTTGTATGATCTGGTTGTTTGGCAATTAAGTTCTCAAGGTCTTTTGCGGCTTTATCAATTTCGCCAGTTTTTAAATAAACCCGTTGTTTAGCTGCAACCAATTCATCGTTTATACCATTATTTCTTTCTAAATCGGTATAAATAGCCAAAGCCTCGGTTGGTTTATTTATTAAAAAAAGTGCGTTTGCTTTATCAAATTTATAATCGGCTTTGTCAGGGTTAAGTTTCAATAGTTCGTTAAGGGCATAAACCAACAACGGATAATTTTTTTGTTGCTGATAAATATTTGCGTTTAGTAACCAATACCAAGTGTTATTTGGGTTTATGGTAACGGCTCGTTCGGCGTACTCTTGTGCAACATCTAATTGTTTATTATTTAAGGCAAGTTGTGCCATTTCAAACATGGTGGCATCGTTGCTGGCATCAATGGTTAAAACGCGTTTAAAATAATCTTCGGCAAGTTCAAAGTGGGCACTTGTTTTTTCTCGCAAAGCGGTTAAAAACAAATCTTTAACTTGGCTACTATCCTCGGGCGTAAGTATTTTGCCGGTAATAATTATTAGGTTATCGGGTTTTAATTTATTGCGTTTTTGGGCAAATGCGGTAATGCATATAGCCATTAGGCAAAATGATATGATGAGATTTTTTTTCATATTTAATTCTTCCCTGTATGGCCATAACCACCAGCACCTCGATCAGTTTCGTCTAAAATTTCGGCTAATTGCCATTCAACTTTTTCGTGTTTAGCAACTACCATTTGTGCAATTCGGTCGCCAGGGTTTACCACAAAATCATCGGTCGAAAGGTTAATTAAAAGCACTTTAATTTCCCCTCTATAATCTGCATCGATAGTGCCAGGCGAGTTTACTATTGATATCCCGTGTTTAAATGCCAAACCGCTTCGGGGGCGTATTTGCGCTTCGTAACCTACGGGCAATTCTATAAAAAGGCCAGTAGCTATTAGTTTGCGTTCTAAGGTTTTTAAGGTTATTGGCTCGGTAATATTTGCCTGCAAATCCATACCAGCCGAAGCAATGGTTTGATATCCCGGTAACGGAAAACCAGATTGATTAATAATTTTTATAATCATTGTTTAGCAATTTTTTTAAGATTATTTTTTTCGAGAAATAAAGTAACCATTATAAAGCCTAAAAACAGACTGTTTCCTATAATTAAGTTTCGTTTAAATACTATAAACGATAAAACTACTAATAAAACCGAAACACACAAATAAGCTATATTTTTATTGATATGATACGGAATGGGATAATGCTTTTGCCCGAGTACAAACGAAAGCACCATCATGGTGGTATAAGCCAATAACGATACCCAAGCCGAGGCCACAAAACCATATTGAGGTATAAAAACAACATTTAAAACAACGGTTAAAATTGCCCCAATGCCCGAAATATATAGCCCGTATTTGGTTTGAT
>JAYULE010000188.1:0-6846 GCA_043763845.1 Sphingobacteriales bacterium
TTACCCAAACTGTAATTTTGATTAAACAGGTTATTAATGCCAAAAGAAATGTCCAATTCGGTTTTTCTAATTTTAAGGTTTCTAATTCCTGTTTTTATATCGGCTAAATGATATTTTTTAGCAAATACCGTATTGGCATCGTTTAAAGGAATGGCCGAAGTGTAATTATGCTGTGCAAACAAATAAACTCCTTTTTTAAAATCAAACGATAGGCTGCTCACTAGGGTATGTTTTGGTACCCCCGTTAATTTATTACCAGAAAAATCTGAACCTGCATTTTTAAAATCATCAAACCTAAAATGACTGTAAGTAAAGCTATTGCCTATCAATAAACCATTTAAAAATTGGTTAGGGTTTGACTTAATTAGCCATAAATGCGTTTGTAGTTCGGTTCCAAATTGTTTTGTGCCGCCAGCATTAATAAAATATTCTACATCATTGGTATTTAATCGTCTAACAATAGCATCCTTCAAATTAAAATAGAAAACAGTTCCATCTACATAAAATCTTTTGTTTTTGGTTTGATAACGTAAACCGCTTTCATAATTCCAGCCTGCTTCGGCTTGTAAATTGTTGTTTATAATATTGTCGGATGAACGAACTTCGGCCAAAGTAGGCGGAGAGTAGCCTTTACTTACCGAAGAACGGAAAGTTAAATTATTATTAATGAGGTAAGAAGCAGCAATTTTAGGCATTAACCGTGTTTTAAAACTTCGTTGTTTTTCTGCCACTTGCATTGGAAAAAAACTTTGATAATCATAACCAAAGAAATTTAAACTTGTGCCTAACTCAACCAATAACCGTTGTTTTACATCAAAATTTAATCTTAAAAACCCAAAATCTTTGTGGGCTTTTAAATCATCGGAAGCGGTTAAGTTGGTGGCAACTCCTTGCAAATTTCCATAGTTTTTAATATGGCTTTTTGTTCTCGAACTTTCTAAACCAGCCTGAAAATTGTATTTAACGGTATTGCTAATTGCAAAAAACTCGACAAATGTTCTTAAACCAACGGTGCTTTCTTTTCGCTTTTCGTAATTGGTAATAAAAGGATTTTTAAAATCAGTGTTCGATGTAAATAAAGCTAAAACATGCTTAAAATGTTTATTTATAATATAATTATGCGACAAACCAGCAAAAAATGTTTGATTATAAATTGCTGCCTTTTGTTGCACAGCACCCGGTAAAGTAGGTGTTGCTGGCCTGGCCGCTGACGGATTTTCGGCAAACTGAGCCTCATTTAATCCACCGGGAGTTTGGTAGTTTAAATCGCTATAAAAAAGAAACGCCTTTAGTTGCCCTTTATCGTTATAATTCCACAGGTGCGAAGTTTGAATATATTTTCTTTTTAGAGCGCTATTTTCTCTGTAACCATCACTTTGTTGATAGCCTTGGGTAATATTAAAACTGTAATTTTTTATAACCTTATTTAAGCTTGCCGCTTGATTTAACAAGCCATAAGAACCTGCATTAAACGAAACATTAACATCATTTACATTTTTTAAGGTAGCATTAATTAGTACAGCACCACCAGTATTTGCGCCAAAAATACTTGCTTCGGGGCCTTTATAAATCTCTAAACTACCTATGCCTGCATTACTTAAAGTGTTAATATAGGTATTGCCACCTGCATCTGTCAATGGAAAATCGTTGATATAAATTTTTACATTTCTTATCCCAAAAGGAGAGCGCAATAAGCTTCCTCGTAAAGATAAACGGTAACTACCCGGCGAACGCTCTTCCATTCTAACACCAGGGGCAGTGTTAACTAAACTTACCAAAGAACTGCTTGGCTGATTTTTTATTTGATTGCTATCTAAAACGCTAACCGAACTTGTTGCCCTTAGCAATGGCTGAGGATTGTAATAACCTTTTACAGAAATTTCATTTAGATTTATAACGGTATCTGTTTGTGCACTTACAGTATAAGAAATTAAAAAGCTAAGCGCAATTAGTATTTGTTTCAAGATTTTTGTTGTTTTACTTGCTGTTATTTCAAAAGAATATGATAACCTGAATTCGATTAATATATTTTAATTTTTTTAGGGTTGAATTATATGTAACTAGTTTGCGTTAACGATGGAAGCGGCATCCTTTTTATCAATTGCGGTTGGTTTAAGCCAACCGCAATTGATAAAAAGATATAGCGGACAGCGTGTTAAAACGCCCAAATTATAACCCTCATTATTAAATTTGTTCTCGTTACAATAACCAATCAAAAAAACAAATTTTATGAGGTTTAAGGGAAAACTATCAATAATTTACTTCGCCACAACTCTCCAAACAATGCCACTTACATCATCGGCAACTAACAATGCACCATCTTGTGCAACAGCAACACCAACAGGTTTGCCGTAAACTTCATTTTCATTTTTAACAAAACCTGTTAAAAAATTTTCTAGCTTACCTGTTGGTACTCCGTTTTTAAATGGAATAAATGCCACTTTATAACCCGCAAGTTCCGATCGGTTCCAAGAGCCATGCTGCCCAATAAATACACCACCTTGATATTTAGTTGGAAATTTTTTAGCCGTATAAAATGCTAAACCTAATGAAGCGGTATGTGCCCCAACTGGTATATCTGGCACAATTGCTTTAGCTACCAAAGTTGGGTTTTGTCCTTTTAAACGTGGATCTTCATTTTGCCCGAAATAAGAAAATGGCCAGCCATAAAATGCGCTTTCTTTAACGCTAGTAATATAATCTGGCACTAAATCGTCACCTAATCCGTCACGTTCGTTAACAGCTGTCCATAAGGCATTTGTAGCTGGTGCCCAAGCCATTCCAACCGGGTTGCGCAATCCACTCCCATAAATTTTTTCTCCACTACCATCCGGGTTAATTTCTAAAATACTGGCTCTTCTAATTTCGGTATCCAATCCATGCTCGGCCACGTTACTGGCACTACCAACACTAACATATATTTTAGTTTGTGCTGGGTTTACAATTAAATTCCTGGTCCAGTGGTTATTGTAACCTCCGGCAGGCAAGTCTAAAATCTTTTTTCCAGTGCCTTTAATGTGGGTATCACCATTTTTGTAATCATACATCCAAACACCATCTGTATTGGCAACATAAAACAAATTACCAATAAAAGCGGCGCCATAAGGCTGATTTAGCCCTGTTAAAAAAGTAGAAATTACTTCGGGGCTTCCATCTTTATTTTCATCTCTAAATAACATAATGGTATTTACACTTTTACCTTGAACCTCCGAACTTGATTTGCCACTTAATGCATTATCAACTTGTTCAGTTTCTGTCCTCTCCGAATTAGAAAGCACTACAATTACATCACCATTAGGCGCAATCACAATATTTCTTGGGCTTTTCATCCCATCCGCAAATTTAGAAACTATAAATCCTTCGGGTGCAGTGGGTGTTTTTCCGTTTGGCCATGCAACAACTTTACTAAAATTGGTTTTGCTTGTTTTGGTATCTGCCTTTGGCAATTCTATAGTAACACCAGCACCAGTTTTAACTTTAACAGCAGGCGTAGTTTGACTGTTTGAAATGGTATTACAACCCATTAAAATTGCAGTTGATATTAATACGGTACTTAAGATTTGATTTTTCATATACAATTATTTACAGGTAAAAAATTTCAACGATTAAATTTAAAAATTGTTTTTAGTTTGAGCTATAAAATCATACCAAAATTAATGAGTAAGTTCATGAATTTTAATCTTTTTTCATTTTTTGGAATTATTTTTTAAATGGGTAGGTTGGTAGTTATTTGAGGTTTTATTAGTGTGATGGTGTTTGGGATGAAAGATGGTGTGTTTGTGCTTTGGCGATTTAGATGCACAAAACTGATTGCTACTACAAATGTTGATGTGAAGCACAATGCTTCATTTAAACAGTAAACCAAATTTTTGCCAAAAGCAAGTTAGCTTCCAAATTTTTATTTTCGCCGTTATATTTGCATATATGATAATAATTATCGAATATTGCAATTCAAAAACATTTAATTATGTCAAACTTGGATGATAAAGCAAAACGATTACTAAAGTCAGAATTAGTCAAACGTGGTGTGTCAAATACGGATTTAGTTTTGTTATTGAATGAAATTGGTATTGAAGAAACCAAAGCAAGCATTGATAGCAAAATTAGTCGTGGTAGTTTTAGTGCTACTTTTTTGTTGCAATGTCTTATTGTAATTGGTTGTCAGAAAATTGAAATTGAAAATTATGAAAATCAATTATTAATGGTTGCAGAACCAAATGAACCTTATAAAAAAAGTGCAAGATGAAAAATAATACTGTAAAATTCATTGACCTTTTTGCGGGTCTTGGCGGAATTCGTTTGGGCTTTGAAAAAGCGTTTAAAGATGCAGGGATTGCAACTGAATGTGTGATGACTTCGGAAATAAAACCTTATGCTGTAAAAACATTAAAGCACAATTTCGGTCACGAATTTTTGGCTGGCAATATTTTTGAAATTCGAAATGAATTTATTCCTGATTTTGATTTTTTATTAGGTGGTTTTCCTTGTCAGCCTTTTAGTGCAGGCGGAAAGCGTCAAGGTTTCTTAGACACAAGAGGAACTTTGTTTTTTGAAATTGAACGTATTTTGAGAGAGAAAAAACCTTATGGCTTTATACTTGAAAACGTGGAAGGCTTGGTAAAACACGATTTGGAAAACAAAAATGATAAAATAGGTAGAACACTCAAGACCATTTTGCATACTCTCGAAAATGAGTTGGGATACAAAACAAGCTGGAAAGTTTTTGACAGTTTAGATTTTGGGTTGGCTCAATCTCGTAAAAGGATATTTATTGTTGGCACAAAAGATGAAAAGATTGGTTTGGATGGAAATGAACCACATTTTAAATCTTTGGAAAGTGTTTTAGAAAAAGGATTGCCCATTTTGAAATCAGATTTTATAGACAAACTTTTGGCTCATTTTCCTGTTGAAGATTTGTATGGAAAATCAATAAAAGACAAACGTGGTGGAAATAATAATATTCATAGTTGGGATATTGAAATCAAAGGAAACGTGTCTAAACAGCAATCCGAAATTCTGAATAAATTGTTTAAGCAAAGACGTAAAAAACAATGGGCAGAGGAAATCGGAATTGATTGGATGGACGGAATGACTTTAACTTTAAACCAAATAAATACGTTTACTGACTTGCCAAAAGCCGAATTAAAAACCTTATTAGAAGACCTTACTAAAAAAGGATATTTGAGATTTGAACATCCTAAGAAATTGGTCAAACTTAAAACGGAAAATGGTATTTCAACTTCACGAGTATATGACGAAACCAAACCAAAAGGCTACAATATTGTAACTGGAAAATTGAGTTTTGAAATCAACAAAGTACTTGACCCAAAAGATATTGCACCAACTTTGGTAGCAACCGATGTATCTCGTTTAGCTGTGCCAGACGGAAATGGTTTGCGAAGATTAACTATACGTGAAGGTTTGCGACTGTTCGGTTATCCCGAATGGTACGAAATTCCAACCAAAGAATATGATGCTTTTGATTTGTTAGGAAATACAGTTGCAGTTCCTGTAGTGGAATTTGTTGTCTCAAAAATAGTTGATACTCTATATTTGGAATTTATGGGTTTGGATAATATTCACTCAAAACTTCATCAAGTATATTGATTGTTCTTTGATTAAAAACAAAATCGCTTGCATCATAAATTCTATGCAAATCATTTTGTCTTCCAACCCAACCAAAACCATCGCAGTAATTCAGAATAATAATTCTTCTTGCTCGATGATTTGCATTATGTCGCATTAAAGCACCATAGAACTCCACAAGTTGATCGGCTCTTTTTGACTGTCCACTCCCTGTGGTTATGTTGTAAGATGATTCTATCAAAATAATTGGAGCATCAACACTAGGTATTAGAAAATCTATGTTTTTATTCAAAAGGGGAAACTCTTTTTGAAGTTCATATATCAGGGAAGCATTTGTATTGATTTTGTAATTATCAAGCCTTAATTGAATAATCTTTTCAACGTGAGCTCCAACTTTGTTTGAATACTTATCTTGAATTTCATTATCATTTAAAATTCTTTCAACATATTTGTAATCTCTTAAATCTTTAATGAAGTCAATTTCGTTAAGCTTAAAATTTCGCATATAATAAAGAGGAATTTCAGTCCCGATTTTCGAATTCCTACCGTTTATAAAAAATTCAATTAAAAGAAATCGAAATTCTACATCATTTTGAATGGTTCTGCTAATTTTTTTTACGTCCCATTCGGTTCTAAATTCTTCTCCATTAAAACGATACCTTAGAAGAGAAACTACTCTTTTAAGTCTTTCTTCGGACAATCCAATTAAAGAAACCAAAGCTTTCAATTTTTCTATTGGAGAAAAATTTTCGTCTTCCGTCAAAAAGATTGATAATTCTTCTGGTCTTGAAAAACGATCACAATTTGCATTAATATAATTTGTTAATGGTTCAATTGATAGTAAAAAATTATTATCAAAATCGTCATCAATCATAAAAGACATACTATTTTTCCAATCTTCAAATGATATTTTCAGCATTTTATACTTTTTACAAACTTAGTTTTATCTTGTTATTTTAAAGGGTGTTCTTTTTAATTTGGCTAGAACATATCTATTTACCAAACCAAATTTTGACCACCACATTCATTCCCCTAAACACCTCCACTACCCCACCTCTTCCACCGCATTCGGCCTGCCATTTTTAAAAGCTTTGCGGGTGCTTAAACCTAAAAGCTCAAACATTGCCATATCATCTTCAAAATTTGGGTTTGGGGTGGTAAGTAATTTATCGCCAGCAAAAATAGAATTTGCCCCAGCCATAAAACATAAAGCCTGTTCTATCACGCTCATTTCGTTACGCCCAGCCGATAAACGTACTG
>JAYULE010000189.1:0-6811 GCA_043763845.1 Sphingobacteriales bacterium
GCTTTCATTTTATTAAAGCTATCCTTTACTGTTTCTAATTTTATAGGGGTAAAATTTTCGAAACTTTTCCAGCCATCGTTATAAATTTCCATAAAATCAGCTGCGTATTTATCAAAGTTTTTGTGAGTAAAATGTTCAAAAGTGTAACCGGGTTTACTGGCTATCCAATTTGCAATTTTTGTAAATCTTTCGGGAAAAGGAATGTTTAAGTTTAAATGATTGGTAATTTGCTCATATTGTATTACAAAGCCATAATCTTCGAATTGTTTTTTATAGTAAGGGAAATTATAGTTCATTCCGTACGATTGTTGGGTAAATCCTTCAATTAATAGCCCCCAAAAGTTATCGTTTTCGCCAAAGTTTATGGGGCCATCCATGGCTTGCATACCTTGGTTTTTTAGCCAATCTTTTGCGGTATCAAACAAAAGTTTAGATGCATCCTCATCATCAATACACTCATAAAACCCTGTACCGCCAGTGGGTTGTTTATTATTGTATGCTTTTTTCTGATTAATAAAAGCGGCAATTCTACCAATTACTACATTGTTGTCATCGGTTAAAAGCCAACGAGTTATAACACCAAAATTGTGAAAATTGTTTTTTTTTGGATTAAATGTTGCTTCAATATCGTTATCTAATGGGCAAACCCAATTTAAATCTTTAGCATAAAGTTTGCGTGGAAAATCTAAAAATTTTTTTATTGCGCTACTTTCTTGAACTTCCTTTATTTGCATTTTAAATTTGGTTATGAAAAAACATTCCAGAGTTTTTATCAAGAATGCTTTTTTTTTTATTGCTTAGTAGTCTTCATCATCGTCATCATCGTCTACAAAGTCATCTAAAATAATCAGATCGTCTGGTTCAACAATTGTATTGTCAAAATCATCCAAATCGTCATCGTTTTCAGTGTCCAATTCGCTGTCAAGAGGTAGTTCATTTTTCTCATTTTCTTCTGTTTTTTTTGTATGTTTTTTAGCCATAATCAATAATTTAATTTTTAGTTTTAATTATTAAAGGTAACAAGTTTTTAAAAATGAAAAACAAATTATTTTAATATTATATTTCGTATAAAATTTAGCTTTATAAATATCCTAAATAAATTTATAATTTGAATAGAATTATACTTTTAAAAAATTGATAAATACAAAATTAATGATTTTTGCCTAATACTCTAAAAATTCCATCTGCTTTCAATAAACACTCGTCATACTCGGTTTCAGCGTTTGCATTGGCGGTAATGGCACTACCTACCTCAAACGATAAATATTTTTTGCTGGCATTATAAAGCATCGAGCGTATAATTACATTAAAATCAAAATCACCATTTGGGGCAAAATAACCTATTGCGCCCGAGTATATGCCACGTTTTGTTTGCTCATATTGTTCTATAATTTGCATCGCTTTTAGCTTTGGCGCACCCGTCATACTGCCCATTGGGAAACAGTTTTTGATAATATCAACCTCATCTAGCTTAGGGTTTGTCTCACAAACTACTGTCGAAATCATTTGGTGTACGTTTGCAAAGCTGTAAATTCCAAAAAGCTCTTCAACTTTTACGGTGCTGGCTTTCGCCGATTTTGTGAGGTCGTTTCGCACCAAATCTACAATCATTACGTTTTCTTGCTGCTCTTTAGCATCGTTTTGTAATTGCTTTTTTATTTGGTTATCAGTTGCTAAATCTTCATTTCGTTTTGCAGTACCTTTTATTGGTTGCGATATTATTTTATTGCCCCGTTTGGCCAAAAAACGTTCGGGCGATGCGCTGATGATGTATTTATCATCCCACTTAAAATAATTTGCAAACGGCGCAGGGGATATTTGATTTAATGCTTCAAAAGCCAAAACAGTATCTAAAATAACATTTTTGGCAAAAAACTCAATACAAAAATTCGTAATGTAAATATCGCCACGGTTAATATGCGCCAAAATTTTGTTAAAAGATGCCACATATTGCGCCTTACTAAATGTGCTTTTTAGTTTACCATTAAACTCAAAAAGTATTTCGGTTGGTTTTATATTTATAATTTGTTGGTAAATTTCCTCGGTAATGTTGCTAGTTATTGTAAGGATATTTCCCTTTATAACGAGAAGGTGCTTGGGTTCAAAAAAAAATAGATCCGTAAAATTTATTTCATCTTTATTTTGCGATTGTAGGTTTTCTGTTTCGTTTTTTAAATCGTAACCAAAACCTCCACACAGCCATTTCTTGTTTTTTTTGTAAGATTTTAATTGTTCAAATGCATTTAAATTTTGATTGTTAACCTTTAACTCCGAAGAAGCATCTGCAGCTACTAAAAAGTCAAATTCAGCATATTTATCTACATAGTTATTGCTATCAAAAATACAACAAACTTTAAATTGGTTTGCCCACACTAATGCTTGATGCTTAAATTGAGCTAGGTTGGTAAGGTTAACAATCATTTGGTATGTAAAACTAATAATTGTTGAGGTTTTATAACTTTATTAAAAATTTTATTTTACCCAAGGCTTTAGCTATGGGTAAAAATTACTCTTCCAATGGTCTAGCTTTTATCATTCCACCATAAGTTTCGTTCACAGTGTGAGTCACAATAAATGCTTGTTTATCAATGCTATGTATCATATTTCTTAGTTTGGTGACCTCTATTTTTGTAACTACTGTAAATAAAATATCAATTTCAGAATCAATATGAGTAATGTTTTTGGAGTAACCTTTTTCACCTTTGTAAATAGTTACAGCTCGTTTTAATCGTTTTATAATTGCTTGCCGTAAAATAGCATTCTTGCTTGATATGATGGTAACTCCAATATACTCTTCGATACCGTGAATAATATAATCGACTGTTTTGGCAGCAGATAAGTAGGTTAAAATAGCATACATAGCGGTTTCAATCCCAAAAACCAAAGCCGCAAATAAAAATATAAAAATGTTAAACCCCATAATTATATCACCAACGGTAAGGCTAGTTTTTCTAGAAATATATAAGGCTAAAACCTCTGCTCCATCTAAAACTGCGCCACCACGCATAGCTAATCCAATGCCAGCACCTAAAAAAAAGCCCCCGAAAATCGAAATTAAAAGCTTGTCGGATGTTATGATAGGGAAAATTTCGAAACTTAATAGTAAAGCCAAACCAATGATAGCCACAATAGTTTTAAAGGCAAACATTTTAGAAATTTGTTTTAATCCCAGTAAAACAAACGGAATATTAACAGCAACTATTAATAAAGCTAATGGTAAACCAGTTTTTACTTGCAATATTAACGAAATACCCATTGCCCCACCATCTAAAAAATGGTTGGGCAATAAAAAACTTTTTAATCCAAAACATGCGGAAACAATGCCTAATGCTATATAGAAAACTTCTTTAGTAACTTGTAAAAAATTGGTTTTGCGAATTAATAAACGGAAACGTTTTTTTATTTGCATAGGTTTTGTAGCTTTTGGCCCGTTAAATTTTATTTTAGCAAAATACCTAATTTTTCTTTTACTATAAACACAAAAAATATATTTACAATTTTTTTACCTTATTGTCTTTATTTTGGCGTTCCCTAAAAAGGGTCGGGCTTTTGTTGCAAGTCCTCGCCCAATGAAAAATTGGGCTTTGGGCTTTTCACGCCAATCCCTAACGCAATAGTACTTAAACTCAAATTGGTGGTGTACAAAAAAATAAATAAAAAAATATATTAGGGTGCATTTTTAACAGCTGCATTTGCCAGCATAAACGTTGCTACATCATTATCCGAATCGTTTATAATTAGCGTACCTTCTAAATTTATTGGTTTTGTAGAAAATTTTATTGCCTCTTTCATATAAATTTCTACCATTTCGGGTATATCGCCAGTGCCGCAAAACTGGCATTGCATAATTGGTAATACTGATAATAAAAAAACTTTATGCGATACCCCAACCCTAGTAGGCACCATATAACCATTTAGCTCTATTTTGGTTTTGTGGTAGGCCATTAAACTCGGCGGGTAAAATGGCATATATTGCCCTTCGGCGTTTTTTTTAATGGTACGGGTATTTAATATTTCCCAGTATTTGTTGCTAATTGTTTTATGTAAAGGAGGTTGTACTTTTGCATTTAGCATAATTACTATGCAAAATGTAATTAGTAAAAAAAAAGTTTTTTTGTAGCTCATTTGTTTGTAAAACTATAAATAATTGCGTTTAAATTTTCATATTTAAACGTTAGGTTGTTTACGTTATTTTGCACAAATTTTAAACACAAATAATTACTTTAGCAATTATGATTAAGGGATATTCGCTTGCACATAGTTTTGACAACAATACCATACTATCCTTTGCCAATTGGGAAATTAAAGCTGGCCAACAATGGATGTTATTAGGCAAATCTGGAAGTGGTAAATCAACCCTAATTCATATTTTAACAGGCTTGTTAAATCCCCATAAGGGAAAAATTATTATTAACGATACCGATATTTATGCCTTAAACAATATGCAATTAGATAATTTTAGAGGTAGAAATATTGGTATAGTTTTTCAACAACCCCACCTTATTAAAAGTTTAACGGTTTACCAAAATTTAAGTATTGCACAATCTTTTGCTGGCATAAATCCCAATAAACAACATATTAACCAAGTTTTAGAAAATCTTCAAATTCAAGATAAAAGTAAAAAATACCCACACCAATTAAGTCAAGGACAATTACAAAGAGTGGCCATTGCAAGGGCAATTATTAACAAGCCCGCCCTATTAGTTGCCGATGAGCCAACATCAAGCCTTGATGATGAAAATGCGTTGGTTGTATTGCAATTACTTAAAAACTTATCGCAACAAAATGGTTCTACTTTAATAATTGCCACACACGATAACCGTTTAAAACAGGCGTTTACCAACCAATACCAATTGAAATGAATTGGGTAGCTTTAAGTTTTAGAAGTTTAATGGCCAACAAATTATCGGCTGTTTTAAACATCATTTTAATAGCATTTGGTATAAGCATACTTACCATTTTATTGCTTGCAAGTACACAAATACAAAACAAATTAGCAAACAATGCCCGTGGTATTGATGCCGTTGTGGGCGCAAAAGGCAGCCCTTTACAATTAATTTTAAGCAGTATTTATTATGTAGATTTTCCTACAGGTAACATTCCGCTTAAAGATGCCGAAGTATTAGCTAAAAACCGTATGGTAAAACTGGCTGTACCTTTGGCATTGGGCGATAATTATAACGGTTACCGCATTGTAGGTACCAATAAAGGCTTTATAGAATTATACAATTTGCAATTGGCAAAAGGCAAGTTTTGGAATAAAGATTTTGAGGTTACGCTTGGCGCAGATGTTGCCAAAACACAAAAACTAAAAGTAGGCGATACTTTTTATGGCGCACACGGCCTAGCCGATAATAGCGATGTACACGATAGCCACGCTTATATTGTAACAGGTATTTTAACACCCAGCGCCAACGTAACCGACCAATTGGTGCTTACCAACTTAGAAAGCGTTTGGGAAATGCACCAACACGAGGCAGAAGCCCAAAGCCCATTGCCCGAAAGCCCGTTGCCCGAGGCTCAAATGCCCGAAGACGAAAGCCCGTTGCCCGAGACAGAAACCGAAATAACATCATTATTAATCCAATACAAATCGCCAATATCAACCATATTTTTTCCAAAATTCGTAAACGAAAACACCAATTTACAAGCCGCATCGCCAGCTATAGAAAGTACACGATTGTTTTCATTAATAGGCGTGGGGGTTGAAACTTTACAATGGTTTGCGCTTTTAATTATGGCAATATCGGCAATAAGTGTTTTTATAAGTTTGTTTAATTCGTTAAAACAACGCAAATACGATTTAGCAATTATGCGAACTTTAGGAGCATCGAAAACCAAAATATTTTTAATTATAATTACCGAAGGTTTCTTTTTATCGCTTATAGGTACAACTTTAGGTTGCTTATTTGGGCATTTAGCTATAGAATATGTAGCTGGCTTTCAGGATGCTGGGCAAGCAAAATTAACAGGTTTAACGTTTTTACCTTTAGAGGGGTTTTTGATTTTGGTAGGATTGAGTACGGGTATTTTTGCTGCAATTATTCCTGCAATAGCGGCTTATAGGTATAATATTTCTAAAATTTTGGGGAGTAATTGATTTTTGTATTAAACTCAGTATTTGAGTTTAATATTATTCTTAAAAAATGTTAGGTCAATAAAAAAACCGCTTTAAAAAAGCGGTTTTTTTTATTGATTTATTTAAGTTTATCTTCAACTTTAATTTTATTATCCTGTTCCATCATCATTTTATGTTCGGCTTCTATTTTTTTATGGTCGGCCATTAACATTTGGTCATCTTCAATCATTTTTTTATGTTCGGCAATAATCTCTTCTTCTGGTGTTTTACCGTCGGCGTGTTTATTTTCGAGCAATTGATGTGCGGCAATTAAAGCGGTATGTTTTTCAATTAATGCGGTATGCGTTTGTAAAATTTTATCGTGTACGGCTTCTATTTTGTTGTGCAAACTACTATCGGCTTCATTTAAAGCCTGGTGTGCAGTTACAAATGCGGCGTGTTCGGCCTCCATTGCGGTGTGTGCTTCTTCCAATATTTTATGATCCGCTTCTATTTTTGTGTGCTCGGTGCTTAGTTGGGTTTCTAAAGCCGCATTTTTATTGTTGCAAGCTGCAAACATTAGCGCACTCGAAATTCCTATTACTGCAATTAGTTTTATGGTTTTAGTTTTCATAATTTTTTTTTAAATCAAATCTAATTAGTGTTTGAACGAAAACCCACAACTTATTTTATTATAGATAGTTACCATTATTTACTGTTTTGAATAAATTTATTTATTTTGTAATAATACTG
>JAYULE010000190.1:0-6791 GCA_043763845.1 Sphingobacteriales bacterium
AAAGGCATGTAAAAAGCCATTTCAACAGCTTCACCTTGTTGAGTAGCAGGAATCCATTTTGGTGAATTTTTAATAATCTCGATAGCTTTACTATTTAATTTGGTGTTTGAAGTAGATTTTATTAAACTAATATCTTTTAATGCCCCCGATGTTGCAACAACAAAATTTACCATAATATCACCACGCATATTTTGTGAGTCATCCACTGCCAATTCTTGCATTGCATTAGCCACGTAGTTATAAAAATTATTAATTCCACCTTTAGGCTCAGGCCTGCTATTTTTGTTTTTATATGTTCTAGAGACACCATTACTACTAAAACTTTGACCTTTAACTAAATCACCATCTTTATACTCTTCAATAAAAACTAATTTATTATTATCAAAACCCCGCCATAACCCATTGGGCTTATGGTTTATAACAACACCCATTTGGGTTAATTCTTGGTTAGTATTGTATTCTTCAAAATCGCCATTGCCGTTATTTAACAATATTTTACCAGTATAATTTGCACAATATTGGTATTTAGTAGATGATTTTTTTGCACTTTTTTTACCATAGCCAGCTGCGGTTTGTTGAATTTTATAGTTTATTATGCCGTTCTCAAAATAATGGATTTTTTCGCCACTTGGCAGTCCAGCTTCGTAATATATATCATCTTTTAAATTACCATTACTGTAATAGGTAGTTACTTTACCCTCCTTAGCTAAGGATGCTAAACTTAATACAGCGCCTTTTTCGAGTAGAGTATTATCAATCGAAAATTTTTGGTAAGCAATTAATCCATTTACATAAGGTTGATATACCACGTAAAACTTAGCATTATCTTTCGAATTTGCTACAACAGTATTACTTTGATAAAAAATAGTGGTTTCTTGAGCATTTGCAACAAGAAAAAATCCCATAAATAAAATCGTCACATTTAATAAATTTTTCATAATTCCTCCTTTTTTTGTTGACACTAAATTAATAAAAATTTAATATTAATTTAACATTAAAATAAAATATTTTTTTGTTAATCTTTTTAATAAAATTTTTTAAGCGTTTCTCAACAATAATTGTTTGAATTGTTAAGGTTTTTTAACAACCACAATTGGAATCCAAATAAATTGTAACCTTATTGTTTTAATATAATAACCTGTTTACTTTAAAAGAAAAAACATATAAAATTAGATTTTAAGAAAAAAATAAAAAAAAATAATAGTTGCTTTTACAAAAATTTGGCACTGGTTTTGAATTCTTTAATAAAAAAAATATTATGAAAAAAATAGGATTTAGCATTTTGTTTGTTGTAATGGTTTTTGCAACAAATGCCCAAGAACACAAAACAGAAGCTGGCAAAGCTATTGATAGTACAAAAAAAGCAGTTAAAATTGGTGCAAACGCAGTTGCCGAAATAAGCGTTAAAGGAGTTGCCACAGTATTAGATCAAAAAATCAAAAACAAAGTTGGCCCATATGGCAAAACAGTGTATGTTAACGGCGATAACAAGATTTATTATGTAAATAAAAGAGGTACAAAGGTTTTTATAAAAAAAGCACAACTTAAAAACAGGTAATTTAATTGTACAACAAACTAAATAATTAAAATTAAAAATTACTGTTAACCTTTTTATTTCTTATACTTTAGTTGCCTTATTAACAATGTTATAAGCAAATTAAAAAACATACCTAACCCTAAAAATAATAGTATTAAAGTAACATTTCCTTCTAACCTTAGTTGTAATGCTAAATAGATAAAGAAAAAATTAATAAGCATTAGAATTAATGTTGCTTGCATATGGTTTAATCCTAAAAGTAATAGCCTATGGTGTATATGGTTTCTATCGGCAACAAAGGGCGAATTGCCTTTTAATAAACGTAAAATAAAAATACGTAAAGTATCAAAAATAGGTATAATTAAAATGGCTATAGCAATTGAAGGTGCCGAATAAAATAATGGACGTGGTAAGGTGTTGTTAGGAATAAATTTATTTAATTCGATAAACTTTATTGCTAAAACAATAGAAATTAAACCAATTAAAAACGAGCCTGTATCGCCCATAAAAATTTTTGCTGGCGAGTAATTAAAAGCTAAAAACCCTAAAATTGCACCAACTAAACTAAAAGCTATACAAGCAATTTCAAATTGCCCCATATTTAAAAATAAAATACCAAAAGAAGCATTAACAACAACCCCAATTGTACCAGCTAATCCATCAATACCATCAATTAAATTAAATGCATTTATGCAAAGTACAATTGTGGTTAAACTTAAAATTACGCTTACCGAGTAAGGTATGTCGTAAATATCAAAAACACCATATAAGCTAGTTAAATTTACACCCCCTAAAACAACAACAACCGAAGCTGTAACAACTTGAACACCAAATTTTGTTGTAGAATTTACACCCGCTAAATCATCTTTAAGACCTAATGCAAACAACATAATACATGATGTTAATAAAAAATTTGATGGTAAAACGGGAGTATAGCTCAAAAAAATTAGCGATACAATAGTAAAACTGCAAAATATAGCAACTCCGCCAAGACGTGGAATACTATCAGTGTGATTTTTTCTATTTGATTCCATATCATCAAACAAATGCCTAATTTTAGATACGTGTATAATTGATGGTATTACGATTATAGATAAGATAGTAGACAAAAAAATTATGCCCAAATAAGCTAAAAACTGATGGTTTATAAGAAACTCTTTCATTATTTGTATCGTAATTTCGTAGAATAAACATTAAATCAAGTAATTATTTGATTTAGTTTTAGCGTTGAAATTATATTCGGCAAATTTATTTAAAAATTGCCAAATTTTGCGCAATGGCTTAAATAAAATAACTTTTAAAGGAAAAGGTATAGCGTTTTTTTTTAGCGATTGATAATCTTCACGATTTGCATACCACCTATTACTTAAGGTTACATTACTTTTACCGCCAACACGCATTTTAACCATTACCATATTTAAAAAAAATTTTTTAAAGGATGTTTTGTAAAAAAAACGGAGCATTAAATCATAATCCGCAGCCGATTTAAAACGTAAATCATAATTTCCAAAAGATAAAAAACAACTCTTTTTAGCGTAAAAAGTTGGGTGTGCAGGCATCCATCCATTTAAAAACAGTTTGTCGTTGTATTGCTGCGAACGCCACCTTCGGGTTATAATTTGTGTGTTATTACGTTTAACATAATCTAAATTACCATATAATAAATCGGCATTTTGGCTTGTAAAAGCGTTTGCTACTTCTGTTAAAATATTGGATTGTGCGAAAAAATCGTCGGAATGCATTATTCCTATTATATCACCACTAGCGGCAGCAATACCTTTATTTAAAGCATCATAAATACCATTATCGGGTTCCGAAATTAGAATGGAGATACCATCTGAATATTTTTTTAAAATTTCTAGTGTAGCGTCATTAGAGCCACCATCAACAATAATATACTCTAAATTAGGGTAATCTTGCGACGCAACCGATTTTAAACAATCTGTGATATTACTTTCTGCATTATAGCAAACCGTAATAAGGCTAATTTTCATAAGCTAAAATGAAATTTTTAATTTAATATTGTTAATTCTTAAACGCTAACCTAAAAAAAAAAAAATTTTTATTTTACATATATTTAAATAAATATGCATAAAATATATAATGTGCTATCAATTTTTTTAATGATTGGCTTTAAGCATTCAAAAAAGAATTGCTATCATTGATGCATAATTGTTAAAACTAATGATGAAATATTTTTTTACAAAATTATTGTGCTACCTAATAATTGTTAGCTTTTTAAGTTCGTGTGGTACAGAAAAAAATATTCTTTTTGTGGGTAATGAGGGCTTAAATACTTCAAAAATGCCAGTATTCGAACTCCAAAAAGGTATCGACAGTACATTTAACAAACCTCAAGTTATAAAACCTGGCGACGAGCTAATTTTAAAAAACTTACAAAACGATGCATTAATTTCGGGCGTTAGCACCAGTGCTGGTAGTGCGGCAGTAACAATAAGTAATGCTTATGTAGTTGAAAACGACAGTTTAGTTACCTTACCTGTTATTGGCAGTGTAAAATTAGGGGGGCTTACAAGGCTTGCTGCCGAAAAGCAGATTAATGCGCTCTACCAAAAATCACTTTTAAAAAACCCGCTAATAACTTTGTTTATTAGCAATTTACAAGTAACTGTTTTAGGCGAATTTAGCCAGCAAGGTGTTTATCCCTTAAAAAAAGAACAAACCCATTTAACAGAAATAATGGGGCAAGCCGGGGGTTTAAATCCATCGGCAAACAACAAACGTTTAAAAATAATAAGAGGAAATCCGCAAAATCCACAAATTTTGATTGTTGATTTAACCAATGTTGATTTTATGAAAGATAAACGTGTTATATTAAAAAACAATGATATTATTTACGCCGAACCAAAAAAATCTGCTCAAAATACCGAAATAATGGCAAAAACCTCAGCTCTTGTAAGTATTGGGCTTACTTTAATAAATACCATTTTCTTGATATATAATTTTACTAAGTAAATATTATGACCGAACCTATTAACCCTAATACCGGTACCGAAACTAAAAAGGTACAGCAAGAAATTGATTATGCCAAATTTTTTAGCATAATTTTAAGCAGGTGGTATTGGATTGCTTTTTCGTTAGTGGCTACACTACTTTTTGCATATACCTATTTATGGTACACTCAAAAACAATATAGTACACAAGCGTTTTTAAAGTTCGAAGAAAAGCAATCGGATTTAAGCAGCTTTGTGCAACTTAACTCAATGAGTAGAAACTACACCAATAAAATATTATCGGAAAGTTGGAATTTTAAAAGCAAAAAAGTAATTACCGATGCTGTAAATTACTTAGATTATAAGGTAAGTTATTACATATCGGGCAGGGTAAGAACCACCGATTTGTACCCTGCAAAGCCTTTTAAATTGCAAATACTAAAACAAGACACTATAAACTTTTACGATAGATTAATAAACTTGGTTGCTTATGATAAGCAGTTTGAGTTAGAATATAAATTAGGAAACACAACACTTAAGAAAAATTTTGCTTACAACACACCTGTATTTTTACCCGGAATATCATTTTATATAGAAAAAGAAAATTTAGCAAATGGCACACAATACTCTTTTCGGTTTAACCATAAAGAAAAATTTTACAATCGTTTAAGTTCGGGTTTATTAATTAGCGAAGCAGCAAAGTTTTCTTCTGTTGCGCAATTATCCAAAACCGACGACAATCCTTATTTTGCTGCCGATGCCTTAAATGCAATTATAACAGTTTATTTAAAACAAGATTTAGCGCAAAAAACACAATCGGCCAAACAAATTATTGATTTTATAGATGCACAATTAGAAAACTTAGCAAATAGTGTAAAAACATCGGGCGAAAAGCTAAAAAACTTTAAACAAGATAATAATTTTATTGATTTAAGCAACGCATCGGAAAGTGTATTATCTAAAGTAACCGATTTAGAAAGTCAAAACCGTAATTACGAAATGCAATTGCTATTAATAAAACAATTGCAAAGTCAAATGTATAAAAACGGGAAAACGGTAAGCCTTAACTTTAATTTAGATGGTAACGTTGACCCACTTTTAGCAAACCTAATCTCGCAGTTTAATAGTTTATTACAAGAAAGATTAAGCCTAGCATCAACTTACAAAGAAAATGCTAATCCAATTGTTGAGATTGATAAAAAACTTTTGGTTTTACAAAATGCCGCACAAAACAATATGGTAGCCAATTTAAATCGTATTGTTAAGCAAAAACAATTTAATAAGCTAGAACTAGATAAGGCTTACGCAAGTTTAAATAGCCTTCCTAAACAAGAACGCCAACTTTTTGGCCTTCAAAGAGATTATGATATTAACGAAAAAATATATAGTTATTTATCAGAAAAAAAATTAGAAGCGCAAATTGGTAAAGCGTCTGTATTGCCTGGCGCTTCATTAATTGATGCAGCAGTGCCAAATACTAGCCCAATATCGCCAAATACCAAATCAGTTTGGCAAATGGCTTGGGTATTGGGTTTCGGCGTAAGTTTGGGCTTTATATTTTTAGTTAGAAGCTTAAACGATAAAATTTACGATAAAGAAAAAATAGAAAGCTTAACAACCACTCCAATAATAGGCATGATAAGGCATTATCCGTACAAACTAGATAGTTACAGTAGCCAAATATTATCTATTGCAAAACCTAAATCTTTATTTGCCGAGTCGGTACGATCGGTTAGAACAAATTTAAGTTTTATAGCAAACGATAAAACCTCTAAAATAATAGTTGTCACATCGGAGGTTGCAGGCGAGGGCAAATCTTTTGTTTCGGTAAACTTAGCCAGTACAATGGCCTTAATTGATAAAAAAGTAGTTCTTATTGCTGCCGATTTACGTCGCTCAAAAGTTCACCGTAGTTTTAACATTAAAAATAAAATAGGTTTAAGTACTTACTTAGCAAAACAAAACACATTAGAAGAAATTTTAATTAATAGTAATCAAATAAACCTCGATTTAATAGTTGCGGGTCATGTACCACCAAACCCTTCCGAATTAATGTACACAAACCGTTTAATTGAGCTTATTTCAGATTTGAAAAAAATTTACGATTATATTATTTTTGATACCGCACCCATTGGTTTAGTTTCAGATGCTTTACCTTTATTACGTTTAAGCGATATTAATCTTTTTGTAGTACGAGCCGGAAAATCAAAATTTACAGCAGCAAATATCCCCGACAGAATATCAAATGAATATAAATTAAACAATTCTTTTATTGTACTAAACGATTATAAATTGCAACC
>JAYULE010000191.1:0-27525 GCA_043763845.1 Sphingobacteriales bacterium
AGCCAATTATTTAGCAATTCCGAAATAGTTAAAAACCCCATACTAATTTTAGGAGGTGGCAGCAACATGCTGTTTACTCAAAATTTTGATGGTTTGGTAATTAAAATAAACATAAAAGGTATTACACATAAAGTTGAGGAAAACAAAGTATTGCTAACTGCGGGGGCTGGCGAAGTTTGGAACGATTTAGTAATTTATGTCGTAAGCAACAACTTTGCAGGCTTAGAAAATCTGTCGTTAATACCTGGCTCAGTTGGGGCATCGCCCATACAAAATATTGGCGCTTACGGGGTCGAGCTTAAAGATGTTTTTGAAAGTTGCACCGCTTTTGAAATAGAAACACACAAAATTAGAACTTTTTTAAAAGCCGATTGTGCCTTTGCTTATCGCGAAAGCATATTTAAACAAGCCTTAAAAGGTAAATATATTATTACCAGTGTAACCTTCAATTTAAAGCTTATGGCCAACTTAAACACACAATATGGGGCTATATCGCAAGAGCTACACAATCAAAACATACAAAATCCTACCATAAAAAACATTTCGGATGTGGTATCACAAATTCGGGTTTCTAAACTTCCTAACCCAAGTACCATTGGCAATGCCGGCTCATTTTTTAAAAACCCCATTGTTACTAAAGATGAAGCAAACCAGTTAATTAAAAACTACCCACAAGTAGTAAATTTTAATGTGGGTGCAAACCATGTAAAACTAGCAGCGGGTTGGTTAATAGAACAATGTGGCTTTAAAGGTTTAGTAGTTGGCAATACGGGTACATATAAAAATCAGGCCTTAGTTTTGGTAAATTATGGCAACGCAACCGGACTAGAAATATATAATTTCTCTTCCCAAATTATAGAAACTGTGCAGCAAAAGTTTGGAGTAACTTTAGAACGTGAAGTAAATATTATTTAAAGTTTAACCGATATTTTGTTTTCATAAAAATTTATTATTTATCTGTGGTCGATTGTTAATTTTAATATAATTTACTGACAATCAATTTTATTAATTATTTTTTTGCGTTAACGATCGCAGCGGCATCCTTTTTTTCGCCGAATCTCCCCCTTCGGGGGTCGGGGGGATAGATAAATAAAAAAAGATAGAGCGTAGAGCGTGTTTAAACGCCCTAATCATTACGAAAACAACATTTATTAATCGAACTCAGATTATTAGGCAAATATGATCTGCATTTTTTTGTTTAACTTTTTTTAAAAAAAGTTAAACAAAAATTTGTTTGGTATTAAAATGCGTATTACATTTGTTTAAGTTTTACAATTAAAAGTTAAACAAAATGACAAGTATAGAATTTAGCACCCTAGTTACCCGTCAAGCTCCATCACTTAGAACTTACGCTTTACGCTTTACTCACGACGCAGACGATGCCAATGATTTGGTACAAGATACCATGTTAAAGGCTATTACTTATTTTAACAAGTTTAAAGACGGTACAAACTTAAAGGGTTGGTTATATACCATCATGAAAAATACTTTCATAAACAATTACCGTAGGTTTATTAAAATTAGTTCGTTTGTTACCAAAACCGACGAAATATCATCACAACAATTATCATTCAGCGCAGCACATAATCAAGGCGAAAATAAGTTTGTAATGGATGATATTAAAAATGCACTAGGTAATTTGCAAAAAGAATATTATGTGCCTTTTACCATGTATTTTGAAGGATACAAATACCACGAAATTGCAGATCATTTAGAAATACCCATTGGTACAGTAAAAACCCGAATACATGTAGCCCGTAAAATGTTAAAGCAAGATTTAAAAGTTTACGATAATTGCAGCAAAAATCGTTTGCTACAAGCATAAAAAAAACAAAGGGAAATTAATTTCCCTTTGTTTTTAATAATCCTAAACCTTAAAAAACAAAATGGTTTTATTCCCTCAAAAAAAACCAATGTTACCTTAACTTATCAAAAGCCATACCAAAAAACACGTTGCTTTAGGTTTAATTTTAAAATAAAATAAAATTTTAAATAAATTTCGAAAATTACATAGGTTTACTCAATACTTTATTAAATTAGTAAAATATTTTAAATTTTTTTACTAAAATTAAATTAATAAGATGATAGTTGGCGTACCTCGAGAAATAAAAAATAACGAAAACCGTGTAGGCCTAACGCCCGCTGGTGCACACGAATTAATTAGAAGAGGACATATTGTAATAATTGAGACACACTCTGGTGCGGCAAGTGGTTTTAGAAACGAAGATTACGAAGAAGTAGGCGCAAAAGTTGTACTAGACGAACTAGAAATTTGGGCAACTGCCGATATGATTGTTAAAGTTAAAGAACCTATTGGCAAGGAGTATCACTTGGCAAAAAAAAATCAACTAATTTTCTGCTTCTTTCATTTCGCATCCGATTTAAAACTTACCAACGCTATGATAGATAGCGGAGCAGTTTGCTTGGCTTACGAAACTGTAGAAAAAACAGATAAATCTTTACCCATTTTAGTACCCATGAGCGAAGTTGCAGGCCGCATGGCCATACAACAAGGGGCTAGGTATTTAGAAAAACCCGTAATGGGTCGTGGTGTTTTATTGGGCGGCGTACCCGGCGTTACTCCTGGTAAAGTTTTAATTATTGGTGCTGGTGTGGTAGGCGTACAGGCTGC
The DNA here is from genome assembly GCA_043763845.1 of Sphingobacteriales bacterium. Lineage (GTDB taxonomy): Bacteria > Bacteroidota > Bacteroidia > Sphingobacteriales > Sphingobacteriaceae > Pseudopedobacter. Next base: position 2,633 of record JAYULE010000191.1, read on the forward strand.
AAAAATGGCATCGGGTTTGGGTGCTCACGTAACCATTTTAGATACTGATTTACAACGCCTACGTTACGTAAACGATGTTTTACCACCACACGTAGTAACCATGTACTCAAGCGAATACAATATTAGGCGTTTAGTGGGCACACACGATTTAATTGTAGGTGCCGTGTTAATAGCTGGTGCTAAAACACCAAAAGTTATTACCCGCGATATGCTAAAACTTATGCGCCCCGGCACAGTAATTGTTGATGTTTCTGTAGACCAAGGCGGCTGTATAGAAACCTGTAAACCCACAACTTTAGAAAACCCAACGTATATTGTTGATGGCATTTTACACTATTGCGTAACCAATATGCCTGGTGCTGTGCCTTTTACATCTACTACCGCTTTAACAAATTGTACCCTACCTTATATTTTAGAACTAGCCGACAATGGTTGGAAAAAAACTTGTTTAAATAGCTACGAATTACTTAAAGGTTTAAATATAGTAAACGGAGAAATTGTACACCGAGGGGTAGCATCCGCATTTGACTTACCCTATAAAGGCGTACATCATTTTTTAGATAACAACGAATAATTGTTTTTGGGCGTTCGGGCGGGCTTTTCGCTACAATAATTTTATTATTCTTTAGGCTTTGCAAGCCAAAGAATAATAAAATTGATTTTCGCTGCAATCCCTAACGCTCTAAAATCGTAATATAATACAGTAAATAAAGTTGATTAATTATTTGCAAAAATTGCTGGTAACAAATAAACAAAAATTCGGTTCTACGTCAGAAACTGTGGAATAGAATTAAATTTAATTTCCATTATACAGGTGTGCAATTGGGGAAGGCCTAGCTGTTGTTTGGAATGGGAGGCCAATAAATTTTTTGTAGAAATTAACATAAAGCAAAACCAAGCAAGTCGCAGCGTGTTGCACAAACGTTATTAAAGCACCACCTTTGTTGCCACGACTTGAATTGCGCCGTTAAAAATTTATTGAGCATACCCGACAAATAACAACAAGCCTTGATTTTTTGTTACTTTTTCATCAAGGAAAAAGTAATTAAAAAAATGCCTATTATTTTTTCACAATATTTTAGTTAAATATAAAACCACACAAAATGTCGAAGAACCAAAAATCCCTTATCTAATTATGCTGTACGCTTATTTAGAAACTCAAATTGGCACCATTAGGATAACAGAAGAAAACGGTTTTATTAGTTCAGTTTTATTTGTAAATCAAAAAACGCAGCCCCAAAACCAAAGCAATTTGTTAACCGAAGCAAAAGCCCAACTTACTGCATATTTTAACGGTACAATTACCACTTTTAATTTACCTATAAAACAAACAGGAACTTTATTTCAGCAAAGTGTTTGGCAAACATTACAAAATTTGGTGTATGCTCAAACTATTTCATACTCGGCATTAGCCAATAAAATGCAAAAAAAACTAGCCATTAGGGCAATTGCTGCAGCAAATGGCCAAAATAAAATTATGATAATTGTGCCTTGCCATAGAATTATAGGCATAAACGGCCAAATGACGGGTTACGCAGGCGAAATTTGGAGAAAACAATGGTTACTAAACCACGAAACTAAAATGGCAGGGCTTGGCCAAGCAAGTTTGGAGTTATAAACTATCCGGCAATAAAAACTAAAATTTTTAACAGAGCGGTTTAGCAATTTAACCTCAAATTGTCAAACTAAGAACTAAATCTTAAATTGGCATTTATAGCTTTATAGTTTGCATTTTATTCCTCCTCTGTATTTTTCATTTTCATTAACAATGTGTATGCCCCTTTAGTAACAAATGTTTTATTTTTTATATCATTATTGTTTGGGAAAGTAATTTGTGTGAAACCACCTTCAGTATTCTGAGTGGTTACTTCTTGCATAAAGTATTTTTTATTTTCTGTTGTTGTGAAAACATATTGCTTGCCTTCAAAACGCACCAAGCCATCATTAGAAATTACAAAAGCATTATTGGTTGAAATTTCTACATCTGCATTCATGTACATTCCTGGTATTAAGGTTTTATCATATTTATTAAAGTGACAATGAACTGTTACAGCTCTTTCTGGCGAAATGTCTTTACCAATAAGGATAATTTCGCAATTGTATTTTTTACTTGATTGGTTATTATTGTAGGCAATAATTTTCTGACCAATAAAAAGTTTGTCTAAGTCCTTTTCAAAAACAGTTAAAGCTAAATGAATGTCGGCAGGGTTTACCAACTCAAATAAAACATCAGTAGGATTTGCGTATTTGCCAATGTTCATTTTTATGGTAGAAACAAAACCGTTTATGGGCGAATAAATATTAATACTACGTGAAATTGTGCTTACAGTTAATTTGTTGGGGTTAATATTTATGAGTTTTAGTTTTTCAAACAAAGATTTTATCAATATCTTTTGTGAAAGATATTCTGCTTGTGCATTTTCAAAAACCTTATCGCTGCTGGCTTTACTTTCGTTTAATTCTTTTTGACGGTTAAAGTCATTTTCTAAAGAAACGAAATGTGCTTTAGCTGTTAAATAATCTTGTTGCAACTGAATGTATTGCTGGTCTTCCATTACTGCAATAACTTCGCCTTTGCTAATGTGCATACCCTCTAAAAGCTTTGTTGATTTTAAGTACCCACCAAGCGGAACACTAACAGAAACCATATTTTGGGGCGGCACATCAATTTTACCGTTCACTTTTAGTATAGATGATATTGCTTTTTGTTCAATTTTTCCAGTTTCTATTTTTGAGTTTTTTAATTGAGCGTTGGTTAGTACAACTTCGTTTTCAATTGGTGCTTCTGTAGTTACTTGTGTTTCGGTTTTCTTGTTTTTACATGATGTTAGCGATATAATCCCACAGATAACACCGATTATCGCAGCTATTGTTTGGGTTTTAAATCTTTGCAAATTTGTGCAATCTGTGGGATATTTTTTTTTGATATATTTTGTCATTGTAGTGATTTATTTAGAAGTTAGATAATTAAGTTGAATAATGGATTGGTTAAGCTCTTTTACAGCATCTACATAATTACTTTGAATATTAACAGCGTTGTTAATTAAAATCGTCCATTCCATAAAATTGATAACACCATTTGCAAATTGTAGGTTGGCAGTTTTTTTAATCAGGTTTGCATTCTTTAAAGCATTTTCTTCAAAGTATTTAACCGTTTGTAATTGATTTTGATATTGTGATAATGCCCTTTGATAGGCTATATTTAGAGTTTGTAAACCAATATGGTAACTGTTTTCACTAATTAATTCAAGAGATTTACTTGAATTAATTTTCGCTTTTTGAGAGCCAAAAAATAAAGGTACACCTAAACCAAATTGAATAGAATTAAATCTTGTTAAGTTATTATATAATACATTATCGGCACCTGTTCCTTGCATACTCATATTATAATAACCAAAATTCAAGCTTGGTAGCAATCTAGATTTTTCCAATTGTGTTTTAAGAGATGTAATTTCTTTTTGTTGCTGTAAAACCAACATAGTAGAGTGTTTGCTAAATATGGATGTGTCTAAAATTTCAGTGAAAATCATTTTAGGGCTTTCAGGTGAAGGTATAAAAGCTGTCACAGTATTAAGCAATAACTGAAATTGGAGTTGTAATATCTCCATATCAGTTTTTAGTTGGTTTAACTGAATAGCAATTTGTCCTCGCTGAGTTTCGGCTGTAGCTTTCTCTAAAATATTTGTTTCACCTTTAGCAAAACGCAGGTTAGCTCTTTCAAGAAAGGCGGTAAACACACTATCATTCTGCGAAAGAATTTTTTGCTTTTGCTGTAAGTAAACCATTAAATAAAAAACTTCACTTACTTGCTTTCTTATTTCAGTTTCCTTTACAGCGATACTTAATGAACTACTTTTGTAGGTCTCGTTTTGTAACGCTTTCTGTTTTGCATATACGGTTGGAAAACTAAATGATTGAGAAATGCCAAATCTAGTGTCCTTGTAAAAGGTGTTGATCTGTCCATATTCACCTATCAAATTAGTTTGTGGAATATCAACTGATGCAGCTATTAACTTCTGCTGATATTCTGCATTTAGTTTTTCATTTCTTACTTGTAAATTATTTTTCAAAGCGGTATCAATTGCACCTTGCAAATTGATTTGAGTTTGAGCTTCAGCATTTTGAAAAGAAAAAATAATGAATAATAAAACGGTTGTTGCTAAAATTGTTGGCTTGTTTTTAAAACCCCTCTCAAACAAAATGTAAAAAATAGGTAATACAAAAAGTGTGAGTAAAGTAGCTATTAACAATCCGCCAATTACAACTGTTGCCAAAGGTCTTTGTACTTCGGCACCAGCACCGTTGCTTAATGCCATTGGTAAAAATCCAAGTGAAGCAACAAATGCAGTCATTAAAACCGGGCGTAAGCGATGTTTAGTTCCTTCCAAAACAATTTTTTTCAAGTCGGTTTCTCCTTCTTTTTTAATATGGTTATATTCCGATATTAAAACAATACCGTTTAATACCGCTACCCCAAATAAGGCAATAAAACCTATACCTGCACTTATGCTAAAAGGCAAACCACGAAGGGCTAAAAATAAAATACCGCCTATGGCCGAAAGTGGTATAGCAGAATAGATAAGCAACCCGTGTTTAACAGAATTGAAAGCGAAATAAAGTAACAGAAAAATAAGTAATAATGATATTGGGACGGCAAGCGATAAGCGCTTTTTTGCTGCCACTAAATTTTCAAAAGCACCACCATAAGTAATGTAGTAGCCACTAGGGAATTTTATTTGTTTTTCAATTTGTACCTGCAAATCGTTTACAATACTTTGCACATCTCTGTCACCAACATTAAAACCTACAATTATTCTTCGTTTAGCATCCTCCCTTTGAATTTGATTTACACTTTCTTTAATAGACACATCTGCAACTAAATACAAAGGAATCTGGGTGCCTTGTGGTGTAGGAATTAAAAGATTTTGCACATCCTCTAAATTTTGTCTTTGTTCTCCTGCAAGCCTTACTACCAAATCAAAACGTTTTTCATCTTCGTAAACCAAACCACTACTTTGCCCTGCAAAAGCAGTATTCACTATTTTATTTACGTCCTGTATGTTTAATCCATATTGTGCAATCAGATTTCTTTTGTAAGTAATAATTAGCTGTGGCAGTCCGGTAATTGGTTCAATATAAATATTTTCCGCACCATCAATTTTATTAGCAACATTACCCAGTAGTTTTGAATATTTAAAAAGTGTATCTAAGTTCTCGCCAAATATTTTACAAACCACATCTTGCTTTGCACCTGTCATTAATTCATTAAATCGCATAGCAACTGGATATTGAAAACTAAAAGTAACGCCGGGAATATCTTTTAATGCTTTGCTCATTTTTTCAGAAAGTTCATTCCAGGTTTCAGCTGATTTCCATTCGCTTTTATCTTTCAAAATTATCATAATGTCCGCTGCTTCGGTTGGCATTGGGTCTGTTGGAATTTCTCCGCTCCCTATTTTTCCGATTACTTTTTTTACTTCGGGAAATTTCTTTTTAAGAATGTGTGCAGCCTGCATACAAGCGTTTGCAGTGGTGTTAATGTTACTGCTTTGCAATACCCTTGTTTCCACTGCAAAATCCCCTTCGGGCAATTCGGGAATAAATTCACCACCGAGTGTAGTAAGCATAAATAATGAAAAGGCAAAAAGTGCCACCACTAAACCAATAACTATTTTAGGAATAGCTAAAACTTTGATAAGGTATTTCTGGTGTACTCGTTCTAAAACATCCATCATCTTATCAGAGAAATTCTTTTTATGAGATATATTTTTGTTTAGAAACAAAGCTGTCATCATCGGAATGTAGGTTAAAGAAAGTATAAATGCCCCTAACAAAGCAAAGGCAACAGTTTGTGCCATTGGTATAAACATTTTTCCTTCAATTCCCTCAAGTGTAAAAATGGGCAAATAAACAGCAAGTATTATTAATTCGCCAAAAACGGCAGCGTTTCTCATCCGGGTAGAAGTGTTATAGACAATATCATCCATCTGGAGTTGTGTAACTTTCTTTTGGTTTGAAATATGTAATTGAAACATACAAGCTTCAACTATAATTACTGCTCCGTCCACAATTAAACCAAAATCTAATGCACCTAAACTCATTAGATTTCCGCTTACACCAAACATATTCATCATAATTACGGCAAACAACATTGATAGTGGAATTACAGAGGACACAATTAAACCTGCTCTTAAATTTCCAAGAAATAAAACCAAAACAAGAATTACAATTAAAGCACCTTCTAGTAGGTTTTTAGTGACAGTGCTTATGGCACTATTCACCATTTTTGTTCTATCCAAAAAAGGTTCTAATTCTACACCTTCAGGTAAGGTTTTTTGAATTTGAGAAATTTTTTCTTTTACATCTTTTATAACTCTACTGCTGTTTTCACCTTTAAGCATCATTACTACTGCCCCTGCTACTTCGCCTTCATTGTTGTAAGTAATTGCACCATATCGGGTAGCGTTTCCAATTCGCACTTCGGCTACATCGTTTATTAAAAGAGGCGTTCCATTGGCAGTATTTTTTACTACTATATTTTTTATATCTTCAATATTTCCTATTAATCCTTCTGCTCTAATGTAAAGAACAGTTGATGATTTTTCTATATATGCACCTCCAGTATTTTCATTATTTTTTTCCAACGCGTTAAATACATCGTTAATCGTAATCCCATAAGATTTTAGATTGTTTGGGTTGATAGCTATTTCGTATTGTTTAACTCGCCCTCCAAAACTGCTTACATCTGCAACACCTTTTACGCTTATCAATTGTCGTTTCACAATCCAATCTTGAATTGTGCGCAATTCTGTCGATTTAAATTTGGGTTCGTAACCTTTTTTAGGTTTCAGCACATATTGATAAATTTCACCCAAACCAGTAGTAACAGGTGCCAATTCAGGTGTTCCAATACCTTTTGGTATTTGGTCTTCTGCTATTTTTAAGCGTTCGGTTACTTGTTGCCTTGCCCAGTAAATATCAACATCATCTTCAAAAACAATGGTTATCAATGAAAGTCCAAATCTTGAAAAACTCCTAATTTTTTTCAATCCAGGAATGTTACTATTTGCTTGTTCGATTGGAAAAGTAATTAAACGTTCCACATCTGGTGCACCTAAAGAAGGAGTTATTGTGATTACTTGAACCTGATTATCGGTTATATCGGGCACAGCATCAATTGGTAATTGTTTTATTTGGTAACTACCGTAACCAATTAGGGTACATATAAAAAGCCCTATGATGAGTTTGTTCTTTATAGAGAACGCAATTATTTTATTGAGCATAATTTTTCAATTAATGAAATGATTGTTTGCGGTACATTAGCTCCGCAAACAGTATGGTTGGTGTCGGCAAAGCCGACCTATCATAAATTCATTAACTAATTTTTGGCGGTTGCCAAATGTGACTGATCACAGCGGAAGAGTAAAATGTACCGTTGTAGATTGGAGAAATTTTGTTATAAAAAACGGTTGGTTTTGGAATTGTAAATTGAATATGATTTACAAAAGCCAATGAAACGTGAGCTGTTGAACAGTGCGTAGTTTTAAAAGGTAAATTTTCGTGGTGCTCATCGTTATCCGAATGATTTTGGTTGGCAAAATAGTGCTCGTTTAAAAAGCCTACAAAGGTTTCATCAGGTTCTTTATCGTGATGCTCTAAATAGTGTTGAACCAAAATTGGCAACCGCAGTAGCTCATGCAATTCTGTGTTTGCACTCAGAAAAACAAATAGAAATGATATTGCGATTAACTTTTTCAATTTGTCAAATATAAGGTAAAAATTGCGGGTTGGGCAAAATTAACTCTCATGCCATAGCGCTGATTTGTGGTTTAGTTGCAAGTCTTTAAGCTTTTGCGATTTATTGCCATACAGCTTAATCCAAATTGCATTTGTTGCCAATATAAATGATTCAACTAACTCGGCAAATCATACAAAAAATTATTAAAAGGATATATTTTTTGGTTTACAATTTTAACTTCTTCGTAAATACGGTTTCTTAAATCTTCGGCGTTTTCTTTATTTAAAGCCGATATAAATATGGCTGGACTATTGTTTTTCGCCATCCAACTATTTTTAAAATCGCTAAGAGACATAGTTGCTTCAACTTCGTTATCTACTTCCCAATCATCGGCAACTTGAGTAGGTTTTTTATAGGCATCAATTTTATTAAAAACGGTAATCATTGTTTTATCAATAGCTCCCATTTCTTTTAATGTTTCGTTTACTACAGCAATTTGGTCTTCAAAATTTGGGTGCGATATATCTACCACATGTAATAAAATATCGGCTTCACGCACTTCATCTAAAGTAGATTTAAAGCTTTCTATTAAGTTATGAGGTAGTTTGCGTATAAATCCCACCGTATCCGAAAGTAAAAAAGGTACATTCTCGAAAACAACTTTTCGTACAGTTGTATCTAAAGTTGCAAACAATTTATTTTCGGCAAACACCTCCGATTTCGAAAGCATATTCATAATGGTTGATTTGCCTACATTGGTATAACCTACCAAAGAAACCCTAACCAACTCTTTACGGTTTTTTCGCTGAGTTTCGTTTTGCCTATCAATTAATTTTAGTTTTTCTTTTAGTAAAACTATTTTGTCTTTAATAATACGCCTATCGGTTTCTATTTGGCTTTCGCCAGGGCCACGCATACCAATACCGCCTTTTTGTCTTTCAAGGTGAGTCCACATCCGCGTTAAGCGAGGCAACATATATTGTAATTGAGCCAGTTCTACCTGGGCTTTTGCTTGTGCACTTTGTGCTCGGCCTGCAAAAATATCTAATATGAGGTTACTACGGTCTATAACTTTTACTTTTAGTTCAGCCTCAATATTTCGCAATTGCATAGGCGATAGTTCGTCATCAAAAACCACCAAATCAATTTCTTCGGCTTTTACAAAAGCTTGTAATTCTTCTAACTTACCCGTACCTACAAAGGTTGCCCTTTCGGGCTTTTGCATACGTTGGGTAAAATAGCGTTCGGTAATACCACCTGCAGTAGTAACTAAAAAGGCAAGTTCATCTAAAAATTCTTTTTGCTGCACATCGTTTGTTCCGGGTAAAATAATACCCACTAAAATTGCTCTTTCGGGTTTTAGTTCGGTTTCGTAAAATTTAACTTTTGTCATTGCTTCAAATATACAATTTGCAAGCCATTTTTAAATTTGCAATTAAATTTTAGTTGTCCGTCCAAATAGCAACGTCACATGTTTTTAATTTTTTCTGACCAACAATAAATTTTGCATTTATACCGCTTGGCACTTCCACATCATTAGAAGCGTAATTCATAGCTAACCAAAAGCCATCACGCCATTCCATAGCCAATCCTTCAGGAAGTTTTTCTAAGTTTACATTAACCTTAGCAAAAACATTTTTTATAATTTCAGACTCTAACTCATCCCCTTTTGCATCTATACCTATGTAAGTTACAGACCCTTTTCCCATTTTATGAAACACTACGCAAGGTTTACCTTTATAAAACTGATCGGCATAAGTAGCCAGTATTTCTGTGCCTTTGTATGGATTTAATACATCGCCCCACATTTTCCAATCGTACTGCTTATTGTTAAAATCAATTTTTCCTTTGTGAGATTCTGAGAGCACATCAAAAAATGAAATTTCGGAACCAATTAATTTGTAGATTGGCTGTGAGAATGGCTTCTCCCAAAAGTATCCATTCCTATCTTTTTGGCCTGTACGAACTGTTAATATAAGATTTCCTCCATCGTTCACATATTTTGTCCAACGAGTAATTAAATTGCTATCAAGTAGTTGATAAGCTGGAGCAACTAAAAAAGGGTATTTACTAAAATCTTTTGTTTCGTCTATAATATCAACCGGCGCACCATATTGCTTAAAAATTTGATAGTATTTTTTTAGGTGTTCGTATCCATCCCAATCTTGGTTTTGTTTTAGCAAGTCAGTATTCCAAACGTTGTCCAAATTCCACATAAATCCTACTTTTTTAGCTAAATAATCTTTAGGTGGCTTTGCGTTAAAGTTTGCTGATTTTCTTACTTGTTGAAACTCTTTAGAAAACTGCATAAATTCTTTCCCTCCGGGTGAAGGTGTAACACCATCTAAACCCACCATACCATAATGATATTGTTCCATGCCATAACGAGGTTGGCGGTAGCGATAAGATGATACGTATTTAGAACCTCCGGCAAAACAATGCCACCACCACATACGGATAGCTCCAGGATATGGCTGAGAATTATAACTACCCCAATTTACTTGCCCAGGTTGTAGTTCCATACAGCCAGTTTGCCCAGTAATTGGTCTAAAAAAATCGCTGCCAAAAGATATTTGATAGGGCGAGCCAATGCGAAAACTTTGACTTCCGGTAGATTTAAAGAAATCGTAACCAGTAACTAAATACATATTAAAACCAACCAAGTCTAAATCTTTATTCAATTGCGGATTGGTATTAAGATTGTAGAACATAAAATCTGTGGTGGTCCACTGGTTTGGCAAAATGTATTTTTTTAAAATGGTATTTTGTGAACTTAAAAAATTAGCACACTCTTCTGTAGTAAAGCGTTTAAAATCCATAATGGCATGAGGGTTTGCCTGCTGAATTAATTCTTTTTGGTTAGGCAACCTTATCTGTTCAAAATTTTGATACATCATACTCCAAAACTGCATGCCCCAAGAGTTATTTAGCTTATCAACAGTTTTATATTTATTAGTTAACCAAATAATAAATTTTTTACGGGTGTTATCGCTATAGTCAAATTTGCCATAATGAGAAGGTTCATTATCTATCTGCCAACCAATTACATTAGGGTTTTTGCCAAAATGTTTAGCCATTGCAGTGCATATTTTATCGGTAAAAGTTCTAAATTTATTACTCGACCATGAATATTGTTGTCTGGAACCATGGCGTTGCACCATGCCATCTTCGCTAACCATTAAACACTCTGGATAATTTTCGTTTAACCAAACAGGTGGTGCCGATGTAGGTGTACTCAATAAGGTTTTCATTCCGTATTTGGCAGCCAAATTAATACAGGTATCTACCCAACCAAAGTTATACTTTCCTTCTTTGGGCTCTAAAAAATACCATGCATGATCTGTAAGATGTAAAAACTCAAATCCCATTCCTGCAATATTTTTTATATCACGCTCCCACTGCGATTTATCCCACGCTTCTGGATAGTAATAGACGCTCACTTGCATCATTTTATCCTTAGGGAAGTACTCATCTACCTTCTGTTGACCAAAAGCTGAGATTGAAATCATCAACAAAACAACTAAAACCTTGATCTTAAACATATACTAGGGTTAAATTAAATGAGTTTTAAAAATAAGTATCTAAACAAATCTGATTGGTAAGCAAAATTAACATTAAGAATGAAATCATCTAATTTATTTCATTTGATATTATAGGTTTAAAAAATTACACACTCAGCAGTGCATTCGTGGCTAAAATTCCATTTTTTATTCCCCACTAATTCACGAATTTTTAACTTAAATAATTTAATTGTACGATTTCATTAGTGCATTCGTGGTAAAATTCTATTTTTATTTGCCACTAATTCACGAATTTTAAATGTGATGATTTATAGATTTAGGCTCTACATTTAGTGCATTCGTGGTAAAATTCTATTTTTATTTGCCACTAATTCACGAATTTTAAATGTGACGATTTATATATCTAGGCCATAATTAGTGCATTCGTGGCTAAATTTTGAGATTCAAAAACAACAAAAATTCATATATTTGAAAATCTAAACAAAGAATATGTACAATATAATCAAACACTTTCATTCGGGCTTTCGCTACGTAGTATTAGCATTAATTTTAAGCGCAATTATTGGCGCATTTATGGGCTGGCTTGGCCAAAAAGAATATAGCAACGGTAACCGAAAGTTAAATTTGTTTGCCATGATTAGCTTACACACACAAATATTAGTTGGTTTAATATTATACTTTATTAGTGATATTACTAAAACTGCATTTGCAAATTGGGGCGCAGCAATGAAAGATGCCACTTTACGCTATTGGGCTTTAGAACATTTAGTTATGATGCTTTTAGCAATGATAATTATTACTATTGGCCACTCTAAATCTAAAAAACCAAACAACAACAAACACCGCACTGTTGCTATTTATTATACGCTTGCGCTGATTGTAATAGTTGTGGCAATTTTACAAAGCGGCCGCCCTTTATTAGGCTAGTAAACAATTTCATAATTAAAATTTTGCTTTTTCATTTTTCTTTATATTTTTGCTGTACTGTGAAAAAAAATACAAATATTAGAATTTGGTGGCCTAATAATAAACCAGCATCGGTACATGTATTTTAAATTTTGCTTAAATAAACCAATCCCACCTTTAAACCTAAAAAAATACAGCCCGACGCCTAATATCGTTGGGTTTTTTTACGCCTAGCGCAAACAAATAAATTTACAACAAAAAAATTAAAATGGAATCCTATAAGTTACAAGTTCTATATAAAAAAATGCTGGCCGACACCACTACGCCCGTAAGCATTTATCTTCGCCTTCGCGATGTTTTTCCTAATAGTTTATTGCTTGAAAGCTCGGATTACCACAGCAGAGAAAACAGCATGAGCTACATTTGTTGCGACCCAATAGCAGGTATAAAACTAGAAAATCAAACGTTAAAAAAATACTATCCCGATGGCAAAAAACAAACTTTAAATGCTGGCGAGTTTGTGTTAATTGATGAAATAAGCGCATTTCAGGTAGCTTTTAAAACCAATGCCGATACCAGTTTGAAATTTATAACCGATGGTTTTTTTGGCTACTTCACTCACGAAGCGGTTGAGCATTTTGAAGATATTGAACTTAAAAAAGATACAAAAGATGTTAGGGAAATACCCACCATGCAGTACCATGTTTACCGATACATTATTGCAATAGATCATTTTAAAAACGAATTATATATTGTAAAAAACCAAAGCGATTTTGAAACCGAAAGCCACAGCATAGATAAAATAGAATACCTAATTAACAACAAAAATTTTCCGGAATATAGTTTCAAAATCCAAGGCGAAGAAACATCAAACCTAAGCGATGATGGTTTTATAGAACTGGTAGAAACCATGAAAAAACATGTTTTCCGTGGCGATGTTTTTCAAATTGTACCATCAAGAGCATTTGCAACCCCTTTTGCTGGAGATGAGTTTAACGTTTACCGAGCTTTACGATCTATAAACCCATCGCCATATTTATTTTATTTTGATTACGGAAGTTTCAAAATATTTGGGTCGTCGCCCGAAGCGCAATTAACCATAAAAAATAATTTAGCTACCATTTACCCAATTGCTGGCACTTTTAAACGGTCGGGAAATGATGTAGATGATAAGATGTTAGCCGAAAAATTAGAACGCGACCCAAAGGAATCGGCAGAACATGTAATGTTGGTTGATTTAGCCCGTAACGATTTAAGCCGCCATTGTAACAATGTAAAAGTTAAAGCCTATAAAGAGGTGCAATTTTATTCGCACCTTATTCACTTAGTGTCTAAAGTGGTGGGTACCATTATGCCTGGCATAAATCCATTTAAAATTGTTGCCGATACTTTTCCAGCTGGTACATTAAGCGGCGCACCAAAATATAGGGCAATGCAACTGATAGACCAGTACGAAAACCAAAAACGCAGTTTTTATAGCGGCGCAATAGGTTTTTTGGGTTTTAATGGCGATTTTAACCACGCCATAATGATACGTTCGTTTTTAAGTAAAAATAACATTTTACATTACCAAGCTGGGGCGGGTATAGTGGCAGATTCGGACCCAATAAGCGAATTAAACGAAGTAAACAACAAAATTGCCGCATTGCGAAATGCGTTACAAATGGCCGAATTGGTGTAGGGTGCGGCCCTCGTGGCCGCCCCAAAACAAATAGCCCTCGTGGCCGCCCCAAAAACAAGCGACCCTCGTGGCCGCCCCAAAAACAAACAGTCATTAGTTTTACCCAAACATAAAACAAACAAAATGAAAAATATATTAGTAATAGATAATTACGACTCGTTTACTTACAACCTAGTACATTTAATTAACGAATTAGGCTTGCAAGCCGATGTTTGGCGTAACGATAAATTTGCTATAGAGGATGTTGCCGCCTACGATAAAATTTTGCTTTCGCCTGGACCTGGCATACCATCGGAAGCCGGTTTGCTTTTAGATGTTATTAAAAAATACGCACCAACCAAAAGCATTTTGGGTATTTGTTTGGGGCAACAAGCCATTGCCGAAGTTTTTGGTGGCGAATTGTACAACCTAGCCAAACCTGTACACGGTACGGCAACCAACATTAATGTGGTTAAAGAAGAATTACTATTTAACTGGTTACCCAAAAACTTTAAAGTTGGCAGATACCACTCTTGGGCGGTAAAATCAGAAAACTTGCCCGATTGTTTAGAAATTACAGCAGTTGATGATAAGGGTGTTATGATGGCCATTAGGCACAAAACTTACGATGTTAGGGGTGTGCAGTTTCATCCCGAATCGGTATTAACCGAATTTGGAAAAGAAATGTTAGGCAATTGGTGTAACCCGGGGTAGTGAATGTGAATTCTTAAATATATAAAAAATACATAACCGTAAACTTGCGCTTATATGCTAGTTGTAGGCAATGCTAAGCAAGACCGTTCAAAATAAACTTTTATATTAATCAAAAATGACAATCAACTTTTTTTCTAACTTATATCTTTGGTTATTATTAATAACCTTACCACTAACTGTATTTTCGCAATCGACTGACTTTGTCATTCAAAATGTAAAGTTTGAAAGTCAGGGCATCACTCTTGCAGGCTCAATTTTAAAGCCTAAAAATCCATTTGCAGCAGTTGTAATTGTTCATGGGTCTGACCCAGTAAAAAGAGAAATGGAGTTCGCAAAGCGTCTTGCTAAAGAAGGTATTGCTGTATTGACATATGACAAACGTGGAGTTGGAGAATCTGGTGGTGTGTATGTAGGACCATCTGTTGGTACGAATAATATTGACACTACTAATCTTAATTTATTATCTCAAGATGCAAATGCAGCGGTAAACACATTTCGAACTTATTTGAAAGATAAAAAGACACCAATTGGATTAGTTGGCTTCAGTCAAGCAGGATGGATAATTCCGATTGCTGCAAGCAAAAATCCACAAATAGAATTTATGGTTTTATTTAGTTGCCCTACAATTACAACTTTAGAACAACTCCGATTCCAGTTTTATACTAATGGAAACAATAATTTTTGGGAAAATCATACAGACGCAGATGCTCGTGAACATACTAAAAACGACCCCGACAAGTATCAATTTGTGCCAACTGATCCAAAAACTTCTTTGAATGCTCTTTCAATTCCTGGACTTTGGCTTTTTGGTGAAAAAGACATACAAATTCCTGTAAAGTTGTGTATAGAGCAATTGAACACATTTAAAATTCAAGGCAAACCTTTTGAATATACCTTGTTTCCAACATTAGGACACAATACTTCCTCTATCGATATTACAGCACCTTTTGACATTTCAATTCAGTGGATAAAACAGAATACTTTAAACAATAAGAAGTCTAAAAAATCAAAATAAACCACTGCCTACAACATGGGTATTGCTACAAGTGTGGCTTGACGTTGTAATTTTCGGCTGTAGTTCGCTATCAGCAGCGGTTTCGGCGGTCGGAATTCTGTTGGGCTTTTAGTTTTTAACTTGTACTTTTAAATTATTATTGGGCAGCAGTTCCGGGCAGGACGAGCAATGAATTCCACACCTGCAGCAATACCTGTTCGTTAACTGTAATACCATCGAAACCTCATTCCGTTTATAATTTTCCTATCTTTAACACATAATATTTTTAACAATGGAAACAATCAAAATAAACGTAAACAAGCAAATGGACGGATACTCATTTAGTATTACACCCACTATTCGTGATTGTATTAAAAAACTTTTTCCTAACGCACACCCAGCCAATAATATTTTCGTTGGATATGACACAAAAAGCGATTTTGAAATTTATGTTGGTAAACTAGAAAGCCATATTTATCCAGCCCTATTAGGTGTTGACAATGAAATCGATTTAAATCAATTTAATGAAATTCAGTTCATTGATTCTCAAACAGGCAATATCCTACATAAATTAACACCTCGTGACGAAAAAGTTTAACCAATACTTAGGTAAGGAGGGACACCTAAAAGCAATGTCTGAATTTTTAATGCTCGGCTGGAATGTTGCTATTCCTGAGGTTGATATAGGAGATGATATTTTTGTTGTTCAAGACGAAAATGGCACATTAAGAAGAGTTCAAGTTAAAACATCAACTTCTACTGACAGAACAGACAGTTTTAGTGGACAATTCAGTGTCTCTGTTAAAAACCTTCGTAACATTTCTAATATTTTAGTTCACTACATATTTTTGGTAAGACAAAATGATGAGTGGACAAAACCTATCATAATTAGGCAGGATTATCTGCTCGACCATTTTGAAAATAACAAAGTTGGTTCTGAAGCTAAAGGAAACATCACATTTTACTTTTCCTACACAAAAGGGAAAGTTGAGTGTTCTGGACAAGATTTTACAAATTATATCAAAGACTTTTCCGACTTTCCCAAAATAGATCACTAAAAAGGCATTAAAGACAATATTAGATTTGTTACTTTATTAAAGTTGGAGCGACATTTTTCGTGTTTTCTTTTTTTTTGACCAAGAATAATTAGTTGTGTTAGCGAACGGCTTCCAAAAGAAAACTCAAAAAACACCGAAGAACGAAATTGAAAAAGCTTTAAAACTAATGACAGAATATCACGACCATAAAAAGAAATAACATGGAAACTAAAAGCTGGAAAGAAATCAAAAATGATGTTTATGGAATTAAAGGTACAGACCGAAGAGACGAACTCGACAGAAGTTTTGAGAGCTTCAAAATTGGCTTGCTTCTAAGAAAAGCTAGGGAGGATAAGCATTTGACGCAATTGGAATTAGCTGAACTTGTCGACCGAAAACGGGAATACATTTCAAGAATAGAAAACAATGGAAGTAATTTAACATTGAAGACTTTATTCGACATTGTTGAAAAGGGCTTGGGAGGAAAAGTAAATATTTCTATTGAACTATAAAAATTACTAGTGGTAATACAAGATTTAAAGACACTATCTCATTTAGTGCAGTTTGATAGAGGTTCTGCACATAAATCCGCAAATACTTAAACCTGCAAACCGTTATCTCCCTAAAAAAACGCCCTAACCTGCATACCGCCAGTATGTATGGTGCGTACATTACCTGCTTTACGGCCTTCGTAATATACGTTTAGCTGTATGCCGTTGGTTATAGTGCGCTGGAAACCTATTGGCAAATAAAACAAATAATAGTGGAGGACGAGCAAAAGGGACTTGCAAAAGCCGATTATTGTAAAGCTACTTTAAAAAACCTTGCAACACAACTTACCCTAGAATTTGGAAAGGAGTTAGCCGATAGCAATTTGCGAAATATGCGTAGTTTTATTGGGCTTTTCCAATTCGTGTTTAAGCATCGGTGTTTTTAATTGGTGTGTTTTAGTTTTGGCTTTACAAAATAATAACATTTTTTTTATCTCTAAAAACTTAAGCAAAAAACCAAATGTTGGCTACTGCCAAATTGTTAGCTGTGTAATATTGGTGCAAAAAAAATTTATTCTCTTATTTTTAAAAAATATATTTGTCTATTATTAAAAATGAAACAATGGAAATTTTAGAGCTAAACGATTTAAAAAAAAGTACCGTAAAAAAACAATTTGATAAAGTAATAAAAAACCTGCGAGACAATGATTTTAAATCGGCCGATGTAAAAAAAATGCAGAATACGGGTTTTTACAGAGCCAAGCTAGACGATACCAACCGCTTACTTTTCAAATTTGGAAAGTACCAAAATAAAACCTATTTAATTGTTTTAGAAGTAATTTTAAACCACGCTTACGAAAAATCAAGGTTTTTAAACGGTGCTGCATTTAAAGACACCGATTTGCAGGCCATAACATCAATTGATAAAATCGAAATCCAAGACATTGAACCCATTAACTATATTAACAAAAATCAACGCAAAGTATACTTTTTAAACAAAACCTTATCGTTTGATGATGTGCAAGAACAAGCCTTGCAACTTACAAGTCCTTGCATAATTATAGGTTCGGCTGGTAGTGGTAAAACTGCAATCTCGCTCGAAAAAATGAAAACCTTAACTGGTAAAATACTATACACCACACGGTCTGGCTATTTGATGGAAAGCGCATCGCAACTGTATTATAGCAACGATTACGAAAACCCACAACAAGAAATAGATTTTTATACCATTGATGAATATATATTTACCTACCATTTACCGCAAGAAAAAGAAGTAACCTTTAAGGTTTTTGAGCATTGGATAAGCCGATACAAACAATCCCATAAAATAAAAGACACGCACAAAGTTTACGAAGAATTTAAAGGCGTAATTACTGGTGGGCAAATAAACTGTGCCTATTTAAGCGAGAGCGACTATGTTAATTTAGGCATTAAACAATCTATTTTTAAAGCCGATGAAAGGGCTAGCTTATACCAATTATTTACTAAATATTTAGATTGGATGAAGGAAAGCAAGCATTACGAAATAAATTGTTTAGCATTTGATATACTGCCCAAAATTACGCCCGAATACGATTATATTATTGTTGATGAGGTGCAAGATATACCCAACATTTTACTTCACGCATTGCTAAAATCGTTGAAAAAGGAAGAGAACTTTATCCTCTGCGGCGACTCTAACCAAATTGTACACCCAAATTTTTTCTCGTGGACGCAAGTAAAACAGCTTTTTTATCATCAAAATTTAAAACAAAATATTACCCATATATTGTCTGTAAACTACCGTAACACGCCCGAAGTTACCGCCATAGCCAACAAATTATTGATGCTTAAAAACGCAAGGTTTGGTAGTATTGATAAAGAAAGCTCGTACTTAGTGCAATCAAACGCTAGCCATAAAGGCGTGGTAGAGTTTTTAGAATGTACCCCTGCCACCCAGGTTGATATGAATGTGAAAACAAAAAAATCGGTAAAGTTTGCCATTTTGGTTTTACGCAACGAAGATAAAGCCGAAGCCCGCAAATATTTTGAAACCCCATTGCTGTTTTCTATACAGGAAGCAAAAGGCTTAGAGTACGAGAATATTATACTTTTTAATATCCTATCTAACAACGCTGCCGAGTTTAGGGCTATTGCCAGCGGCATTAACAAAGAAGATATTACCGAAGAAAGCTTTAACTACGCTAGAAATAAAGACAAAACCGATAGAAGCCTTGATGAATATAAATTTTACATCAACTCGCTTTATGTTGGCATTACTAGGGCAATGCATAACTTGTATGTGCTAGAAACCAACAAAAAAAACGAGATACTACATTTGTTAGACTTAACCGATTTTAAAAACAAAACAAGTTTAGCCAACCAACTATCAACTTTAGAAGATTGGACAAAAGAAGCCAACAAGCTAGCCAAACAAGGCAAAGATGAGCAAGCCGAAGCCATTAAAACCCAGTTTTTAAAAAAACAAGCTTTGCCTTATACTCCATTAAATGAAGAGGCATTGTTAGAATTGTTACCCAAAGCCTTAAATAAAGATTTTTACAACAAAAAAGCAAAAGACATTCTTTTTAACCATACTATTTTAAATACAAACGTTACACATTTACACCAGCTATCATTATTAAAATACAATTTAGCCAGCAATTGGAAAAGCGAGAGAAAAAACTATTTTCGCCGCATATACCCCGAATATGTTACCGATAACCTAAAATTATTGGTACCCAAACTAGAAAAATATGGTATTGATTATCTTACCGAAGTGGGTTATACGCCTTTAATGTTAGCCTGTTTTTTTGGTGCCCAAAAAGTTTGTGATTATTTGATTGATAACGGTGCCGATACCGCAGCTGTAGATATGTTTGGCAAAAACGCTTTACAAGTAACTTTGGTAAATGCGATGTTGAGCGATGATAAGAAAAGTGAGTTAATAAAACACGTTT
Organism: Sphingobacteriales bacterium; assembly: GCA_043763845.1. Classification (GTDB taxonomy): domain Bacteria; phylum Bacteroidota; class Bacteroidia; order Sphingobacteriales; family Sphingobacteriaceae; genus Pseudopedobacter. The sequence goes on from JAYULE010000191.1 coordinate 22,633, forward strand.
TTAAATACTTTAAAAATGAGCCTCTAAGATTACAATTTGAAGATAAGTTAATTAAAATTGATGTACACCAAGGCGAATATTGGATGGTACAATTGGTATTAGCAACTAGTCAAATGCGCATATCTTCGCTAGCAACAAACTCGGATAATGGCACTTTACATACCGATGTTTACAATTCTTTTTTCGAAGATATTAACGATAATATTATACCCGAATTTAGAAAAAAACGAGCTTATATATCAGCATTACTTGCCAAAAACGAAATAAATAAAGAAGATAAATATAATAAAAAGCTGTTTTTGAGACTTAGAAATGGCATATACATTTTAAACCCAGGTTTAAAAATATACACAAAAGGAAATTGGGTAAGTCAAGCTAATTTTTATGGTTTTAACACTTTTACCCATTACTTATCGCACACAAACCAAAGAGTTATTGATTTATTTAACCCTTAAAAAATGTTTGAGTAAAATGTAAAATTGTACATTTTTGCAATCTAAATTATTAAAATTAAAGAGTAAAAATAAACCACAATGCCGAAGAGATAGTTTAAGTAAAATTGTGTTTATTAGATGCTAAATTTAAGTACGCTACCCCCTAAAAAAACGCCCTTACCTGCATACCTCCAGTATGTATGGTGCGTACATCGCCAGCTTTACGCCCTTCGTAATTTACGTTAAGCTGTATGCCGTTTGATATGGTACGCTGGAAACCAACAACCCAAGTAAGGTTACTGCCGGGCTGTAAACCATCAAGCATCTCGTAGCCTATTGATGAATTGTTTACACCTTCAAACTTATTGTTTATGCTATTTCCCCTAGCCGAAAAAACACCTTTTTTTAATAAATTATATTTCACTTCGACACTTAGCCTTGTGTTTAAAGTGTTTTGGCCACCCAATTCGGTATTGTTTTTTTGAGTGCTTAAGCCACCCGAAAAAGTGGTTTTAAAATAGTTGGTAAACTGATAACTAAACTCGGGTAAGGCTTCGTAAAATTTTATAGTAAAATTATTGGCACTAAAAAGTTGAGATAAATAACGTTTATCGCCTTGCTTAAATTCCACAATAAAATTTGCTTTTCGTACAAAATTATAGCGTAAACGCAAACTATTTTCGGTACGGTTGCGGCTATCGAAACCATTGGTTAATAATACTTTACTGCCACTTTGCTGGTAATTTATATCTATGCTAAAAATAGGGTTTAGCCTATCAAAAAAAATTGTATTTCTAAAAAACGAATTATACGATAAAAGTTTATCGTCATCAATATTGGTTTGGTATGGATTAAAAGCTAAGGCACCATTCCCCAACAAAACACGCTTATCAATGCGTAAAGCGGTTATATTGCTAATTTTTTTTATAAAACCTACTACTTTGCTTTTGTTGGTTTTAAATAGTTGTGCAGCGTTTAGGGTTAAATTTTGGTTAATTCCCGTAAAATTAGAGCGTATAAATTGGTTGGTGGTTCTAAAAATTCTTATAAATTTTGCTTGATCAGGGAAGCGGGAAATCTCAAACTCGTTCAATTCTTTAATTCCGTTTTGGTTATAATCGTTCCACGCATAAACCCCTTGGCCGGGCTGCACTTCTAGGTAGGTAAACTCACGTTTGGGTTCTTGCCCTGTTCCTAATTCGTAAAAACTGGTAAGGTTAACAAATCCCCGTAAGGCCTTAAAATTATAATCTACACGCCCTAAAAGTGTTTGTTCGTTGCCTTTTAAACTATCGGTTTGGTTATATTTTACGGTACGGTAGGTGGAGTTTATGATTAAAACTTGGTTTGGGTTTTTATTAAACTCGGCCTTAGCCGTAAAAATATTACCTCGGCTAAAAGCCTTTAAAGTATTGGCAACAGGCAAATCATCAAATCTGGTGGTGTAACCTAATGCAAATTTATTTATAGTTTTTGCAGCACTTTGCAAAACAAACTGGTATTGCCTAAACTCAAAACTTTGCAAAGCATAATTGTTGTTGCTCAAGTTTTTGGTTTTGTTTTGCTCTTGCTCAAAATTAAAAGCGGTTTCAAATTTGTTAAATTTTTTAAGGTATTTAAGGTATTGCCTTAAAAAATTGCCGCTTTGGTTTGGTAAGTTATTCGAATGTAGTAAACTTGCTAAGTAATTAATATTGTGTGTTTTATAATCATAATTGCCACTTACGCTTTGCATTAAGCCGTTGTATATATTTTGCCTACTAAAGTTACTTATACGGTAGGTAAATTGCCTTAATGGCGATTTAAAAAGCCCAATTTGTGCGGTTGCCCAGTTTTCGGTAGCTGCGCTAAAGTTGCTACCTACAAGGTTAAAGTCTCTATCAAACTCTACACTTCGGTAACGCTCTAAAGGTTTAAATTGCTGGTTTACGTACTCGTAACTTAGCTGTGTTTTTAGTTTTAAACCTGTTGTATCGTTGCCATTAAGTAGCTTGGTGTTATCAACAACTAGCTTGTATGCTAGGCCTTTATTTTTTTGGTTATCTATGCCCGAGAACATATTTACATCGTTATTACTTAGCCCAGTTTCGGTATAAATTTGCGTGTTTTTATTTAATTTATAGTTGGCGTTTAGGGTTATTAATTGTTGTTTTTTGGGGGTAATTAAAAGGGCAATAGGTTCGTAATCGGCTTGGGGTAAGTTGTTTATTGGTGGCACAAACTCAAACACTCTACCATTTGCACTGGCATCGGTTTTTAGTTTATAATTACCTCTGCCGCTCCCTAAAAAACTAAATCCAACTCGGTATTTTGCTTTTAAGCTATCGGTACTGTAAACATACACATTGCTGTTACCCAAGGTATCGGTTTTGTGATACAAAATCTCGTTACGATTAAAAGGCACTATATTGGCATTGGTAGAAAAAGCTTGACTAATATTGTTGCCAATTGTTTTTAAGAATTCCTTTTGCGGGTTGCTTAAATCTTGTAAAAAAGGCTGGTTAGGGTTATCTTGTTCGTTATAAAAATTAAAACCGAGCTTTAGTTTTTTACTCTCGAAATTTTGGTTAACGTAAAATAAACTACGGGCAAAAACTTTGTCGCTGTATTCAAACTCAACGCTAATTCTACTGTTTTGGGTAATTAATCTTTTGGTGGTAAAGCTAAGTTCGGCGGTGTTGTAATCTATTACATAGTCGTTATCTTGCCCACGCAACATTAATTCGCCGTCGATAAAAACCCGTTCGGTACCCGATAAAATTATAATAAACTGCTCGCCATTGTTGCCCAACAAGCGGTATGGGCCTTGGTTGCCTTCAATACCTATAATTTGGTTTCGGGCACTTCGCCCTTTTGCTACTGCACCCGCAAATTGGGTGGTGTAGGTATTTTGTTTTTTGTCTTTTAAAATGTTGGCAATGTACGCCCCTTGGGTACGTTTAAAATAATTCATAAAGTAGCTATCGGGCTTACGCAGCTCGTAATCGCCGGCAATTAAGGTAGTTCCTTTTCTTTTTAGTTGGATAAAAACTTTATCAAAATCGCTTAACTGTTGAGTATTACCATCGGGTTGAATGGGTAAATTATCGTCGGATATGGCTGCTAAAATCTCTATTTCTTTATTTAGTTTGCCCGATAATTGCAAAACCATATTAGAGTTTACGGTTAAATTTTGGTTGTTACCAAAGCCAATACTTCTTGATATGCTCCCACTTTTCTCGAAGCCAGAGAAATTAAAAACCGTGTTTTCGCCTCTGTTAACTGTATATACAAAAGGCTTATATTCTCCTATAACGGTTTGGCCAATTAAATTGGGATTTTTATTAAAATACTTTTTAGTAAATAATAAAGGAAAAACCGAATAGCTAATTTGTACCGAATCGGTGTTGGGTTTTACTAACCATATAATTTTAGATGCTGCAAAATTTATTTTATAATTAGCTGTATCAATTGGGTTATTGTTAACAGAAATCCGTACGGAATTAGGTAAAATACTTTGTGTATCAATTTGAACGGTATCGGCAACGGCCAAATTTTTAACTACAAAACCTGTTTTAAATTGCGCAAAACTATGCTGACAAATCAGCGAAAGCGTAAACACAAATAAAACCTTTTTTAACATCTTTTAAAATAACGCTAAATTTTAAGTTTTTTTATATGTTTAGGTAAAATACCAGCCATTTCGTATCAATAATACCAAAGTTTGTTTTGACAGATATGCTTTTTTACATCCTCAACTCAACCGCTTTTTTATATAGTGATTCAAAATCATTGTTGGCTAGGGTTCAAGTTACCAAATCTTTGTCAAGCAAATTTAAAATAAGAATTATATTATCAAAGTTGGTTTTTAAAAAAAACAAGTCAGTACAAATTGGCTCGTAGTGAAATATTCTGTTTCTAAATTTTCTAACTTGGTTGGGTTTGTAAGCAATTTTATCTCTATGTTTTTGTTCGTTTTCCAATTCTTTAAAAGCGAACATCAATGGCCGCCAAAATATCCTTGCATATTGTTTATCGAATAAAGAAGTCCAAAAGCCAAAAGTTAATTCAGCAACTGTTTTATCGCAACCTAATTGCTGTCTATTCTTTACTATATTAGATTTAGCAATCGTCACTTGGTCGGTTAAGGCCGGGTAATTAAGTGTTTCAAACCAGATTTCGGTTTTAAAACGTACCGAAAAAGAATGATTTATTGAGTTTCTTAAAGCAATTTCTAAGTTTGCCAACAATGGATATAAAGTTTCTGAAATTTTAGTGTTTACTTGGTAATACTCAATTGCTTTGCATTTATCGCCATTAAACATTTTATAATAGGTTTCAAGTCTTTTAACAGAAAGAAGCTTCTCTAAATTTTCATTTTGCATATTGTTTTAAATTTAAAAAATTGATTATATTTGCAATGCGATACCCAGTAAATCCTCTCTCTGCCAGTCAGATGATGAAACTGGGTTTTTGTTTT
>JAYULE010000192.1:0-6713 GCA_043763845.1 Sphingobacteriales bacterium
TCTGCCAGCTACTGCGGAACCGACGATTATGCACTTGGAAAATTAAGTTTAAAAGATGGCGGAGACCCTATGAAATTGGCTGATTGGATAAAAAGCCCACAACCAATTTTTAGTAAAAGCCCGAATAACAATGCATTTGGGCCAGGTCATAATTCGTTTTTTAAATCGCCGGATGGTACAGAAGAATGGTTAATTTATCACGCCAATAGTTTTTCAAACCAAGGTTGTTCTGACAAGCGAAACATTCGTATTCAGAAATTTACACTTAATGCCGATGGTTCTCCAAATTTGGGCGAACCCGTTGCAACTGGATTAAAATTAACTAAACCATTGGGAGAAAAATAGCATGTTCAAAAAAATTATTTTAGGTGTAAACCTATGGCTTTTTTTATCCCTTTTTGGGGGATGCGTATTTGCACAAACATTTACCAACCCTTTACTACCCGTAGGTGCCGACCCATGGAGTATTTATAAAGATGGCCACTACTATTATACCCACACCTTGCAAGATAGTATAGTGATATGGAAAACTGCAAACTTGGCCAACTTGGAAAAGGCAGAACGAAAAACCATATTTATACCCGATAGTGGCAAAGCTTATTCTAAAGAAATTTGGGCTCCCGAAATACATTTCCTTAACAATAAATGGTATGTGTATTTTGCAGCCGACGATGGTAGAAACGAAAATCATAGAATGTATGTTCTGGAAAACTCATCTCTAAATCCTATACAGGGCGAATGGATTTTAAAAGGACAAGTTGCGGACGAAACCAACAAATGGGCTATTGATGGATCTGTATTTTACCACAATAACCAATTATACATAGTTTGGGCGGGTTGGGAAGGCAATGTAAATTTCGAACAAAATATTTATATTGCAAAAATGAAAAATCCATGGACTATTACGGGCGAAAGGGTAAAAATATCTTCACCGTTATTTGATTGGGAAAAACATGGCGATTTAAATAACGAAGGAAACCCACCACATGTAGATGTAAATGAAGGGCCACAAATTTTGAAACATAAGAAAAAAACTTTTTTAATTTATTCGGCAAGCGGTTGCTGGACAGACTATTATGCCCTCGGGATGCTAACCCTAAAACAAGGTAAAAGTATTATGAAAGCCAGTTCGTGGGTAAAAAGCAACAAACCCGTTTTTAAGCAATCGCTTCAAAACCAAGTTTTTGCACCAGGCCATAATTCTTTTTTTAAATCGCCTGATGGTAGCGAAGATTGGATTTTGTACCACGCAAACCCTTTGCCTAACCTAGGTTGTGGCCAAAACCGATCTCCACGAGCACAAAAATTTACATGGAATAAAAATGGAACCCCAAACTTTGGACTTCCATTACCCACACAAAAAAAATTACTTAATCCATCAAACAAAAAATTATGAAAAATAGTTTAAAAACTTTGTTAAGCATAAGCCTATTATTGCATGTGGTTGTTGCTTATTCACAAATAACCACTACAAAAATTATTGCACCCGATAAAATATGGAGTATAGAAAAAGGTAATAATTGGTATGCCAAACAAACTTGGATGTGTGGTGCCGATTTTTTACCCAGTACGGCAATAAATCAATTAGAAATGTGGCAGAAAGATACTTTCGACCCCGCAACTATTGATAAAGAATTAGGCTGGGCACAAAATATTGGTTTTAATACCATGCGAGTTTACCTGCACAGCATAGCTTGGAAACAAGATCCATCGGGGTTTAAAGGTAGGATGAACGAATATCTAAGCATCGCCGAAAGGCATAAAATTAAAACCATTTTTGTTTTTTTCGATGATTGCTGGAACAAGCTAGGCTATGCGGGCAAACAGCCCGAACCCAAAATAGGCATACATAACTCGGGATGGGTACAAGACCCTGGCGAACCCAATTCTACACAGACCGAAAAATACCCGGAATTAGAAAAATATGTGACAGATGTGATAAGTACTTTTAAAGATGACAATAGGGTTTTATTATGGGATTTATATAATGAACCTGGAAATTCAAATAAATTCAATTCATCTTTACCGCTATTAACAAAAATTTTTGAGTGGGCAAGGGCTGTTAACCCAATGCAACCTATAACTGCTGGTTTATGGAATTGGGAGTCTAAAGAATTAAATGCTTTTCAGGCTTTAAATTCCGATATAATAACCTACCATAATTACGAAGAACCGCTTTTGCACAAACGAACAATAGATTTATTGCGGGCTTTTGGTAAACCTATAATTTGTACTGAATATATGGCAAGAACACGAAATAGCAGGTTTGCTAATATATTACCTGTACTTAAAAAAGAAAATATTGGTGCTATAAATTGGGGTTTAGTAGCCGGAAAATCTAATACCATATACGCTTGGGATGTACCTTTGCCTAATGGCGAACAACCTGTAGAGTGGTTTCACGATGTTTTTAAAAAAGACGGCATCCCGTATAGAATGGATGAAATAGAATTGATTAAGAAATTGACAGCGGTAAAATAGCTAACCCAAAATATTAAATTAATTTATTATAAATAATTTTAATATAAGGCAGGATTTTTGCTTCAAGTTTTTTAGACCATTATATAATTCAATGACAGATACCAAAAGCCGAACTTACTTTCTGCTGCTGCTCATTTTTCTGCTTACATCGCAATTTAATTTTGCACAAACGGTTTTTTTTAGAAATTATACCGTTTCTGATGGTTTATGTGCTAATACTATTTGGGATATAGCACAAGATAAACAAGGTTATATGTGGTTTGCTACCAAATACGGGCTTAGCCGTTTTGATGGTTATGAGTTTAAAAACTATCAATTTGATAAAGAAAACCCATCATCAATAGGTAATAATTTTATTAGAAAAATATTTACCTATAGTTCCACTACTTTATGGATTGGTACAGATGAGGGAATTTATGTGCTTAATTTAGAAACCGAAGCTTTTTCTTTGTTTAAACCATTAGGCAAACAACACATAAATGATATTATTAGAACCAAAAATGGCGATATATGGATTGCTAGCAAAACCAACGGGGTTTATAGATATAATACTAACAGCCGTAAAGTTAGGCAACTAAAATGTTCTCCCAGTTATCCTAATTGTATATCGTCTAACGAGGTTTCTAAACTTATGGAAGATACCGCTGGAAATATTTGGATGGGAACTTATGGCAAGGGTATTGATATTTTATCCCAAAACCGAAAATCGTTTAAACATTTAAACGCTTCCGCGGAGTTGGGCAGCCTCTCTAATAACGTAATTTTAGATATTTATCAAGATATTGATGGGGTTATTTGGGTAGGAACCATGTCGGGCGGATTAAACAAATACAATCCCCAAAAGGGCAATTTTACTACTTTTAAAAAAACCAACAAAAATTCGTTAAGCGATGATATTGTACGGTCAATTTATGAACCCGAAAAAGGCATTTTGTATTTGGCTACAGAAAAAGGGTTAAATATTTTTGATACTAGGTTTAACCGTTTTACATCATACCAAAATAAAAACAACGATAAATACAGCCTAAGCGACGACGCTGTTTATAAAGTTTTTAAAGATAACGAAGGAGGCATTTGGGCCGGCACTTATTTTGGGGGGCTAAATTATTATAACCCCAAGGGTTCGGGCTTCGATTATTTTTATCCATCGGGTGTTAGTAATTCGCTTTCGGGGAATGCAGTAAGTGCTTTTTTGGAAATAGATGCTAACCATTTTTGGGTGGGTACCGAAGATGGGGGTTTAAATTATTTTAATGCCTTAGATAAATCATTTAAAAAATTTCCGTTTGCTGCAGGGCAAGATAGTTTATCGTACCACAATATTCATGCTTTATATAAAGACAAAAAAGGAAATATTTGGGTAGGTATGTACACCGGCGGGCTAAACATCCTAAATCCCCAAAAGGGCAAAATAAAACGTTACAAAAGCGATGCTAATAACTCATCTACATTAAGTAATAACAGCATATATTCTATAAACGAAGATAGAAATGGTAGAATATGGGTTTCAACTATTTCGGGTTTAAACTTATACAATCCAAAATCAGATAATTTTATAAGAATTATAGGCAATGATTTAGATAAAAGTTGTATATATGAAGTAAAACAAGACCAACAAGGAACAATATGGATTGCTACTTATGATAACGGCTTAGTAAGTTTAAATCCTAAAACTAAAAAGCAAACCCGATACAGCCATAACCCCGCAAAAAATTCTATAAGTTCTAATAAAGTAATATCTATTTACGATGACGATAAAGGAAATTTATGGTTAGGCACAGATGGGGGAGGGCTGAATATTTTTAACAAGAAAACCAAAGTTTTTACGCTTTATAAAAGTAGCGATGGTGCCAACAATGCGGTAGTTTTTGGAATTTTAAATGATGGCAAAGGTAATATTTGGTGTTCTACCAATAATGGGATTATTAAGTTTGACCCACAAAACAAAACCGAACAGTATTATGGCAAATGGGATAATTTACAAAGCCAACAGTACAATTATAAGGCTTATTATAAAGCCAGTAATGGTAAAATGTACTTTGGCGGCATTAATGGGTTCAACTCTTTTTATCCCCAAAATGTTACAAGTAAGAATAATAACGGGCCTATATCTCTTACCAATTTTCAGTTGTTTAACAAAAATTTGCCCTTGGGTAATGAAGGTAATCCATTAGATAAAAGCATAAATTACAGTCCAAAAATTACGTTAAATGCACAACAATCTGTTATAAGCTTTACCTACTCGGCATTAAGTTTTATTGCGCCCAATAAAATTAAATATGCGTATAAAATGGAGGGTTTTGACAAAGATTGGAACAATGTTGGAACACAACGGAAAGCTACTTATACCAATTTACCGGCTGGCAATTACGTGTTTAAAGTTACCCAAGTTGATGAAAGAGGCAATTATAGTAATAAGCCAGCGGTTTTAAAGCTTACGGTTTTGCCCCCATTTTATCTAAGTAATTTGGCATATTTTTTTTATGCAATAGTTTTTGGACTTAGCCTGTATTGCTATCGCCGATATACAATCAATCAAAACAAAAAAAATAATGAAGAAAAATTAGAGCGCTTAAAAACCAAGAGCGAACAGGATTTTTACAAACAAAAAATTGAGTTTTTTACGGCAATGGCACATGAAATTAGAACACCGCTTTCGCTGATTATTGCGCCTTTAGAGAAATTAATAAACCGAGGCGATAAAGCTTCTGATAGTTGGGAGCAATTGCAAATTATGGACGAAAACTCTGATAGGTTGCTAAACTTAGTAAATCAATTGCTAGATTTTAGGCGAATAGAAAGTGATATTTTTGAGATTAAAACCGAAAACATTGAACTAATTTCGTTTGTACACGCATTATATGACAGGTTTTCTGCTGTATCATTCCAAAAAGGTTTTGCTTTTAATTTTAAAACCGAAATTAAAACTTTACACGTACAAGCAGACCCAGAAGCTTTAACCAAAGTACTAAGTAACCTGTTAATAAATGCATTTAAATTTACTAGATCGTTTGTAGAGATTCGCATTAATCCAATTGATTGTGAAAGTGGCGAAGAAATGCTTTCTATAAGTGTAGAGGATGATGGTATTGGTATCCCTAAAGAACAGTTAGGTCATATATTCGAAAAGTTTTTTAAAGTTGCAACCAAAGAGCATCAATACAGTAATTTAGGCGGTGCGGGAATTGGTTTGGCATTGGCAAAATCTTTATCCGAAAAGCATAATGGCAATTTATTTGTAGAAAGTACACCAGGGGTAAAAACTATTTTTACCGTCCAAATTCCTTATCTGCCAAAAGTAGTTTTAATGCCAATTGTAAATAGTATAAAAAACGATGAAATTAGTATAGATGACAGGCAAAGTGTGTTGGTTGTAGAAGATGACCCAGCATTATTAAATTTTGTTTATAAAAGCTTGCTAGAAGATGGTTACCACGCCATAACAGCTGTTAACGGCGTAGAGGGTTTGGCACAATTAGAAAATAACCACGTAGATATTATTATTTCTGATGTGATGATGCCCGTAATGGATGGTATAATATTTTGTGCCACAATAAAAAAAGATATAAATTATTGCCATATACCCGTAATTTTACTTACTGCAAAAACAAACTCGGAGGCTGAAATTGAAGGTTTAGAAAGCGGTGCCGATGCTTACATACTAAAGCCATTTAAGTGGAAACAAATATCGCTGATTACAAAAAACCTTTTAGATTTACGAACTAATTTTAAACAGCGATTTACCAATCATCCGTTTGAGACCAGCGATATTTTACCAACCGGCAGCCGAGATAAAAAGTTTATGAATAAACTTACCCAAGCAATTGAAAATAGAATTGCCGACCCCCAGCTATCCGTTGAAGATTTAAGCAGGGAAGTTGGTATGAGCCGGTCTAGTTTGTACAAGAAAGTTAAAACCATGACAGGCCATGTGCCTAACGAGTTTATACGCTTAATACGCCTAAAGTACGCAGCAAAATTGCTTAACGAAAACGAGTATAATATTTCTGAAATTGGGTATTTAGTGGGTTTTAATTCGCATAGCTATTTTTCTAAATGCTTTTTTCAACAATTTAAACAAACACCATCAGAGTTTATGGAAAACCGAAAAACCGAACTAAAAGCATAATTTAAATACAGATATGAAAATAATAATTAAAAAAATAATGTTAGCAAGCTTAGCCAGCTTGGTTTTGTTTGCTTGCAACAATAATACAAACAGCACTCAAAAC
>JAYULE010000193.1:0-27451 GCA_043763845.1 Sphingobacteriales bacterium
ACAGACCAAGGAAAAGATTTGGGTATAAAACACCCAACGAAGTTTTTGCCAATAAACTAAATAATTTAGATAGTGTTGCATTTATTACTTGAATCCACCTAGCTTTAATTTTTACAAAATTAAATATTATGCCATTATTAACCTTTTGTAACAATTTAAGCAATTAGTAAAAAATGAATTTGTTAATTTAAATTTCTTTGGTATTATTTCATTTGCTAAAATAAAATGAAAAAATAGCTTTAAATATACTTAAAAGCACTTTTACTTTTTATATTATTTATATTTTATTTTATTTCAAAAATAATTTGTTTGAACAACTAATTTTGTTCTATATTTGTAGAGCCCTCTCAAAGGGCATGTTTTTCATAGGTAGATGTAGGGTCGAATACTTGTTATTCGGCCCTTTTTTATTTAAAAATTTTTTATTACTTTTTTGCTAATACATATATGACTAAGAAAAAAATTGTAATTGCTATTACAGGTGCAAGTGGTGCTATTTATGCTAAAGTTTTATTAGATAAGTTAGCCTTGTTGCAAAATCAAATTGAAGATATAGGTATTATAATGTCGGATAATGCAAAGGATGTTTGGCAATACGAATTAGACGACCGCAGTTACCAGAACACGGGTTTTACCTTTTACGATAAAAATAATTTTATGGCACCTTTTGCTTCGGGTTCGGCAAAGTTTGATACCATGATAATTATTCCTTGCTCTATGGGCACTTTAGGTAGGATAGCGAGTGGCCTATCGGATGATTTAACTACCAGAGCCGCCGATGTGATTTTAAAAGAGCGTAGAAAATTAATTTTAGTTGCCCGCGAAACACCTTTAAATTTGATTCACATTAACAATATGAAAATTATTACAGAATCAGGGGGTATTATTTGTCCTGCTGTGCCATCATTTTATAACAAGCCCAAAACTATTGAAGATATTGCCGAAACCGTTGTAAATAGAGTATTAGATTTGGCAGGTTTTGAAAATGAAAGTTATCGCTGGGGTAGTAAATAAATTGTGCGGTAATATCCAGAATAGACTGAAATAACTTTGAGCTATTCACATGAGTGTGAGACGTAACTTATAATAATAAAACAAGTAGCTTTATTAAAAAATAAATGCTATATTAAATTAAATATGAGCGCAATAGAAAAATTAAAACTCAATAAAAACATAATCGCCGCAATGTTAGATGCTGGTTACTTCAACGCTAAAGAACTACAAGCTAAAATTTTACCCCGTATAAATGGGGGGCAAAATATAGTAGCCATAGGTCCCGAAGGATGCGGAAAAACCACGGCTTATGTACTTGCATCGTTAAACAAAATTAAAGTTATCGAAGAAATTGCACCGCGTATTTTGGTTTTAGTACCCGATATTGCCAGCGGCGAATTAGTAATTGAACAATACCACCAACTCAACCGTATTCGCGATTTGCGCATAATGGGTTTATTTGCAGGCCCAAGTTTAGATGCCCAAGTACTTGAACTTACCGATGGGGTAGATATTATTGTTGCAACACCCGACAGAGCCCGAGCAGCGTATTTAAAGTTGGGTTTAAACCTCAATAAAATACAAATGTTAATTATAGATGATGCCGATATTATAATAAAAAACGGCTTGCAACTACCTACTGTTGAGATTGCTAGGGGAATAATCAAAGGACAATTTTTGGTTTTTTCGGCCGTAACACACGATAGGTTAGTAAAAATGTACGATTACTTTTTGGTTAACCCCGATATTATAGAAGTTGATGATTTAGGAGATAGCAACTTACAAACTGTTGACCAATTGCTTTACCATGTACCAAACTTTAAAACCAAACTTAATCTATTAAATTTTTTACTTTCCGATGTTGAGGTTTTTGATAAAGGAGTAGTTTTTGTAAACTCTCGTTTTACAGCCGAAACCGTATATAAAAAATTACAATTGAGCCGTAAAGGCGAAGTTGCCGTTTTAAAATCTCGTGGTATGGTTCCCGAAAGCTTTGATGATGTTACCGATTTTATGGCTAACCCACATTCTAAAATATTGGTTATTGCTCACGAAGATGCCGAAAATCTCTATGAAATAAATGCTCCTAATCAAATACATTTTGATATACCAGAGGATAACGACGTTTACACACGCCGTATTTTATTAGGCGATTTAGATGCCAACCAACATTTATTTATTACTTTCTGCACCGATTTAGAGTTATCTCAAATTCGTAAATTAGAGCAAATACAAGGTAAACGAATGGCATTGATAGATTTACCCGAAGATTTATATATAGAAACCGAAACACCTAAAAAGAAAGTAATAGTTGAAGAAATAGACCCAACCCGAGGTGCTGCTTTTCACGAAAAAAAACTATCCAATCAAAAAACCGAAAACTACTCGGCTAGGGAACGAATTAGAATGACTGGGAAGATTAGCAATAAAAGACATGATTAAAATCCAAAAAAGTATGAATCTTGATTTAATGATTAAAGGATAAATAAGATTTTATAATACATCACCCTAATATTTATGTTTTTAGATGAAATAACTTACAAAATTAATGGTTGTGCAATGAAAGTACATAATACATTGGGCAATGGCTTTCAGGAAGTAATTTATCAACGATGCCTTGCTATAGAACTAATAAATTCTGGGTTAAAATTTGTTCGAGAAAAAGAGCAAACTATATTTTATCAAGAGCAAGAAGTTGGTGTTAGAAGAGTAGATTTTATTGTAGAAGACAGTATAATTGTTGAATTAAAAGCGGTTATTAATTTAGAAAATGTGCATTTAGCTCAAGCTAAAAACTATGTTGTAGCATACGATTTTGAAATTGGATTATTGATTAATTTTGGGGCCTCTAATTTACAATTCAAGAAAATTTACCATCCAGTAAAACATCCAATTATACCTAAAATTAAATAATTATGTTGATTTTAGGATTAAATGATGTACAAGATTTTTAAAATCAAAACAAACATCATATAAATTTAAAATGATGTAAACAAGATTCAGATAATTACACACAAAAATCCTATAAATCCTAAAATCCAATAAATCAAGATTCTGACAATTTTTCTGCATCATAAAAATCCCAAAATCAATTAAATCAAGATCAACAAATGCAAACCACACAATCCCAAATACAAAACCTAGTAACCGAGTTGCAACAGCACAATTACAATTATTACGTTTTAGCAATGCCGCAAATTTCTGATTTTGATTTCGACCAAAAACTAAAACAGTTAGAACAGCTTGAGAAAGAAAACCCAACATTAATATTGCCCAACTCGCCCACTCAAAAAGTAGGAGGGGTGCTTACCAAAAATTTCGAAAACTTTGTGCACAAATGGCCAATGCTTTCGTTGGGCAATACCTATAATGAACAAGATTTAATAGACTTTGACCAACGCATAAAAAAAGCCATTGGCGATGATTTTGAATACGTATGCGAATTAAAATTCGATGGCTTATCTATGAGCTTAACTTATCAGGATGGTAAATTATTGCGGGCGGTAACCCGTGGCGATGGTGTAAAAGGCGATGTAGTAACAGCAAACGTAAAAACTATTCGTACCATACCAACCACCATAAGCGGAGAAAAAATACCCGCACAATTTGATATACGTGGCGAAGTGTTTATGCACAAAGCTGCGTTTGAAAAACTAAACCAAGAAAAAATAGAAAACGGCGAAATTCCGTATGCCAACCCACGTAATTTTGCATCGGGTACTATAAAAATGCTAGACTCGGCCGAGGTTGCCAAACGCCCATTAGATTGTTTTTTGTATTTTTTGTATAGCGATGGTAATCCTTTTAAAACTCATTGGGAAAGCCTTTCGGCAGTACAAAATTGGGGTTTTAAGGTATGCGAACACAATCGGCTTTGCCAAAATATTAGCGAAGTTTTAGATTTTATTAAACATTGGGAAACCGAACGTTATAATTTAAGTTACGATATTGATGGCATAGTTTTAAAAGTAAATAACTACCAGCAGCAACAAGAATTGGGTTTTACGGCAAAATCGCCCCGATGGGCAATAAGTTATAAATACAAAGCCCAAGAGGTAGAAACCGTGTTAGAAAAAGTAACCTACCAAGTTGGCCGTACAGGTGCTGTTACACCTGTAGCAAATTTAAAGCCCGTTTTGTTAGCTGGCACTACCGTAAAAAGAGCAACTTTACACAATGCTAACGAAATAGAAAGATTAGATTTATACCAAGGAGATACCGTTTTAGTAGAAAAAGGTGGAGAAATTATACCCAAAATTATATCCGTTAACCGGGATAAAAGACATGCCAATGCACAAAAAATAATTTACCCAAGCAATTGCCCCGAGTGCAATACTTTATTGGTACGTACCAATGGCGAAGTAGCTTTTTATTGCCCTAACGATGAAGCTTGCCCACCACAAATAGTGGCTAAAATGCAGCATTTTATTGGTCGTAAGGCCATGAATATTGATGGTTTAGGAGCCGAAACTATAGAAACACTTTACCATAAAGGCTATTTAAAGCACATTAGTGATATTTATTTATTGAAAAGCCATGAAGAAGAGCTAAAAAAAATTGGCCGTTTTGGCGAAAAATCTATTACCAATATGCTGGCAGGTATAGAAAGCTCTAAAGCAATGCCTTTCGAAAAATTACTTTTTGGTTTAGGCATACGTTACGTTGGCGAAACTGTAGCCCGCAAGCTGGTAAATAATTTTAAAACTATTGAAAATTTACAAGCCGCAAGTTTAGAGCAACTAACCCAAACCGACGAAATTGGAGAACGAATTGCCCAAAGCATTATTACTTATTTTTTAGATGCAAACCACAACCAACAAATTGAAGCACTTAAACAAAGTGGTTTACAATTTATTAGTAACCAAAAAGATAAGGTATTAGAAAGCAATAAGTTAACAGGTCAAAATTTTATACTCTCGGGTACATTTGAAAATTATAGCCGCGAGCAGTTAAAAGAAATGATTGAAGCAAATGGAGGTAAAATATTGGGTAGCATATCGGCCAAATTAAACTATTTGGTAGCTGGCGATAATATGGGCCCAGCAAAATTAGAAAAAGCAAATAAACTAAAAATACCTTTAATAGGGGAGAACGATTTGTTAGAGATGCTGGGTTAAGCTAATCCACTTTAGTGCCTTTATTTAGCCATTTGGCCCATTTTTTATCGTAAGTATGAATTTCTGAGGTTTGTATTCCGTTACTTTTATAAACTGGGTTGCATTGGTTTACCCATTCAAAAATACTACCATATAAATTATAAACTTGTTGATAACCATTTTTTAAAAGTTTTTCGCCTATTTTTTCGCTACGGTAACCAACTGTACAATAAACAATTACAATAGCATCTTTTGGAATATTGTAAATTGAGCGCATATCAAACCAAATATACCCTACGTGTAAAGCACTTTTTAAATGGCTCACTTCAAATTCTTTACTTTCCCGAGTATCTAATATATAAGTATTTTTTAAGTGCTTTAACGAATCTACGGTAATTAATGGCACACCATGGCTGTATAAACTATCTAACATTGCTTTGTATTCTAAGTTTTTTATTTGCGCAAAACCAAAAAATGGGGAAAGAAAAGCAAAAATTAGAAGTGTTTTTTTTAGCATAATTTAATTATTTCGGTGTCATTGATATTGTATAAATTTCTTATAATAAGATAATTACAAATCCCACTTAACCAATCTGTTTATTTTGTTTAAGGCGGCTTTCTTTTTATTATTTAACCTTTTGGCAATTGCAGTTTTATTAGGATTTGTAGGTTTTCGAGCTTTTTTAATTATTAAACTATTAGCAATAAGAACTAATATTTTTGAAATTGCTATTTCTTTGTTTCTTAATTGGCTTCTGTCTACTTCCGCAATAATTTGCAAAAATCCTTCTTTGTTTATTTTGTTTTGTAATTTAGTTTGGATAAGATTTTTTTCACTTTCGTTAAAAATTTGCGACTGCGCAACATTCCAAAAAAGTTCAACTTTGCTAGAAACCTTATTTACATTTTGACCACCGTTACCGCCGCTACGTGAAGTACGAAATCCAAATTCTCTTTTTAAATTTTCTTTGTTGTTTAGCATAGCTGTTACAAATATATATTTTTGCTACACACAATCAAAACGGGTAAGTGCTAATGATATTTTATATTAGATTTATTAATGAATAGGAGATGCGAAATTAGAAATACATCTACTTAACATAATATTAATTATAAGACAAAAAGCATACTTAAAATATTTTAATAAAAATATTAAATTATAAAACCATTTAATTTGGATTTAAGAATTATTAAAACCAATATTGGTATTTAAAATTCAAAGAATCATAAAATGAAAAAACTACTTTTTATTGCAATTTTATTTTGCAGCGCAAAATCTTATTCTCAAACTTATAATTACCATTCGTTGGTAACAAATGCAGGTTACGACTATTTTACTATTATTAATGATGCCACATCAGTAACTATCATTAAAAATAAACAAGGTAAACCTATGGAGATTTTAAAACCATCGGACACGCAAAAGTTAGGAGATAAAATTGTTTACTCTTTTGCAGGTAAAGAGTATCAATTGTCTTTCTCTACATTAAACTTAAATATTATGAATATTGAGCAAGGGGAATTTAGCAAAAGTTATTTTTTAGACTCACATCTTTACAATCCTAAAATGGTAAAGCCGCTAAAATAATTTATAGATTTTTTGAACTAAAAAACAGCCCTAAATTTAAAATTTAGGGCTGTTTTAGTTTAAAATTCTACTTTCTCAAATTCAATATTTAGCTCTGTAGCTAGCTTAGTAATTTTTGCACCTTCGTGGGGTAAAATAAATGTTAAACTAAGTCCTTTTTTTCCAGCTCTGGCAGTACGGCCGCTACGGTGCGTATAATATTCGGTTTGCTCGGGCAGTTGGTACTGTACAATGTAAGCTAAATCTTGCACATCAATACCACGGGCGGCAACATCGGTAGCAATTAAAATTTTAAGCTTTTCGTTTTTAAAAGCTCGCATTACTTTTTCACGATCTCGCTGTCCTAAATCGCCATGCAAAGCATCAGTAGCAATATTTTTACTATTTAATTGTTGAGATAAATTTTGTGCGGCTGCTTTGGTTTTACAAAAAATTATCCCCCTATTCTCATTTTGAGTTTTTAAAAATTTAATTAAAACATTTAATTTTTGAGGAATATCGGCAACTAAATATTGGTGAGTAATTGCTGTATTTACAACATCGTTTTTTGCAACCTTTACGCTTGGCACATCGCTACGCATATAAGTATCAATAATTTGTTGAATGTCGGATGATATGGTTGCAGAAAATAACCAAAGATTTTTACGGTTTTTTGTATGGGTTAAAATCTCATCCATATCGTCTTTAAAGCCCATACTTAACATTTCGTCGGCTTCGTCTAAAACCACCGTTTTCACTGCACTTAAATCAACCATTTTGCGTTTTAACAAATCAATTAATCGGCCTGGTGTTGCAACTAAAATATGTGTTGGTCTTTTAAGGTTTGCTATTTGAATTTCAATTTTCTCGCCACCATAAACGGCTTCAACAAAAGTTTTTTTAGTATCAAATTTGGTAAATTTAAATAACTGTTTGGCTATTTGTTGCGCTAACTCGCGAGTTGGCGAAAGTATAATTGCTTGAATTTTAGGATTTTTAGTATCAATATTTACCAAAATGGGTAAACCAAAAGCAGCAGTTTTACCCGTACCAGTTTGCGCTTGCCCTATAAAATCACAATCATATTTTAATAATGTAGGTATGGCTTTTTCTTGAATTTCGGTTGGTGTTATTATATTAAGTTGGACAAGGCCAGCCATTAGTTGGTTGGGTATGTTTAATTGTTCAAAAGTCATTATGTTTTATTTAAAATCAAATGCAAAGGTAATTAAAACCTTTTCCAAAATTTTTAATGCAATTTATTTATTTGTGTATAGCTTTATCAAAAATATACAACGAATGTTTACACAGATAAAAAAAATAAAATACTTTCTCCTACCCTACTCAATATTGTTTTTTGGTGGTTTATTAACCTTATTTTTATACAAAAAATCAGATATATTTTTATTTATAAACAGCAAAAACAATCAATTTTTAGATGTGCTTTTTTCTAAAGTAACTCATATAGGCGATGGTTGGAGTTTTGGCATATTTCTGATTGTTGCTTTTTTCTACGTTAAAAGAAAGGATTTTTATTTTGGAGTTGCAATATTCGCTTCCACGTCTTTAATTTCCACGCTTTTTAAAAGGGTTTTTTTTAGTAACGAATTACGGCCTTTTGCTTGGTTTGTTAACAATAAAGTGGTTCATTTTGTGGAAGGTGTAACGGTGTATTCTAATAACAGTTTTCCATCTGGACATACCATAACTGCTTTTTCTTTAGCTTTTTATGCAGCTTACTTAATTAAAAACGGTAAATTAGATTTTGTGTTTTTATTAATTGCTGTTTTGGTGGGATACTCGAGAATATACCTTGGTCAGCATTTTTTTGGGGATGTAGTTTTTGGATCTTTAATTAGTGTAAGCACCAGTTTATTATGTTTATATGTTTTCGATAGGTTTGTGTTTGATAAAGAAACAGTAGATCTATAAACAATCAAACAATTAAAGTTTTGGTGTCAATAAAAATTTGGTAAAAGGCATAAAATATATCAGAGATAAACTTTTCGAAAATTTTCGCCATTAATATTTGCGAATTTGTGGCAAATAAAAAAGATTAAGCCACACGCTATTTTTTTAGTCACATGATAATAATAGCCACTAATACACGAATTTAATCGCATAATTTTAGGGTTTTTAATAATAATTTTAAATAAAGTACCCAATTAATTGTTTAAAATTGAAAATAGACATTTAAAATACCCCAAATATGAGATTAATTGCTCCGAAAATTTAGTAAAACAATTGATTACATATTAATTTATCAATATTAAGCTTGGCAGCACAAAACCCCAAACTTGTTTAAAAAATCAACTCCCTCATCATTAAGTAATCCTTTATATTTTGCGTAAGAATCTTTAAAATAAACTTTTTTAATACCCGATGTTAAAATTAACCTTGCACAAGCAATACAGGGCGATAAGGTACAATATAATGTTGCACCTTGTATTTGGGCACCATTTTTTACGGCGTATAAAATTGCATTTTCTTCGGCGTGTAAGGCTAAAGAACAAGAGTTTCGCGAATCTCGGGCACAACCATCAACTGGCCACTCTTCATCGCAATTATGCGTACCCGCAGGCGGGCCATTGTAACCAATAGAAATTATGCGGGTATCTTTAGTAAGTACCGCCCCAACTTGCGCTTTTACACAATGTGATTTTTGAGCTAAATCAATAGCTAAATTCATGTAAATATCGTCGAAGCTTGCGTGTTTTCTTACACTAATGCCCACCTTCTACCTCAATTGAATTTATATCAATACCTTGTATCGTAAGTTCATTACGTACTTTTAAACTAAAATAAATTAAATACACAAAACACAGCACTGGCACAATATACGATAAGTGAATTCCAATGCTATCAGCCAAAATACCTTGAACAGGAGGGATTATTGCACCGCCTAAAATCATCATAATTAAGAAAGATGAACCTTGACTTGTATATTTACCCAAGCCTGCAATTGATAAGGTAAAAATACATGGCCACATAATTGAGCAACATAAACCTCCGCTTATAAACGCAAAAGTAGCTATATTTCCTGTGGTTAATAAACCAACTAACATAGCAAAAGCACCTAATGAGCTAAAAATTATTAGTGTTTTAACTGGTTTTTCTTGACTGTAAAAAAAGCCTAAAATTAATATTGCTACACAAATAGTATATATATAAAATTGGCTTACCGAAGTTCCGTTTAAATGATTAAATCCTAATATAATGCCAAATGCTAAAAGTGGTACTATTATGGTAAGTATTTGCTTAGTGGTTTTAGTAATATTAAAAGCCGAGATTGCCCCAGTCCATCTTCCAATCATTAAACTTCCCCAATATAATGAAATAAATGGTGCAATTACCGACTCATCATAGCCACCAAATTCGGGTAATTTAAGTAATGCACCCAAGTTACTTTGTATACTTACCTCTACCCCTACGTAAGTAAATATGGCTATCATTCCCCAAATTAATTGTGGATATTGCATAGCACCCCAACCCACTTTACTATTTTTTGCTGATTTTAATGAAAGCAATAATGTACCCAACATAATTACTAAAGATGCATATACAAAAACTTCAATACCCAATCCTGTTAAATTAGATAAAGGCTTTGCTATAAGTATCAATATAAATCCTAAAAAAATAATAAATAATGGCATATTGGTTTTATTACTTGCTTCAATTTTTTCGTCGCTAGTAACTTTAGGTAATTTAGATAAAGCAAAAAACACTGCAACAATAATAAAAAGAATTGCTAATAAAAGATATAAATTATTAATTAAAGATATTTCGGCAATTTTAGGTGCTTCACTACTTGCCGAACCAAATAATATGATGCTTATGGCAATAGGTCCCAATAATGTACCGAAATTATTTACACCGCCAGCTAAATTTAACCTATTAGCACCAGTAGCAGCTGTGCCTAAAGCTATAACAAATGGGTTAGCTGCAGTTTGTTGTAATGAAAAACCAATTGCAACAACAAAAAAAGCTGTTAGAATAAAACCAAACGATGATGAATTTATAGCAGGTATCATTAACAATGCACCCAGTGCCGAAATTACCAGACCCATAATTATTGCATTTTTATATCCCAGTTTATTTAATATATCTACTTTAAAAACTTTTGATAAATAAAATAAAATTAATGAACCTATAAAATAGCCTCCGTAAAAAGTAAAATCAATCAATTGCGATTCAAACTGTGTTAAGGTAAAATGTACTTTACAAAAAGGGATAAAAATTCCATTACTTGCTCCTACAAAGCCCCAAAAAAAGAAAACAGTAATAAGGGTGTACAATGCCGAACTATTGTTTTTATTATTATTATTCATTTTTTAAATTGTTTAAATTTATATGGTTTTATAATTTTCGCTAACATAAATATATTTTATGCAATTTTTGCAATTTTTGTAAGGCTAAATGAGTTTTTTAAACCAAATTGCGAACATTAAAATTACAACACATAACATCAAAATATTATACCTATTAAATAAATGATAGAATTGGTTGTTTCGGGCATAGGTTTAGGCATTGCATTGTCGTTTTTAACTGGCCCAGTTTTTTTTGCTTTAATTAAAACCAGTATCGAAAAAGGTTTTTTAGCAGGTTTAGCCCTGGCCAGTGGCGTAGTATTATCAGATGCTATTTACGTTGCCATAACCCTTTTTGGTACTTCGCTTATAGATTTAGAAACCAAATACCGTATGCAAATTGGTATTTTGGGAAGTGCTTTTTTGTTATTTATTGGTTTGTATTATGTTTTTAAAAAAGTAAAATTTAATTACCAAACCAACCAATTACCCACTATTAAACATGCTGGTTACTTTTTAAAAGGATTTTTAATGTGTATGTTAAATCCGTTTATTTTATTGTATTGGATAAGCGTAACTAGCGGAGTTTACACATTAAAGGGGCAATTAGAAAAAACAGAATTAATTGTATTTTTTGGTACTATTTTAATTGTTCTTTTTAGTATAGATATTTTAAAAGCCTTTTACGCCAACAAATTACGCTCGAAAATAAAAGTAAGATATATTGTAAAATTAAATCGTATTGCTGGCATATTAATTATTGCTTTTGCATTAAAACTTATTTATAATTTGGTGTTTACAAGCAAGTTATTTTAGGTAATTTTTAAATTATCAAGTATTTAATTCGCTTGCTTAATTGCTACTCCTCGTCTTCTTCAAACCAACCTTCCTGCAAAATATCAATATCACGCCTATCTTTTTTAGTTGGCCGGCCTGTACCGCCATCGCGGGTTAAAACCGATGGCATAAAAGCCGATTTAAATTTTAAAGTATCTTCTTCTGGCGTTAAATCATCATAATATAAAACAGCTTTTTTTGCTTCCACCCTAGTGTATAATAAGGCAATTACTTTAATTATTTTTTTTTCTGCAGCTTTCGAAATAGAAAAAATATCGCCCTCTTTAACCTCGTAGCTGGCTTTTAAATTTGTGCCTTCTCGCTTTACTCTGCCAGCTTTGCAAGCATCAGTAGCTAAAGTACGGGTTTTAAAAGCCCTAATGCTCCACAAATATTTATCAATTCTTAATTTTTCGGTCATAAACTTCTTCAAAAATAAATAGAAATTTTATTAATAAAAATATTTTAATTTGCGCTTCAAAATAAAATTATGATAGCCGAATATAAAAAAGCAATTGAAGAAGCCTGGGCCGATAGAAATCTACTTAACTTTAAAGAGTACCGAGATATTATTGAAACCATTATTGACCATTTAGACAAAGGTGAAATGCGTGTTGCCGAGCCTTTAGGTAATATTTGGCATACCAACGAATGGATAAAAAAAGCGGTTATTATGTATTTTCCCATCCGCAATATGGAAGAAATTAAGGTTGGCCCCTTTGTTTTTCACGATAAAATGAAACTCAAAACCAATTATAAAGAACTAGGTGTTAGGGTTGTACCACACGGTATTGCAAGGTTTGGTGCGTACTTAGCCAAAGGTGTAATTATGATGCCATCGTACGTAAACATTGGTGCCTATGTTGATGAGGGTACAATGGTTGATACTTGGGCAACCGTAGGCTCGTGTGCGCAAATTGGTAAAAACGTACATTTAAGCGGTGGTGTGGGCATTGGTGGTGTTTTAGAACCCATACAAGCTGCCCCCGTAATAATCGAAGACAATTGTTTTATAGGTTCTAGAGCCATTGTAGTTGAAGGGGTTAGGGTTGAGCGTGAAGCTGTTTTAGGCGCAAATGTGGTACTTACTGCATCCACAAAAATTATTGATGTTAGCGGCTCCAATCCTATTGAATATAAAATGTTGGTTCCAGCAAGGTCGGTGGTTATACCTGGTAGTTACACCAAAAAGTTTCCTGCTGGAGATTTTCAAGTACCTTGTGCATTAATTATTGGTCAGCGTAAAGAATCTACCGATAAAAAAACATCCTTAAACGATGCTTTAAGAGAGCATAGCGTAGCAGTTTAATTTTTTAATAATTTGGGCGTGTCCTATAAAACCACAAAATGCAACCTTTTGGGGTTGCATTTTATAGTTTTATAGGTCGGGCTTTTTGTTGCAAGTCCTCATCCCGAAGAAAAATCGGGATTGCGGGCTTTCCACTTCAATCCCTCACGCAAAAAACTAGTTTGTATTAAAAATTTTACTTATTTTAATGGTTCAATTATACAGCCAAATGGAAAACAAAATAGTGTTATACAGCACCAATACTGGATTGGTAAACATTAACGTTACATATTTTAATGATTCTTTTTGGCTTACCCAAAAAGCCATTGCTGGGCTGTTTGGTGTCGAAGTACCAGCCATTAGTAAACATTTGGCAAATATTTACGAGACCGAAGAGTTACAGCAACAAGCAACTGTTTCCAAAATGGAAACAGTTCAAAAAGAAGGTGTAAGGGAGGTAAAACGAAATGTAGAGTTTTACAACCTTGATGCCATTATAGCAGTTGGCTACCGTGTAAACTCCAAACAAGCCACCCAATTTAGAATTTGGGCTACTCAAACTTTAAAAGAGTTTATAATTAAAGGTTTTGTGTTAAACGATGAAATGCTAAAAAATGGTAAACCTTTTGGCAAAGATTATTTTGACGAACTGCTGGAGCGCATACGCGAAATACGTAGTAGCGAACGCCGAATGCATCAAAAATTGGGCGATATTTTTGAGCAATGCAGTGCCGATTATTCTAAAAATGCCGAAGAAACTATTTTGTTTTATAAAATGGTACAAAATAAATTACACTTTGCCGTTACGGGCAAAACTGCTGCCGAAATTGTGTATTCCCGAGTTGATAAAAGCAAAGATTTTATGGGTTTAACGTCGTGGAAAAACTCGCCCCAAGGAAAAATTTTAAAAAGCGATGTAAGCATAGCCAAAAATTATTTAGCCGAAAACGAGATTGGCGATTTAAACTTGCTGGTAAGTGCTTTTTTAGATTTAGCCGAGTTTACCGCCCGCAGAAATCAAGTTTTAAATATGGCAGATTGGTTGCAACGTACCAATAAATTTTTAGAAAGTAACAGTTTAGAATTGCTACCCAATGCTTGAAAAATATCTCATCAAGATGCATTAGACAAAGCACATTTAGAATACGAAGCGTTTAGAATTATACAAGACAAAAATTACCTTTCAGATTTAGATAAAGAAATTAAGAAAATTACTAAAAAATAAATCTCAAAAAAATGATACCACAAAAACAACAAACACAGTTTTCTCCATTACAGTATATTAAAACTAGAGTTCGCAGCTTACCAATTCATAAATGTTATATAAACTCAAATTGGGAACAAAGTGGTATGGCAAGCATAATTGTAGTGCGAAAACACACCGAAGCTAAGTTTACATTTGGTGTTTATTTAGTTGACTTATTTGCGTTGGGTACAAAAGATACCTTTTTTAACTTTAGCCAAACACAAAAATCTATTGATGATTTAATTAGTAGAGACAATTTTATTGAAATAGATTATAACAAAGCACACAATATTATTTACGGTGCAAACCAATTTGCCGAGGATAATGGTTTTAAAATTCATAAAGATTTTAAAAAAATAACCCAATATATACTCGAAATAGACGATGATAAAATACCACTAATTGATATTGAGTTTGGCAAAGATGGTAAACCTTTAATAATAAGCGGCTTTGATTTTATTTAAAAAAGCTTAAGCACTTTTTTTCTATATTATTTTAAAATTTATTAATCGTATTCCATTACACATAAAACCCAAATATGAAAATAGGTTACGAAGCAAAACGCATATTTACAAACTTTACAGGCCTAGGCAATTATAGCAGGTGGGTGGTGCAAAGTTTGGCAGCCGCATATCCTAACAATTCATTTTATATATACACCCCAAAAACAAGTGAAAACCCAAGGTTAAATTTTTTACTAAACTTTAAAAATATAATTGTTCGCACACCAAAAGATAAAAAAATAAACTTTTTTTGGAGAAGTTTTGGCGTGGTAAACGATGCCAAAAAAGATAATATTGATATTTTTCACGGCCTTAGTCACCAAATACCTTTTGGTTTAAAACGTAAAAACATAAAATCGGTAGTAACAATTCACGATCTAATTTTTTTACGTTTTCCACATTATTTTAAACTTATAGATAGGATAATTTATAAATTAAAATTTAATTATGCATGTAAAAACGCCGATAGTATTATTGCCATTAGTGAGCAAACCAAAAAGGATATTGTACATTATTTTGGTATCGATCAACAAAAAATTGAAGTTGTTTACCAAGGCTGCAATGCACTTTTTTACCAAACAATAACTTCACACAATTTAAATCACGTAAAACAAAAATACCAACTTCCCGATGTTTTTTTATTGTGCGTTGGTACCATAGAAAACCGTAAAAACCAATTACTTATTTTAAAAGCGTTGCAGTTTTTACCAAGCAATGTACAGGTAGTTTTAGTAGGTAAGCAATCCAAATACGCCCTAATTTTAAATCAATATATTTTAGAAAACCAATTACAAAACCGGGTTTTGTTTTTACAAAATGTAGATTTTATAGACTTATCCAGCATTTACCAATTGGCAAAAATATTTGTTTACCCATCGCTTTTTGAGGGTTTTGGTATACCTATTATAGAAGCATTAAATAGTGGCGTACCTGTTATTGCTGCAACAGGTTCTTGTTTAGAAGAATCTGGCGGCCCAAACAGCATTTACATAAAGCCTAATGATGAAATTGAATTGGCAAATCAAATTAATTTAGTTTTAAATGACGAAACTTTGCGCCAAAATATGATTAACCAAGGTAAGTTGTACGCCTTAAATTTTAGAGAAAATAGTATCGCACAAAAACTAATAACCGTTTACAAAAACACTTTATTAAAATGTTAAAAAATCAAATAAATAATGCTTTAGAAGTTTTAAAAGATGGCGGAATTATACTTTACCCAACCGATACCTTATGGGGCATTGGCTGCGATGCTACCAACCCACAAGCAGTACAAAAAATTATAGATTTGAAGCAGCGAAAAGCATATAAAAGTTTTATTGTGCTTTTAGATACCGAAAACAAATTGCCAAGCTACGTAAACACAGTGCCAGAAATTGCTTACGATTTAATAGAATTTGCCGAAAACCCGCTAACCATCATTTATTCGGGAGCAAAAAACTTAGCCTCAAATGTAATTGCTGCCGATGGTAGCGTAGGCATAAGAATAATTAAACACGAATTTTGTAGCCATCTTATTCAGCGTTTTAGAAAACCTATTGTATCTACATCAGCAAATATAAGCGGAGAAACTACACCCTTAATTTTTACAAACATTAACCCCAAAATAATAAATATAGTAGATTATGTTGTTGATTTAGAGCAGGATAATATGGAACATAAAAATCAATCTACCATTATGAAATTAGACGCCGATGGAAGGTTTGAGTTTATAAGGAAGTAGTAAAAAATTTCTTATAATAATAGCAAAAAAAAGAGTAACAATTTATTGCTACTCTTTCTTATAAAAATATTATTTATTTGGCTGTGGCGTCATTCTCAAATAAGGTTTAATTTCGGTATAACCTTTAGGAAATTTAGCAGGAATATCTTCGGTTTTAATGGCAGGCACAACCACACAATCTTCTCCGTCTTTCCAGTCGGCTGGCGTGGCCACACTATAATTTGCAGTTAGTTGCAATGAATCTATAACCCTTAAAATTTCAGTAAAATTACGCCCAGTTGATGCTGGGTAGGTAATCATTAATTTAACCGTTTTGTCGGGTGCTATAACAAATAGAGAGCGAACGGTTAATGTTGCTGATGCATTTGGGTGCATCATACCATACACTTCCGAAATAGTTTTGTTTTTATCGGCTATTATTGGAAAATTAACTTCAACGCCTTGGGTTTCGTTAATATCTTTTATCCAACCTTTGTGCGATTCAACTGTGTCAACACTTAATGCCATAACTTTTACATTACGTTTATCAAACTCACTTTTTAGCGATGCAGTTCGGCCTAACTCAGTAGTACAAACTGGTGTATAATCGGCAGGATGCGAGAATAATACTCCCCAACTGTTGCCTAAATATTCGTAAAAATCTAATTCACCATCCGACGTTTGAGCCGTAAAATTTGGTGCAATATCTCCTAATCTTAACATAGTATTTTTGTTTTAAATTTAAACTACCAATTTACTATACTTTATCCAATAATAGCAACAATTTTGTTTTTTTGTGGTATATAATTTCACGTTACAAAAATATAGTGCATAAAATTAAAAAATTAGTATCTTAATACAAAAAAAATAGTAACCTGAGTTTGATTATTAAAAAGAAGTGTTATTTGGTGTAAATCAATGTCATTTACCATTATTTGGCGTTAACGATGGTAGCGGCTTCATTTTTTAAGCCAAATCTCCCCCTTTTCGGGGGTCGGGGGATAGACAAATAGTAAAAGATACTTGCCTACCTGAAGGAAGGCAGCGGTCGGCGTGTTATTTTGCCTACCCACAACTTAAAGATTTTTTAGAATCGGTATTACAGGTTAATATGGAGGCTCACTTAGCCGAAACGGGTCGAGATAATGGCACTCGTAGGAATGGCCTTACCCAAAAGGGACTAAAAACGAAAGAAGTTAGTTTTGAACTTACAACCCCCCGCAACAGAGAGGGCGATTTTGAATCCCCTTAAGCTATTAAAACCCTTATTTACACCACCAATACCATTGAAGGTTACCACACAAATACGAAAGGTAACCAAAACTAAAGAGGCATTTACAAGTGATGTGGCGTTATTAAAATTGATTTATTTAGCTACTAAAAATATCGAAAAAAAATGAACATAACCATTAGCAAATTGGAGTGTAACAGTCTCGCAATTAAGTAATATTATGGGCGATAGATTGCCGCTGAAAATTTAGTAACTTAAGGTAAATATTTTTATTACTTTAGGGTCAAGAAAAATTAACCAGACTTAATAAGGATGACCTAATTTAATTTAGGATTTCTTTGAAAGTAATTTTATTAATTTGACACAGTTTGATTTACACTCCAGGCATTTTGTTTTAAACTCTGTAAATTATCATCGTTTGGCTTATCACTATCAAGCTGGTTTTAGCTACAACTATATTTTAACCATTAGTGGTTACAAAGCTTTTATTTTTTTCAAATATCCATAAACACTAATATCAATTGGATTTAAGCATAAATTAATAATTGCTCTACCATAACTATTACAGTCCATTACAAAATCAATTTAGCTACAAATTGATAATTAAAAAAGAGACTGTATCATTTAAATAATGACCAGCCTCTTTACTGTTTGGTTTATTTGGTTAGTTGGTAGAGTCGATTTTTGTAGAATCAATTTTTTGATTCACAAATTTGTGTTGCCTAAAGCTTAAATACATCCCAAATTATTGGAATAAGATTATTGAAACTTAATTAGGGTATAAACACTTTTGTTGTCCAAGTTTCGCCAACTTTTCTTATCGCACTATTGCGAAAAATTTGCTTTTCTTCGCGACTATAAACATTCACAATTACGTTTTGATCTATATCAATTGGTGTAACATTCACTATCAAATCGTAATTGCGCTGATACCTTGGGTAATAAACCGCCTGCGATTTAACTACCTCTATTTCACTCAGGCTTGTTCCCGTACCATAACTTACATTACACCGGCCTGCACATTCAACAGTAAGCTTCGCATAACCAAAATCTCTATCTTTATTTGCGTTTTGATTTTTTTTACACCCACTTATTAAGAGTAAGGTAACCGAAAACAATGCCATACTTTTAAAGAAAAATGACTTATTAAACTTGGATAACCTAGTTTTAAAATGTGTGCTTAAATTGTGTTTTAAATTTTTCATATGTTTAATTTTTATTAAAAGTAAATCAATATTTTGAAACAAAAACCCGCAACCCAAGATTGTATAACAGGTTGTGAAATAGTGTAAAACTGTAAAGACAGATGGGAAAATATTCAGATAAAGTGAATATTATTTTTTAGTTGTAGTTGTTTTCCGCTCTAGTAAAACTGTATTGAGTTTATTTATTTTGCATTTTAAGCAAATATTTGGGTGGGTTTTACTCTAATAAGGCCGGTGGTGTTTTTACTATAATTTAATTCAAACGTAAAAATAACTACTATTTTAATTATAATAACTAAACGCTATTTAAAAAGTAAATTAAGAAAGTTAAGCTTGTACCGCATAATTATATAATAAGTCGCTTAATATTAGATACATACAAATTTATATCAAAAATTTTGCCTACAATTAATTCGGATTTAAATAAAGTGTAAAACCAATAAAAAATATGGAAAAGCATTGTGGAAAAATGTTGACCATAAAGCCTGTAAAATTACTATACTAAGCACAACTTTGATGATCCACTTCATATAATAGCTTATTAATATGTAATTTACTTGCTTACAGTGGTTTATAATGGCAACAATGATTTTGATTGGTTACCAGTAAATTTGTTCTATTATTTTTTCTTTAATAATTAAATTTATAGAAAAAAAAAATGGCAAAAAAAATCCTTCGAAGCTACACTTCGAAGGATTTAAAATATTATAAAAATTACTTAGTTTGATCTTCTTCTACGTTCGCCGCTACGTGACGAACCACTACCGCTTCCAGTGCTGGTATTGCCACTGCGTTCTTCTCGGCTTTTTCCAGAGAAATCTCTAAAACCACCGCCACCGCCAGAACTTCTTTCGCCGCCACCGCCACTACGCTCGCGGTTACCGCCACCTTTGTAGCCACCGCCACCGCCGTAACCACCGCCGCCGCCACGATTTCCGCCACCTTGGTAGCCTCCACCTCCGCTACGTTCACGACTTCCACCACCGCCTCTTCGTTCGCCACTGCTGGCTGCTTCGCCCGAAACTTCAATTTTAACCTCGCGGCCATGAAAATCAATTCCTTTAAAGCTAGACATTACTTTTTCTGCATGTTCGTTTTCTACCTCAAAGAAAGAGAAAACACCTTTCATATCTATTTTACCAACATTACGCCCACTAATACCTGTGTTGTTACAAATATAACCCAGTAAATCTCCTCTGGTAAAATCATCAACCGAACCTAAATTAATAAACAACCTAGTATATGCATTGTTTCCCGCATCACGTGGGCCACGGTCGTTATCACGGCCACGGTCATCCGCTGTAGCGTTTAAATCTGGAGCGTTTTTGTAATAATCTAAAAAGCGATTAAACTCTAAAGATGCAAACCGTTTAATAATATCCTCTTTGCTTAAATCAGCAAATTCGGTCATTATACGTGGTATGTATTGGTCAATTTGTTTTTCGTTAACCTCCACATTATGCACTTTGTGTACCAAACCAAATAATTGTTTTTCAACCACATCAAAGCCAGTAGGAATTTCGGCTTTTGTAAATGATTTTCCAATTACTTTTTCTATCTGACGTATTTTATGGGTTTCTTTAGAGTTGATGATACAAATAGAAATACCTGTTTTTCCAGCTCTGCCTGTACGGCCACTTCGGTGTGTATAATTTTCAATTTCGTCTGGTAAAGAATAATTTATAACGTGGGTAACATCTTGTACATCAATTCCTCTAGCTGCAACATCTGTAGCAATTAACAATTGCAAGCTTCTATCGCGGTAACGCTTCATTACCTTATCTCGTTGTTGTTGCGATAAATCTCCGTGTAACGAATCGGCATTGTAACCATCTTTAACCAACGATTCGGCAATTTCTTGCGTTTCTATTTTGGTACGACAAAATACGATACCAAAAATTTCGGGATTATAATCAACAATACGCTTAAAGGCAGCATATTTATCACGGGCTTTAACGGTGTAAAATTCATGTTCGATGTTTACGTTACCCGTATTTTGCTTGCCCATGGTAAGCTCCTTAGGCTCGGTCATGTATTTTTTTGCAATTTCACGCACTTCGCGTGGCATAGTTGCACTAAATAACCAAGTTTTCTTTTCTGCTGGTGTAGTAGAAAGTATGTCGTTAATATCGTCTTGAAAGCCCATATTAAGCATTTCATCGGCTTCATCTAACACAACATACCTAACTTGTGTAAAGTCAATTGCTTTACGGTTAAGTATATCTAACATACGGCCTGGGGTAGCCACTACAATTTGTACGCCTCTTTTAATTTCTTTTAATTGGTTAACAATTGCAGCACCACCGTAAACGGCAACTACGTTAACATTTGGAAGATTTTTTGCGTAATTTTTTACATCGTTACTAATTTGCAAACAAAGCTCACGAGTTGGGCAAAGTATTAATGCCTGTGGGTAATTTTTGCTGTAATCAATAAGTTCTAGTAAAGGAAGACCGAATGCGGCTGTTTTTCCTGTTCCGGTTTGGGCTAGTCCGACAAAATCGTTGCTGCCTGATAACAAAAGCGGTATAGCGCCTTCTTGTATGGGAGTTGGTTTTTCGAAACCTAACTCAGTTATCGCATTAACAATATCACTGCGGATCCCCAATTCATTGAATGGGTTCATGATAATATATTTGATATAGCTACATTGCTAAATCGGGTGCAAAGGTAATTTTAATAATTGTAAATAGCTATTTAATTGTAAGTTAAATTTTAAAAATTGTTTTTGGGCGTTTCCCAAATGGGTCGGGCTTTGCGCTACAATCTTTTTTTTACTCCATTTCCCCTTTGGGGGTTATGGGGACAAAAAAGGATTTCCGCTGCAATCCCTAACGCAAAAAGTTACCTTAAATAATGTGTGATAAAAAATTGAACCAATTAAATTTTAAATTAATCTTTATTATACACTTTAATCATAAAAATAAAATCTTCTATTTTTTTGATTTGTTGAGTGCGAGATAAACCCGCCATATTGTTTTGCTTGTTAATATTTAATTTCTTTTTTAAAGAATCTTCTGGAATATTATCTAATGATTGTAATATAAAATTAGATTTTATAGCAAATGCTGCACCGTCAGTTTGAGTTTGTTTGCCTTTAATAAGCCCTATTATATTTCCTCTATTATCTAATAATGGTCCACCCGAATTGCCTGGGTTTACCGGTATAGAAACCTGGTATGCAGTACTATCGCCACCATAACCCGTAGCCGAACTTAAATAACCTTTACCATATACTACTTCATCTCTTGGGTAGCCAATGGTATAAACCTCTTCGCCTAAATCACAAACTGATTTTTTAAAAGTATAAGGTAAACTTGGCAGATTTTTAAAAGTACTATCGGATATGCCTAAAATTGCAATATCGTAAGTAGGATCTATGTAAATGATGTTGACTTTAAAAGATTGGCCTTGGTTGTTTTGTATATAAACCGAATCTGCACCTTCTACCACATGGTAATTTGTTACAAAATAACCATTATTAGTTAAAGCAAAACCACTTCCACCAAATTGGCTAGGGTGGTTATTAGTTTTGTTTGGAGTGCTAACATCATACCCTCTAATTAACGCATTTTGAGATTTTTTTATATTATCCATATCTCTTTTTAATGCACTGTAATTTGAATTTTGGCTATTTTTAGTAAACTGACCTGTGCTTAATAGCGTAATTATAGTACAAATAATACCAACCGAAGCTGCAATTGCTAAATTGGTTTTGTACCTATGCCAAAAATTAATAATTATTGATGAAGTTTCGGTTACACTATGCGTAATATCGCTCAGGTTTAGGCCAGCATGGATTTGGTCCATCTCAGCTTTCAAAGATTTTTTATCCCCATAAGCCTGAATGTTTTTTAAAAAATTAAGATGCTCAACCACTTTATGATCTAATGCTGGGTTGTTGCTACGCTGATTTTCAAAATCATTTTTTTCATTTTCAGATAGCTCTTGAAAAAGGTAAGCTTCAATTTTTTTTATTAAATCTATTTCACTTTCCATATTATTGGTTGTTGGTAAAAAATATTTTTTTTAATCGTTGCAAACATTTGTATTTCTGAGTTTTAGCGTTATCGGCATTAGTATAACCAAACTTTTCACAAATATCTTGCATACTCATTGCATTAATATAAAAATCTTCGATAATTGTTTTACATGGTTCGCCTAAACCCGATAATGAATCGTTCATTAACAAAAACTGCTTATCTTTTTCTTCATGTTGCTCTATATCTGTTTCAACAGCTACAAAATCTTCAAAATCATTTATGTCGCCAAAAAACCTAGATTTTTGGTTCAATTTTTTTAACCACAAACGCCTACTTACTGAGTAAATAAAGGTTTTAAGCTTGCTGTTTAATTCAAAATCGCCACGTTTTATTTTATCGTGTAAAACAATTATAGTTTCTTGGTAGATATCCTTAGCATCGTCTTGGTTTCCATTGTTGTTGATTATAAGTTGCAAAATCATTGGAAAATGTAACTTATAAAGAAAATTCAACGTAGAAGACGAGTTGTTTAAGATACCCAAAACAATTTCGTTATCGTTTAATTTAATATGTTTGCTATTGTTATTCAATATTAATACGGTTTATGCAAAAATGTAACCCTTTATTGGTAAATAAAAATTATTTACATTTTTTAATTATTATGGGTTACCTTTTTATGTTATTGGTATTAATAGTCGATATTAAATATTAATTTTAAAATTTAAACTATGAAAAATTTATTAAAATTTGGCTTTTTGGGCTTAGCACTTTCATTATCAGTTGTTGCTTGTAATTCAAACAAAGGAACTGATGCAACTACAGACTCTATTGATTCAACAACTGATGTAACTACAGATGCTATTGATTCAACATCTGATGCTAGAGTTGATACTATTGATTCAGTGTCTGATGCAAAAATTGATTCAATTAAAACAAAGTAATCCTTTAAATTAAGTATTGTGAGTAATTGCTCACAATACTTAAATAATTTTAACCCTTATAAAAAAAAACAAAATGAAAAATTTATTAAAACTTAGCTTTTTAGCTTTAACAATCTCTTTATCAGTTGCTGCTTGTTCTTCAAACAAACCTGCTGAAACTGCAACTGATTCAGTTGCTGTAGATTCAACTGCTGTTGATTCAATGGCTGTTACTGATACTGCTGCTGTTGATACTGCTGTTGTTGATACAACTGTTGCTAAATAGTTTAGTTTCAAACTAATTAAAAGAGCCACTTAAATTTTATTTAAGTGGCTCTTTTGTTAATTAATAAATTGTTAAGTTTAAGAGTATATTAGTAAGTTTTAAACCAACTTCTTACTTTTAATTCAATTACACCTAAAAAAGCTTCTCTAAAAATTTTGGTCGACATTTTAGATGCCCCCTCTGTTCTATCGGTAAATATTATGGGAACTTCAACAACTTTAAAACCGTGTTTTATAGCTGTAAATTTCATTTCTATTTGGAAAGCGTAACCCACAAACCTTATTTTATCAAGCTTTATAGTTTCTAAAACTTTTCTTCGATAACATTTAAAGCCAGCTGTTGCATCATGAATTTTTATACCCGTTATAAATCGCACATAAACCGATGCAAAGTACGACATTAAAACCCTATTCATGGGCCAATTAACCACATTTACACCCGTAACGTATCTTGAACCTATAGCAACATCGGCACCAATTAAACAAGCTTGCCTTAACCTAATTAAATCTTCGGGGTTGTGCGAAAAATCGGCATCCATCTCAAACACGTAATCATATTTTTGTTTTAAAGCCCATTTAAAACCGTGTATGTAAGCGGTTCCTAAACCCAGTTTGCCACTCCGCTGTTCTAAAAAAAGTTTATCTGTAAATATTTGTTGCAAACTTTTAACTATTTCACCCGTACCATCAGGCGAACCATCGTCAACAATTAAAATATTAAAATTGTGATTCAATGAAAAAACTTTACGAATAATTTTTTCGATATTCTCTTTTTCATTATAGGTTGGGATAATTACTAAGCTATCAAACAATTTTATAGGTATTAAATTTGTGAAGTTTTATATTGATATTATATTAAATGTAAATATATAAAAATTAACAAACGGCACATGTTTTTGTGTTTGAAACCAAAGCAAATTATCAAATAAATTTTGAATAGTAAAGCAATAAATTAAATATACTTATTTCCGTATTTAATTTTAATATCTGTAACTATTTGTTTTACAGTTTGTTCTTTTGCTTTTGGCGAAATCATCAGTGTGTTATTATCTTCAACTACAATAAAATCGTGTAAACCTTGCAAAATAACTAACTTATTTTTGGGTACATTAACCATACAATTGCTACTATCAATCATCATTACATTATCGGGGTGTATTACAGCATTTCCAACATCATCTTTATGCGCTAATTCGTAAATAGATGCCCAAGTACCTAAATCGCTCCAGCCAAATTCCGATGGCATAACATATACATTATTTGCTTTTTCCATAATTCCATAATCAATAGAAATATTGGTGCATTTTTGAAAACAGGTTTGTATAAATTCTTTTTCTGAAGGTGTATTGTACAAACCATTACCTTCGGTAAATATTTCTGCAATATCTGTTAAATACGTATTAAATGCTTTTAAAACCGACTTTACCGACCATATAAAAATTCCCGCATTCCATAAAAAATCGCCACTTAACAAAAATGATTCTGCAATTTCAAGAGTAGGTTTTTCGGTAAAAGTTTTTACTTTAAGCAAGTTTTCGCTTAGTTTATGGTTGTTGTATTGTATATAGCCGTACCCAGTATCAGGTCTAGATGGTTGTATGCCGAGTGTAATTAAACAATCATTTTCTTCGGCAGCAGCCAAAGCAGTTTCAATTGTATTTATAAAAGCTGGCGTATCTAAAATTAAATGATCGCTGGGGGCAACAACAATGGTAGCATCGGGGCAAAGCTGGTTAATTTTAAAACAACCATACGCAATACATGGTGCAGTATTGCGCATAACAGGTTCGCCAATAATTTGGTTTGGGTGCAAGCCTGGTATTTGCTGATTTACCAAATCAAAATAATTTTCGTTAGTTAAAATATATATATTTTCTTTAGGAACTATTAGTGCAAAACGTTCGTAAGTGTTTTGTATAAGGCTTTTACCTGTTCCTAAAATATCTAAAAATTGTTTGGGATAGTTTGTGCGACTAACTGGCCAAAACCTGCTGCCTATACCGCCTGCAAGTATTAACGCGTATTGATTGTTTTTCATTAGTAAATATTTGTTTATAAGGTAATTATGTTTTTAATTTTTTTATATGATACCTTCTTTTAATAAATCGTGAAGGTGTACCACGCCTTCAAAATTATCATTTTTAGTTACAATAACTTGGGTAATCTGATTTTTTTTCATCAAATCTAAAGCAGTTACCGCTAATTGGTTGGTATCAATAGTTATGGGATATGCACCCATTATATCTTTGGCAGTTAGGTGTTCAAAGTTTTTATGCTTCTCCATCATTCGTCGTAAATCGCCATCGGTTATAACGCCAATTAGTTTTTGGTTTGCCAAAACGGCTACTATACCTAATCGTTTTTTGGTAATTTCTAATATAACATCATAAAGTTTGCAATTTTCATCAACCATTGGCTTTTGGTTTAATATTACCAAATCGTTTACTTTTAAATACAGTTTTTTACCCAAAGCACCACCAGGGTGATATTTGGCAAAATCCTTTTCACCAAACTCCCTGCACTCTAACAAACATATTGCCAAAGCATCGCCAATGGCTAATTGGGCAGTTGTACTTGTTGTTGGGGCAAGGTTATTAGGGCAGGCCTCTTCATCCACATAAGTGTTAATTACAAAATCGGATTGTTTTGCTAAATACGAGTTTACATCGCCCACTAAACAAGCGATTTT
The DNA here is from genome assembly GCA_043763845.1 of Sphingobacteriales bacterium. GTDB lineage: Bacteria > Bacteroidota > Bacteroidia > Sphingobacteriales > Sphingobacteriaceae > Pseudopedobacter. Next base: position 26,854 of record JAYULE010000193.1, read on the forward strand.
ATTTACTCCATGTTTTAAAAGCGGTATTAAAACTTTTATTTCGGCGGTATTGCCGCTTTTTGATAAGCAAATTATTAAATCGTCGGACTGTATCATACCCAAATCTCCGTGTATGGCATCGGCGGCATGCATAAAAATAGCGGGTGTACCTGTTGAGTTTAAGGTAGCTACAATTTTTTGAGCAATAATAGCACTTTTACCCACTCCGGTAATTACAACACGCCCTTTTAAGTTAAAAATTGCATGAATTAAGCTATAAAAATTGGCATCAAGTAGGTTTACCAAGTTTAAAATAGCTTTAGCTTCTATATTTAAAGTGCGGCTAGCAATAGCAATTATTTCTAGTTGGGATTTCAATATTTTAATTTTTTAAAATAATTTGTTGTATGTCGCAAAAATATACTATTTTGAAGTTTATTTATACAAAGATTAAAATTCAACAATTATAAATGCAAATAGATTACAAATTAGCAGAAAACCTACAAAACTTTTTTGGTTTTGATACCTTTAAAGGCGACCAAGAAGCTATAATAAACAGTATTTTAAACAAAAAAGACACTTTCGTGATTATGCCTACGGGCGGTGGAAAATCTATTTG
>JAYULE010000194.1:0-6670 GCA_043763845.1 Sphingobacteriales bacterium
CGGTACAATGTTGTTTAAGGTATTGTAGGCTATCTGTTTTTCTCTTCTTCGGTCGGTTTCTTCTATGGTAATTTGCATTGATTTGGTAATTTTATCGGCATACATAATTACCCTTCCACGGTCGTTACGGGCGGCTCGGCCAATGGTTTGAATCAACGATCGCTCGGAGCGTAAAAAGCCTTCTTTGTCGGCATCTAAAATGGCTACTAACGATACTTCGGGCAAATCAAGCCCTTCACGCAAAAGGTTTATCCCAATTAAAACATCAAACTCGCCCAAGCGTAAACCACGTAAAATTTCTACACGCTCTAAAGTTTTAACCTCGGAGTGTATGTAGCGTACTTTTATGCCCAACCTATCCATATATTTTGCCAACTCTTCGCTCATACGTTTAGTTAGCGTGGTAACCAAAATACGGTCGCCTAGTTTTATGGTTTTGTCAATCTCGTCTAACAAATCATCAACCTGATTAATTACAGGGCGAATTTCAATTATTGGGTCTAATAAACCAGTTGGTCTTATAACCTGCTCTACTACCACACCTTCGGTTTTTTCTAGTTCGTAGTCGCCAGGGGTTGCACTTACGTAGATAGTTTGGGGTGCTAAAGCCTCAAATTCGTTAAAATTAAGTGGGCGATTATCCATAGCTGCTGGCAAGCGAAAGCCATACTCAACCAACGATATTTTACGCGACCTATCGCCACCGTACATTGCCCTAACTTGCGGAATGGTGGCATGACTTTCATCAATAACCATTAAATAATCTTTCGGAAAATAATCTAACAAGCAAAATGGCCTTGCACCCGTTTTTCGTCCATCAAAATATCTCGAATAGTTTTCTATACCGCTGCAATAACCCAACTCACGCATCATTTCCATATCGTAATTGGTACGTTCTTCAATGCGCTTGGCTTCCAAAAATTGCTGATTTTCAACAAATTGCGTTTTGCGCATTTCCATATCTTCGCCAATTTGATGTAAAACGTTGGTAAATCTATCTTTAGGAGTAACGTATAAATTTGCCGGAAAAAGAGCCACATCGGTTTCTTTTTCTAGTGTTTTTCCGCTTTGCGCATCAATGGCGTTTATCTCTTCAATATCGTCGCCAAAAAACGAAATACGGTAGGCAAAATCTAAATAGGCAGGAAAAACATCAATTGTATCGCCTTTGACTCTGAATGTACCGCGTTTAAAATCGGCAGTGGTACGCGAGTAAAAAAGCTCTACCATACGGTGTAAAAACGAGTTTCTGCTTATACGGGTGCCTACGCTAAATCTAAAAATGGCGTTTGAAAAATCCTCGGGGTTACCCATACCATAAATACAGGAAATGGACGACACCACAATTACATCTCGCCTACCGCTCATTAATGCCGAGGTGGTGCGCAATCGCAGTTTTTCTATTTCTTCGTTAATCTGAAGATCTTTTTCAATATAAGTATTGCTGCTGGGTATAAAAGCTTCGGGTTGGTAATAATCGTAATAACTTACAAAATAATTTACAGCATTATCTGGAAAAAACTGCTTAAACTCGCCATACAACTGCGCTGCTAAAGTTTTATTATGGCTTAAAATTAAGGTAGGTTTTTGCGTTTGCTGTATAACATTGGCAATAGTAAACGTTTTCCCGGAGCCCGTAACGCCCAATAAGGTTTGGTAGTTTTCGTCTCGGTTTACGCCATCAACCAATTGTTTAATAGCCGTAGGTTGGTCGCCAGTGGGTTGGTATATTGATGTGAGTTTGAAATCCATTTATTGCAAATATAAATATTTTTTTAGGCAACGGGCTTAGGACCTCGGGCTTTCGGGCTGCGAGCATCTGTCAATCAAAAATCACACATCAGCAATCAAAAATCCTTCCTATTTCTGCCTAAAAAATATCTGAATTGGCGCACCGGCAAAATCAAAATTTTCTCGCAATTTATTTTCTATAAAACGTTTGTAAGGGTCTTTAATATATTGGGGCAAATTACAGAAGAAAGCAAACATGGGCGATGTTGCATTAATTTGTGTAATGTATTTAATTTTAATATGCTTGCCTTTTGTTGCTGGTGGTGGCGTTTTTTCTATCAGCGGAAGCAAAATATCGTTCAATTTAGAAGTAGGAATTTTTTTAGTTTTATTCAGATAAACCTTTGCAGCGGCTTCAATGGTTTTAAAAATACGTTGCTTTTCGGTAATTGATGTAAAAATAATAGGCACATCGGTAAAAGGTTGTAGCTTTTCTTTTATTTTGGTTTCAAACTCTTTTACCGAATTATGGTCCTTATCTACCACTAAATCCCATTTGTTAACTACTATAATTACCCCTTTTTTATTTTTTTCGGCTAGGTGAAAAATATTAATATCCTGCGACTCTATCCCATCTACTGCATCAATCATTAAAATAACCACATCGGCTTCTTCTAAAGCTTTTATGGTACGCATTACCGAGTAAAATTCGAGGTTTTCTCTAACTTTGGTTTTTTTACGTAAACCAGCCGTATCAATCAACATAAACTCGTGACCAAACTGGTTGTAATGTATGTGTATGCTATCTCTGGTGGTACCAGCTATGGGAGTTACAATGTTTCTATCTTTACCAATTAAGGCATTTATCATTGATGATTTGCCTACGTTTGGTCGGCCAACAATAGCATATTTTGGTAAGCTGTTTTCTTCAACCAAATCGGTATCAAAACTTTTAATTACTTCATCTAAAAGCTCGCCAGTACCCGAGCCACTCATTGATGATATGCAATAAATTTCGCCTAAACCAAGGCTGTAAAATGCACTAGCATCAGATTGTAGCTGAAAATTATCAACTTTATTAACTACAACAAAAACAGGTTTATCGCTCTTGCGGAGTATTTGGGCAATATCATCGTCGAGATCGGTAATGCCGGTAGTAACATCCACCACAAATACAATTACGGTTGCTTCTTCAATGGCAATTAAAACCTGTTCGCGTATGGCAGCTTCAAAAACATCGGTTGATTGTGCCACATAACCACCCGTATCAATAACGGTAAAACTTTTATTTGTCCACTCGCCAATGCCATAATGCCTATCACGGGTAACGCCACTTTCATCATCAACAATTGCTTTACGGCTTTCGGTTAATCGGTTGTATAAAGTTGATTTGCCAACATTTGGCCTGCCAACAATTGCTAAAATATTACTCATTTTGTGTAATTAAAATTCCGATATCTATCATCGGTATTATTTTGAAATTGCAAAAATACTTAAAATTTATTTGGGGATATTTTTTAATTTGAAATTGAGGTTTTGAGGGGTCTTGTGATGAAATAGGTTGATATTTTATATTTAAACCTGAGTTCGATTAATAAATATTTTTTTGGTAATGATTGGGGCGTTTCTTGCCTGCCCGTAGGCAAGTTAGAACGCCGTACGCTTCCTGCCTGCCGGTAAGCAAGTATCTTTTTTCCCCCTGACCCCCGATTGGGGGATTTACCGTTTCCCACTTTGGCGAATAAGGGGGTAAAGAAGAATGCTACTGAAATAGTTAACGCACTTAAACTGTATATAAAACTTAAATTTACATCAAATTAATAAGCTAAATAATTTATGTGTGTTAAATATTATAAATTAATTGGGTAATAAAATAGTTTCGGGCGTTAAAAAATCACCCGCTTCACTAAATAAAAAACTTAATGGGTGTTGTGGGTTTTTAATAATTTCGAGGTGTAAAAAGCCCCAGCGTTTCCAAAAGTTTTCTAAAACTTGGCCGTAAATTTTGTTTTGCCATTCGTCAAAAATTGGTTTTATTTGCATACCCTGTAACGGCATAGCTTCAATAAAAACTTGGCTATTGGTTGGCATAATGTGGTATTCGGGCAGGCGGTTAAAAAGATAAGCCGAGTAAAATACACGGGCGCAAAACTCTTCGAACTGTATAGGATGAAGGGTTTTGTTTACTATTTTATCCCAATTTTGTTGGTGATATTGTTTGTTAACCCCATTATCTTGTAGGTTAATAATTAATCCAAAATCGTTCATCCTTAACGAAAATGTAAGTGTATTAATTTCATCGCGATAGGTAAATTCATTTTCGGGATTATTTACTTTACATAAAAATATGCTCCAAGGTTTAAAATCTTCGAAAGTTATAGGGCTGGTTATGGCTTGCAGCATTTGGTGTAGGGCAGTAAATTTATGTATTAAACCTTGCGACATGTTAAACTCGTTTGCGGTGGTATTATGTTGTTTTATTGCGGTTTGTAATTCTTTAAAAATTATGCCGTAAACTATTTTACCTGCCCATAAAAAAAGATCTAATTGGGGCAGTTGTATTAAACTTTGGTATCCATTTTTTAAGCTTTGTGCTAGTTTTTCATCTAAATTTGTTATTTTATTTTGAGTATGTGTTGATACAGGTAATTTTATATCTCCGTAACTTACCATACTTTCATCTAACATTTTAAATGGCCGTTGCAATAAATTGTATTTGCTAATTATCCATTCTGGAAAAACAGTGATAGAGGCTTGATTTAAAACTAGTTGGCCAGTTAAAAAGCAATGCTTATTGTCGAAGTTAAAATTTTTAAACGGTTGATATAATTTTGTTTGCATTTTGCAAAAATACAAACCTTGCTTTAAACTACTTAATTAAAAATATTTATTGCATTGGAAACTCTAAGTTAAAAACCGTACCATGGTTTTTTTTGCTAGTAAAACAAATTTTACCGTTTTGCAGCTGGGTATATTCTTTACAAAGCACCAAGCCTAAACCTGTGCCTGTTTCGTTATTAGTACCAAAACTAGATTTTATTTTTACATTAAAGGCATCTTTTTGTGCTATATCATCCATACCTAAACCATTATCGCATATACTTATTAAGCAATTGTTGCCCAAATTATTTGCTACAATGTTAACCGTACCGCCTTGTGGTGTAAATTTAATAGCGTTATGCACTAAGTTTCTTATTATTAACTGTAGCATGTTATAGTCGGCTAATAAAAAAACATCTTCATTTATATCTACATTTAAATTAATATTTTTGCTGTTTGCAACGTGTTGCATAATATTTAAAGGCTTTTTTAAAACATTATTAAGGTTTAAATTTTGCAAATTTACATCACAACCTTCCATTTGCGTTTTACACCACGCAAACAAATTGTTTAGTAAATCTAATGAGTTTGTTGTGGCCTTTAATAAATTTGCTTCTAACCACCTACGTTCTTCAGCATCAAGTTCCATCTGCGTAAGCAAATCCAAATACTGTTGTATTGAAGCAAGTGGGGTTTTTAAATCGTGTGAAATAATAGAAAAAAGTTTATCTTTCTCATAATTTAACTTTTCTAAAGTTAATGCTTTATCATTTGCCGTTTGTTTCTCGTTATCATAGCTTGCTCTTATATATGCAACACCTATGTATAAAAGCATAATACCAATAATATAAGCTGTTAAATTATCAACAAACATATTAGCTTTTGTAGTATACGAAACAATAACTAATTGAGGAAAATTGTATTCTATTGAAACAACCGCCGTGGCAAATAATAAATTAATTACAAACCATTTAAACATTTGTTGTTTTGGTACAACAATTAGTATTACAAATAAGGTTACCGCACAAAGCATTAATGTTGGCCCTGCTATACCCGAATTATAAAAATAGTTTACACATAAAGAAATATTTGATAGTAAACATGAGGATAAAATAGCAAATTTTAAACGACCTTTATACCTACTTTGGTAAAAAATTATACTTTGAAAACCAATTGCTACAGCACACAATAGTGCCGAAACATGAAAACCTAAAAATAAATTTATAGGTAACAATATAATTAACGCAACTATAATAATAATTGAAAACGAATGGTAAATTTGATTTTGAATAAAAAAATGGTTATTACCGCCACGTAATAGGAACAATTTTTTTTTTAAATAAAAAATTAAAGTGTCTACCTTATTCATAGTTAACAAAATTGCACCTAATTAAACTGCTGTTAAACAATATTTTTAACTAATTATCTATTTCAAAATATCACTAAATTAAAATCTAATACTCCAATTTATTATTCGTCGAAAAGCAAAGTCCATGAAATTAAGATCTGATTTTTACCATAATATACGCCATAGCCAAATGATAGCTAAAGTTTTGTAGATAGTCTGATTTTATTATTACCCTAAACCTATAAATTTTTTTATTACGATAAAACACTGCTATCTAGTTAAAAAAATTTTTACAATTATAGTTACTTTTTATTATAAAAAAACTGTAAATTAGTGTAAAATGTGTAACTCTTTAGTTACAAATAACTCATTAGAAGTGTAAACGAATAAAAAGCAAATTTGGTTGCAATAAAATTTAATATATATTGTTTTAATATAAAATGTTAACCAAAATCAACTATCAAAATCTTATAGAGAAAATTGAGGATTTTATTAAAAAATATTACCTTAATAAAATAATAAAAGGAGTTATTTGGTTTGTTGCCGTTTTTCTATTTTGTTCGCTTATATTAATTGTAACAGAATATTATGGCTATTTTAATGTTACTGTAAAAAGCATAGCTTTTTATACTTTTATTGCCTTACATTTTATTTTAATTTATTTTTTTGTAGGCAAAAACTTACTAAAATACTTAAAATTAGGTAACCGGTTAAATTTAGAAGCGGCATCGGAAATAATTGGGCAACATTTTCCCGAAATTAGCGACAAAC
>JAYULE010000195.1:0-6617 GCA_043763845.1 Sphingobacteriales bacterium
GTGTCATCCGCGTAATCAATATAAATCCGTGATTCAGACAATAATGGTATCACAGATTATTCGGATGAAAGGATACCAGAGATTAAAATCCGTGTCATCAGCGTAATCAATATAAATCCGCGATTCAGACAATAATGGCATCACAGATTATTCGGATGAAAGGATTCCACAGATTAAAATCCGTGTCATCAGCTTAATCCAAACAAATCTGTGATTCAGACAATAATGGCATCAAAGATTGGAAAGATTAAAAGATTCCACAGATAAAAATCCGAGTCATCAGCGTAATCAAAATAAATCCGTGATTCAGACAAATAATATTCTTCAAACATAAACTCACTAATTTTTTTGTAATTAAAACTTGGGTAACAGGGCAACATTATTATAACGAATATCCTAATTTCCTACTTATTTAGAATTATTATAAATTATTAATATCCGTCATCAATTTGTCAGCTACATTCAAATAAATGATACTTTTGTTCATCAAAATAGGCAATTGTTAACATAGCAATTGGCATTTAATAAACATAAACGTTAAAGTAATTGTATAACAAACTCAATATGAGAAACTTCTCATCTGAATTAAAAAATCTGGTTAAGTCAATAACACTTTTCACTGTTTTTATTTTTTCATTATCAACCCTAGCTTGTGCACAAGCAATACCTGCCGACACCTCAAAGGCTGCCGCAGTAAGTGCTGCAACCACCGCCGCACCAAGTGGAGATGCTAAAGCTGGCGAAGCACTATTTAAAGCAAATTGTACCTCTTGCCACGCATTAAATAAACGTGTTTTAGGTCCTGCTTTGGCTGGAGTTAGCAACAGACACAGCGAAGATTGGTTAATTAAATGGATAAAAAATGCACCAGCAATGGTAGCATCGGGCGATAAAGAAGCTTTGAAAATTTACAACGAGTATAACCAAGCCGCCATGACACCGTTTCCGCAATTTAGCGACGACGATGTGAAAAATATTTTAGCTTATATTAAAGTTGAAGGCGAAAAAGCCCTTGCCGCACCAGTTGCTGCAGTGGGTGCAGCCGCTCCAGCTGCCGATGGCGGTTACAGTAACCTAATGATTTTTGGTTTAATTTCAGTTGTTATTGTAGCATTCTTAGTAATTTTATTACTTAACAAAGTAATAGGCACTTTAGAAAGATTGTTAACCAAAAAAGACAAAGTTGGTATTGTTTTGTTGGAAGAGGAAGAAATTGAAGATGGGAATGCCGAGCCTAAAGATAAATTAGCGGTAGTAAAAAAACTTGCCAAAAATAAAAAATTAGTGTTTTTTGTTGTGATTTGTGCAATATTAACCCTAGGTTCTTTTGGTTGGATGGGTTTATGGAACACAGGCATACAACAAGGTTACCAACCAGTACAACCTATCAAATTTTCGCACCAGTTGCATGCTGGTACTAACCAAATGAAATGCCAGTACTGCCACTCTAGTGCTTGGAAATCGAAACACGCCAGTATTCCATCGGCAAATGTTTGTATGAACTGTCATAAATACGTACAAGCTACCGAAAAATATAACGGCGAAATTTCTCCTGAAATTAAGAAAATTTATACCGCTTTAGATTACGATCCCGAAACTCAAAAATATGGCGAAAATACCCGCCCAATAGAGTGGATAAGAATTCATAATTTGCCCGATTTGGCTTATTTCAACCACTCTCAACACGTAAAAGTTGCAGGTATTGATTGTCAAAAATGCCACGGTCCAATACAAGAAATGGTTGAGGTTTACCAATACTCGCCTTTAACTATGAAATGGTGTATTAATTGCCACCGCGAAACTGAGGTTAACTCTAAAGGTAATGCCTATTACGATAGAGTATTAGCCGCTCACGAGAAAATTAAAAAAGGCGAAAAAGTAACTGCAGCCGTTTTAGGCGGGTTAGAGTGTGGTAAATGCCACTATTAATAAATTATAACATCACTATTAATTATATATAGTTTAAATGGATAGCACAAAAAAATATTGGAAAGGTTTAGAAGAGCGCAACAGCTCTACTGAATTCGTGGAAAAAACCAAACACGAATTTTCCGAAGCACTTCCTATTGAGGATGTATTAGAAGGAGAGGGTTTAAAAACGCCAACCCCTCGTAGAGACTTTTTAAAAACAATGGGTTTTGGTTTAGGGGCAGTTTCTTTAGCTGCGTGTACCAAAGCACCTACAAAAAAATCAATACCATACTTAATTAGGCCCGAAGAAGTAATACCTGGTATTGCTAATTTTTATGCTTCTAGCTACAAAGGCGCAAGTATTTTAGTTAAAACTCGCGAAGGTAGGCCAATTAAAGTAGAAGGTAACCCAGCTTGTACCATAAACAACGGCAGTTTAGATGCGCAAGCACAAGCGTCGGTGTTAGATTTGTACGATACCGCAAAACTTAAAACTCCATTATTAAACGGTGTTGAACACCCTTGGGAAGATATTGACGCTTACGCAAAAGCAGGGTTAAACAAAGCGCAAGGATCGGGAAAAACCATTGCTTTGGTAACATCAACTGTAAACAGCCCATCTACCAAAGCGGTTGTAGCAGCATTTACCGCAAAATACCCGGCTACCAAACACGTAGCTTACGATGCCATTTCTTATTCGGGCATCATTAATGCAAATAAAAACAGTTTTGGTAAAGCCGTTTTACCAACCTATAATTTTAACAAAGCAAATGTAATAGTAAGTTTTGGTGCCGATTTTTTAGGTACTTGGATTTCGCCATTACAATACACCAAACAATACGTTTCAAACAGAAATGCGGCATCGCTTAAAAGCAAAAAAATGTCTCGTCACATACAGTTCGAAACAGGTTTAAGCTTAACAGGTACAAAAGCCGATTCTCGTATCGCTTTAAAACCATCAGAAGAAGGTTTAGCTTTATTACATCTTTACGCCGAATTATCGGGCCAACCCACCACAGCAAAACTTAGCAACAATACCATAGCCGAAAAAGCTATTAAATTAGTAGCTAAAGAATTAGGTGCTGCAAAAGGCGCAGCTTTAGTGGTTTCGGGTTCAAACAATGTAGCAACTCAAACCATAGTAAACGCCATTAATAGTCTTTTAGGAAGTTACGGCACTACTATAGATTTAGACAATCCATCGTACCAATTTATGGGTAACGATGCCGATTTTACAGCCTTAGTTGCCCAAATGAAAACTGGCAGCGTGGGTGCAGTTATGTTTTTAGATTGTAACCCAGCGTACAACTACTGCGATGCCAAAAGTTTTACAGCCGCCTTAGCTAAAGTGGCTACAAAAATATCATTCTCTGATAAAAATGATGAAACGGCCAGCCTTTGCGATGCCGTTGCCATTAATCATAATTATTTAGAAGCTTGGGGCGATGCCAACCCAGTTGAGGGTTATTACGCTATTATACAACCAACTATAAACCCAGTTTACAACTCACGCCAAGCCGAGCAAAGTTTATTACTATGGGCAGATAATGCTGTTACAGATTATTACTCTTTTGTAAAAGTAAATTGGGAAGATACCGTTTTACCTTTGGTAGGTAAAACTTGGACAAACGTATTAGAGTTAGGTTTTGTAAATCTTCCTGCCAAAGCAGCTAGTGTTATTGCCTTTACAGGCGATGTAAACGGCACAGCTGCCAGCATCATCAGCGCAAGCAAAAAAACAGCTGCTTCAATTGAGTTGCATTTGTATAACTCAATAGCTTTAGGAGATGGTAAACAAGGTAATAATCCGTTTTTACAAGAATTGCCCGATGGCGTTTCTAAAGTAACTTGGGATAATTACGCAGCTTTAAATCCAAAATACGCAGAAAAATTAGGCATAGCCGAGTTTGATTTGGTTACCATAAAAGCCGATACTTACGCTATTGATTTACCTGTTTTATATCAACCAGGCCAAGCTCACGAAACTGTTTCTATAGCCTTAGGCTACGGTAGAGAAAAAGTAGGAAAAGTAGGAAACGGTGTAGGTAAAAATGCTTTTCCATTTTTTGCCTCAAATGGAGCGGTAACTATTACCAAAATAGAAGGTTTTTACCAATTGGCCCAAACACAAACACATCATTCTTTCGAAGGGCGTGATATTATTAGAGAAACATCGTTTGCTAATTATTTAGAAAATCCATCTCACGGAAGTGGTAACCATGGCGAAAAACATAAAACTTACGATTTATGGAAAAAGTTTGATCAACCTGGGCATAATTGGGTAATGGCTATTGATTTAAATGCTTGTACTGGATGCGGTGCTTGTATTGTAGCTTGTAATGCCGAAAATAATGTTCCAGTTGTTGGTAAAGATGAAGTTATTCGTCGCCGTGAAATGCACTGGATACGTATTGATAGGTATTATACTTTTAACGAAGAAAATAAAGCCATTACCGAGGAGAAAGAGATACACGAGATTGAAGGCAGAATGGAAAACATTTCGGTGGTTCACCAACCAATGATGTGTCAACATTGCGAACATGCACCCTGCGAAACTGTTTGTCCGGTTTTAGCAACCGTACACTCATCAGAAGGTATAAATCACATGGCTTATAACCGTTGCGTAGGTACACGTTATTGTGCTAATAACTGTCCGTACAAAGTGCGTAGGTTCAATTGGTTTAATTACTGGAACGACTCGAGGTTTGACAATTACCTAAACAACGAGTTTACACAATTGGTGCTAAACCCCGATGTAACTACCCGTTCTCGCGGAGTTATGGAAAAATGCTCAATGTGTATTCAACGTATTCAAGCAACAAAATTACAAGCCAAAATAGAGAAACGTACCATAGTTGATGGGGAATTTAAAATGGCTTGCCAACAAACTTGCCCAGCAAATGCCATTATTTTTGGCGATGCCAATGACCCAGAATCGGAAGTTTCTAAAGCACTAAAAGACGAACGCGTGTATTACGTTTTAGAAGAATTAAACGTACAGCCTGGCGTTGGTTATATGACAAAAGTTACAAACACAGGCTTACAAGAAGCTTAAACAATATAAACTGATTAAGATATGTCATCACATAACGAATCAATACTTAGAGAACCATTAATTACGGGTAAAAACATTACCTACGCCAAAATTACCGACGATGTTTTATGGCCGGTAGAAAACAAGCCTAATAAAGCCTGGTGGATAGGATTTATTGTTGCCGCAATGGGCGCAAGTTTATGGGTGGTAGCCGTTGGTTACACTTTTTGGAACGGCATAGGTACTTGGGGATTAAACAAAACCGTAGGTTGGGCTTGGGATATTACAGGCTTTGTATGGTGGGTTGGTATTGGGCATGCTGGTACACTAATTTCGGCAGTGTTATTATTGTTCCGCCAAAATTGGCGAAACTCTATTAACCGCTCGGCCGAGGCTATGACTATTTTTGCCGTAATATGTGCTGCAACTTACGTGGTATCGCATATGGGTAGGCCTTGGTTGGCGTATTGGCCTTTGCCTTTGCCAAACCAGTTTGGCTCGCTTTGGGTAAATTTTAATTCACCATTGGTATGGGATGTTTTTGCAATATCAACTTATTTCTCGGTATCGTTAGTGTTTTGGTATGTGGGTTTATTGCCCGATATTGCTACAATTAGAGACAGAGCAACAGGTTTACGCCGTAGAATATATTCTGTAATGTCTTTCGGTTGGAGTGGTTCGGTAAAAACTTGGCAACGCTTCGAAATTGTATCTTTAGTGTTGGCAGGTGTATCAACACCATTAGTATTATCAGTACACACTATTGTATCAATGGATTTTGCAACATCGGTTATACCAGGATGGCATACTACTATTTTCCCGCCTTACTTTGTTGCAGGTGCTATATTCTCGGGTTTTGCAATGGTACAAACGCTATTGTTAATTACCCGTAAAGTTTTGGGTTTAGAAAACTACATTACCATGTTCCACATTGAATCAATGAACAAAATTATTGTTTTAACAGGTTCGATAGTTGGGGTAGCTTATTTAACCGAATTGTTTATTGCTTGGTATTCAGGTGCGGAATATGAACAATACGCTTTCTTAAACAGAATATCGGGACCATATTGGTGGGCTTATGCTATCATGATGACTTGTAATGTTGTAACGCCTCAATTATTTTGGTTCGAAAAAATACGTACACACATTGGTATATCCTGGATATTATCAATTATTGTAAACATAGGTATGTGGTTTGAGCGATTTGTAATTATTGTAACTTCTTTACATAGAGATTATTTACCATCAAGTTGGGTTATGTTTTATCCTACATGGGTTGATATATCCATATTTATAGGTTCGATTGGTGTATTTTTTACTCTATTCTTATTGTTTATTAGGGTATTACCATCGGTTGCAATGGCCGAGGTAAGGTTGCTTGTAAAATCATCATCAGAACAAGCTAAACTTAAACTTTTACAAGATGGAAAGTTAAAAGCCGAAGAGGCCGAACATTACAAAGAATCGTTAAACAAATACGATAGTGTTGAACAAGCCGCTTACGCAAACGTTTAAATTATGAGCAAAATTAAATATATATTGGGTTTGTTTGACGACCCCGATGAAATGATGGACGGTATTGATAAGTTAAAACAAAATAACTTTAGTGTTTATGATGTTTACACCCCAATGCCCATACACGGTATCGAAGATAAGTTAGGTGTTAAAAGAA
>JAYULE010000196.1:0-6586 GCA_043763845.1 Sphingobacteriales bacterium
AATTTTGCCATTAGTATCTACCAATAAAATGCCATCAAGACTTGCCTCAAGGTGTGCTTCTAGTAAAGCTTTACGGTATTCGAGCTGAGACAATGTAACTTTTTGTTCGTTAATATCTAAGCCAATACCAATGTATCCCACAAATTCACCATTAGGTAAAAAACGCGGGTTAGCGGTAAATAAATGCCATTTGTATACGCCATCATGCCGCCTAACTCTTACAGCAGGAATAGTGTATGGTTCTCTTTTTTCAAATGCTGGCACATAAATTTCAAATACTTTTTTTATATCATCGGGGTGGATGGTGTTGTCCCATGCTTTACCAATAGCTTCTTGATGATTTTGGCCCGTATATTCTAACCATGTTTTATTCCAATAGCTTATTGTGGCATTTACATCTGGATTTATTATATAACTTACAATAGGTAAATTATCGGCTAATAAACGATAACGGTTTTCGCTTTCTATTAATTGGTTTTGCAATTCTTTTAATTTGGTAATATCGGTATTTGTACCTAACCATTTAATTATTTTACCCCCATTATCCATTATGGGTACGCTGCGGGTTAAAAATTCTCGAAACTTACCATCAGCACCCTTTATTGGAAATATCATTTCGAAGGGTAGCCCACTTTCAATAGCTTTTTGCCAATTTTTCATTACCAAAGGAAGAATTTTTGGGTCATGCACCAATTGCCAACCCCACCCTTCCATTTCTTCAAAAGTTGTACCAGTATATTCATACCATGTTTTATTATACCAATAAATCCAGCCATCGGCATTAGCCATCCATGCAAGGTTTGCTATATTTTCAGCTAAACCACTAAATTGCGCTTCGCTTTCTTTAATTTTATGGTTTAATAAAGCTTGTGTGGTTACTTCGGTAGCAATCATACCTAAACCATCAATTTGATTATTTGCATTATAATTGGGGAAAATAACAAAGTTATAATACTTAACATTGCTTTCATCGTTTTGTAAAATAGTAACGGGCGCCTCAACTGCATTATAAGATATGCCTGTGTTATAAACTTTTCCAAAAATTTCCTTAAAGCCTTGCTCTTCAAGTTCGGGCAATACTTCAAAATATTTTTTGCCAATTATATCTTTTCCTTTACCCCAAATATCTATGATAGATTTGTTTGCAATAGATATAATAAAATCTTCACTTTGTAAAATGCCAATGGCCGATGGAGAAGAGTAAATAAGATTATGTAAAAGTCGCTCGCTTTCTACAACTTTTTGCCTAGCAATAACTTGTTCGGTAACATTGGTTGCAACCGATATAACTCCATCTATTTCATTAAAATTATTATAAAAAGGTTGATAATTAAAATTTAGGTAAAGCGTTTCTATTTTGCCATAACGAATAAGCGTTAAGGGAAATTCATTTGCGGTAAAAGGTTTTCCGCTAGTTAATACGTTGTTAAGTAAAGTCTCAATACCATGTCCTTCAACCTCAGGTATTGCAGTAAATCTAGGTAAGTTAAGTACTTCATCTTTGGTTTTTCCCCATAATTTTAGTTGCCAATCGTTGGCAATTTCTATTACAAAATTTTTGCCTCTTAATAAGCAAACTGCTGCGGGTGTTTTTTGTACTAAATTTCGAAAACGTTGCTCGCTTTCTTCCACTTTTTTTCGAGCAAAAACTTGCTCGGTTACTTCGGTTGCAACCGAAATAAGACCATCTATTTCGTTTGCAAAATTATATAACGGTTTAAGTACAAAATTTACATAAATAGTTTCTTTTTTACCTTTTCGTATTAAACTAACCTCACCCTCTTTTGCACTATATGGCATCCCGGTTGTAAATACGCCCTGTAATATCTCTTCAAAACCTTGGCCTTTCGCTTCGGAAATGGCAGCAAAAATTGGTTTATTTAACACTTGTTCTTCTGTTTTACCCCAATGCGCTAATTGTATATTATTTGCAAGTTCAACTATAAAGTTTTTGCCCCGCAACACGCACATTGCTACAGGTGCTTGTTCTACCATATCACGAAATCTTTTTTCGATTTCTTGCTGCTTTTTTGCTTTTTCTATTTCAACAGCTTGTTTTATTGCATCGGCCTTTAATTGTTGAGCTTCGAGTAAAGATTTATTCAATTTCCAATAAGCAAAAATAACAATGGTTAGCGCTAGTAAACTCAATATTAATAGCATTGCAGGCGCAATTAGGGTTTGCTTATAAAGTTTTTTTGAGTTTTGTTGTTGCAGGTTATTTTCACAGCTAATTATGTTGTTAACTTCGGTTCGCAAACTATCCATAATAGCTTTTGCCACTAGCATTTGTTGAACTGTTGGTGGGTGCACTTTATCAACCTCAAGCATTTTAAGCATATAGCTGTGCTTGTGTTTAGCGAAGTTCTCCACATTTACCAATCTTTTTTGTTGCTTTGGTTTTTTAGTAATAAGCTTTTTAACCGCTTTAATATTTTGGGGATATTTTTTTAGGCCTTGATTAAAGGCTTTAAGAAATTCTTTATCATGAGTTAATAAATATCCTCTTTGCGCTGTTTCTGCTTCTCTTAAACTGCCAATACCTTTTTCAAGTTCTAAAGATAATTTTGTAGTATTATTTACCAATTCGGCAGATTTGATAAGTGTAATAATTTTTGAATAGGAGTAAATGGAAAGTAATATCACAAAACTAATTGTGTAAATAAAAATTCTACGGAGATTTTTGTTTTGAATAGACATGTGAACTTATTTGTAGTAATTTCTAAGTTTTAATAATAAACTATTATTTTAACTTTTCAAGTAGTTTATTTATTTAACCTGGAATAAATAATAAATATACTGATTACACTAGCCAGCATTATCATAAGTAATAAGTAAATATAAAATTATTTACAATAAAAATGTTATTTGTACTATAAAATTATGTTATATAAATTTATATTTTGCTTAAAAAAATTAATATTTACTGGGTTAATTTTTCGTAAATTTTTTGTAGATTTTACTGTTACCTGGGTTAGCTTAATAAGTACAGTTTTTGTAATGATTAGGCTGTTTCCTGCCTGCTGGCATGCAATTATCTTTTTTTTGTCTATACCCAAGCCTCCGGAAGGAACAGATTCGGCGTAAAAAAGGATGCCTGCCTACCGGCAGGCAGGCCGCTACCCTGCCTACACTGGCAGGTAGGCCTTGTTAACGCTTTAAAAATCGTAAATAACATTGGGTTACAGTTCTAGTTTACCATGACTGTTATTATAAATTTTTCCTTTTTTAGGATGCGTAAACTTTAACGCAGACCATGTTGAGTTTATGCTTAAGCATGTGCTTTCAACTAAACCAAAACTGTAACCGATATTAATAATATTTGTTAGTGATAGGTCGGTTTCTAGTTGTCCATTTTTTGGCCAAGAAGCCCAAAGCATTCCACTAGGTTTAAGATGCGCTTTAACTTTAGGAAAATTTTCCCTAAACTCTAACTCATTTTTAGAGAATAAATGAATATAATCGAAATTGCCACTAAGTTTAGTGGCAATTTCTAGACTTGGTAAATCAATCGTATTTTTAACCACTGCAGGCGCACTTATAAAAATAGAACGCATGCCCTCCTTAATACCCATCTTTTTAGATAAAGGATTAGTTGTCATAAATTTACATTTGTATTCCTGCCACGTTTATCATCCATTTGATGCCAAACTTATCAGTAAAACCTCCAAAATAATCGCCCCAAGATGCTTCTTCCATTTTCATATCAATGTCTCCATCTTTGGAAAGTCCATCGAATAATATGTCTGCTTCTTGTTTGGTTTTTGGGCTGAGCATAATATGCGTTTGATTTCCAAAAACCATTTTATGACCGACAGATGGAACAGTATCCGAAGCCATCAATATTGTGCCCTCACCAATGGGCAGTGCAATATGCATTGTTCGGTTTTGTTCCTCTGCTGGCAATTTATCGCTATCTGGCATTTCCGACATTTTCATATTTACCGAAAATTCTCCTCCAAAAACGGATTTGTAAAACATAAATGCATCTTCGGCTTTGCCGTCGAAGTTTAAATAAGGATGTACTTTCATAATTGTTGTTTTATAAATTGTTTTTAAATATAATTTATTTTTAGGAATTAAATTTACTTGCTGTATTCAACTCAATTAAAAATTAATTTACATTTCATAGCATCATCCAGCTTGCTTATAAACTAAAACAATGATACCACAATCGAAACTTTGTGAATGTGTAAGCTCATAATTTTGTTTTTTAGACACCGTTTGAAATATTGGCAATCCGCTTCCTAAAACAGCAGGATTTACAAATAAATGCAATTCATCAATCAATCGCTCTTTGATTAGTGAGGAAACAAATTTCGCTCCACCATAAGCAATTATGTCTTTACCGTTTTGCTTTTTCAGTTTATTTACTTCATTGGCGATTTCGCCTGTTGCTATAACTGTATTCTCCCATATTGATTTTTTGAATGTTTTTGTAAAAACAACTTTTGGAGTTTCTACCATTTTTTTTGGAAAATCCTCCACATCAGGATTTTCTAATGCTGCTGTCCAATGTGGAATAAACCCTTCTGCAAGTTTTCTGCCTAATAAAATAGTATCTACAGGTTCAGTAATGCCATTAACATAATCCAAAATGTCTGGTGTCCAAGGAAATTTCATCCAATCCATTTCTCCGTTTGTTCCTGCAATAAAACCATCTAAGGTGATTTGCACTTGTAGTTTTAACTTTCTCATTTTGATTATTTTTTAATTGTTTTTTACTCGTATGGCTTTCTGGAAACGTTTAGTTTCTTAAATGGTTATTAGTTTCCAATTTAATATTTACTTTTAATTGGGTTGTTCAATTTTTTTAAGTCTTAAATATACTTATTCTATTTTTCGGAAAAATGTTTGAATTGAGCAATTGTAGTTATTCAAGTTTCCCGATAAACCTCCCCAAAAGGAATTCGCATTCTGTCGCCCCAAACGCCTTGTTCTTCTCTAGTGCCGCAAGAAATTACCATATTAATTTCGGCACCATAGGGCAATTTTAAAATACTTTTCACTTTTCTGCTATCAAAACCTTCCATGGGGCAAGTGTCATATTTTTCGTTGGCCATTGCCAACATAAATGTTTGGGCTGCCAAAGCACAGGTTTTGTGAACCACAACTCGCATATCATTTTCAGATACTTGGTAAACGATTGGTCTGAAAAGCCCAATAATATTAACCATTACTTTTCTGATGAATCCTAAAACTCCAAAAAATCGGATATACAAAAAAGGCATAATTATTCCGTAATACATTTTCCAACTTTTAATTCTTTTTGCTTGTTTCAACTCGGGACTGTTTTTATGTACATTTTGAGATTCTAAAGCCAGCATTTCTTTTTCTCTTTTGCGGTGCAAATCTTGTCTTGTAACAAAAACAACCATTTGTTGAGCAGTTTTGGCAGATTCTTGGTCTAAACAAGCTACAGCAACTTTTCTCAGAATTTCAGGATTTACAATATGGTAAAATTCCCATAGCTGCATGTTGGAACTATTGGGAGCAAAAGTGGCTAACTCAATACAATGCTTCACTTTTTCAGCATCAATTGGTTCATTTTTATAATGCCTTACTGAGCGTCTATAATTTATTATTTCTTCTAATGTCATTTTTAGTTTAGATTAATATTGATGTGGCAGCTTTCAACAAATACTTATGTCTTTAATTTTTAAATTCAGTTAAATTATATCCTCTATCCACTGCTAATAAAATGAAATCATTAAAAAGCATTTCCGCTCGCCCATTACAGTTTCTTATTTAAAAACCGAAGATGAAGATAACAACAAAAGCCAAAAACCATTCCGTCAACATGCAATATAAGCTGTACAGAATTATGAATGTAGATTGCTATTTAGTCTGCCCAACTTGTACAAAACCCAATGTTGACCGCTGCCCTGTCATCATTTGGATAATGCAAAGTCAACCGCTGCCTTGGAATGAATTGCGATTGTGTCAAAAATTGGAATACTGCAATCAGATTGATTTAGCATTATTGAAAATTCAGCACTGCCAAATACAACTCCTTCTGCACCCCTACTTTTTAATGTATCAATAATTTTGATGTATTTATTTTTTGTTTCGTCTTTAAAAATTCCTTTTGTCAATTCGTTAAAAATAGAAGCATGAATAAAATCTTTATCAGCTTCATCTGGAATAATTGTGTCAATACCCAATTGTGAAAGACTGTCTTTAAAGAAAGGATGTTCCATTGTAAATTTTGTTCCAAGAAGTGCAACCTTATTAATTTTTTTGCTAACAATTTCCTTTGCTGTTTCCTCTGCACTATGTATGAGCGGAATTTTTATTTTTTGCCGAATTTTGTCAGCAACAAGGTGAACGGTATTGGCACACATCACAATACAGTCGGCTCCCCCATTCTCAAGTTCTATCGCAATGCCTGATAGCATCTTTTCAACTCCCTCCCAGTCGCCTACCTTTTGTAGTAAACTGAATTCTTCAAAGTCCACCGAATAGAGAAGTAGTTTAGAAGAATGAGCATTGCCAAGTCGTTGATTTGTGAGTTGATTAAGCATCTTGTAATAAACGGATGTTGCATACCAGCTAAGCCCACCAATTAGTCCTAATGTCTTCATAC
>JAYULE010000197.1:0-6451 GCA_043763845.1 Sphingobacteriales bacterium
TAGGTAAATTTTATGACTGGAACTAAAGCTAAACGTTTGTGGAAATTTCAGATTTTTGGGTTTTCTAAAAAAATTTAGGGGTTTCCGTTCTGACACTATTTACTATTTCAAATTGTATACGACAGCCATTTTTGTGTATATCTATTAAGCCAGTGGTAACACAAAAAATATCAGATAAAGCTAAAGGACGTTTAAAATTTACTTTTGCCGTTTTTACTACCCAACCAAATCCCATATTTAAAAATTCTTCCATAGCCATACCGTAATTCAATTCCATTTGCTCGTAACGGGCAGCCAAAACATAATCTAAATATTTGCTGCTATGCACATGGTTAAACATATCAATATCATCTGGTCGTACCTTGTGAGTTGTTGTAAATTTCGAGAACGTTTGAACAATCATTTTAATTTAATAATGTGTAGATATAGGTTTTAACCTGAGTTCGATTATTAAACTAAAGTGTAATGTGCTGTAAATCAATGTTATTTAAGATTTTTAAGCTTTAAAGACAGTAGCGGTCTGCCTGCCAGCCGGCAGGCATCCTTTTTTTATGCCCCTAGCCCCCAAAGGCGGAACATGGCAAAATCCCCCCTTAGGGGGTTAGCGGGAAAAAAGATACTTGCCTACCGGCAGCTACCGGCAAGCAGAAAACGCCCTAATCATTACAAAAACAGTATTTATTAATCGAACTCAGGTTTTTAGATGAAAATAAGTTTATTAGTATAATTTAAAAAATAAATCGCCACAGTTTTACACTAATTTAAACCAAAACCTATCTCGCAAAATCAAAACCTAACTAGTTGTTAAAATAAGTAAATACCAATGGCGACTTTGAATATTAGAGTTAATTATCGAGCTTGAGTTAGTATTTTATTATGTGAATTAAAAAAACGCTTTACTTTTACAGATTGTTTTTTTTATAAATCAATTTAGGTAATAAAAAAAAAACTCAATTTTTAAATACCAATAATTACAAACTCTGTATGCCTATTGCTTGCCCTACCCCTCTCTGTTGTATTAGTGGCAATTGGTTTATTTTCTCCAAAACCAGTATATTTTAAACGTACTGCTTTAATGCCATTATTAATTAAATAGTTATAAACTGTTTTAGCTCTGTTTTCTGATAATGTGTGGTTAGCTAATTTGTCTCCAGTGTTATCTGTAAATCCTTCAATAATTATAGAAATAGTAGGGTTATTTATTAAAAAAGAATATAAATTTATAAGTTCAGCCTTTGATTCTGATTTTAAATTATAATGATTAGTTTCGAAATATATATTTTTTAAAATTACATTTTTACCTATTTCAATTTTTTTTAATGGCACATCTAATATAACAGGAACATTAATTTTGTGAAATGCAACATCAAAACTTTCCGAATAATACAAATACCCATTTGCACAAACATGCAGTGCATAAGATGTACCTTGAGGTAAAACTGCTAAAAAACTTCCATCGGCATAATTTGTATAACTATTAATTATGGTTTTGCCAGTTTTTAAATCTAAAATATTTATTTCGGCTTCTATATTTTGCTTTGTGCGGGCATCGTATACTTTTCCTTTTACATAATTGGTAAATATAGGTTTAATGTTTTGAGGAATGATACTGAATGAATATAAATCTAAGCCACCAAAACCATTAAAATTGTTCGACGAAAAATAAGCAGTGCTTCCACTGGCATTAATAGTTAAACCACCTTCATCGCTGTAAGAGTTTATTGGATAACCTAAATTTTTAGGTACAGACCACTTAGAATCATCACCTAAACGCGATATAAAAATATCTTTGTTGCCTAATCCCACCCAGCCATCTGATGAAAAATAGAGTGTTTTACCATCGGGGTGTATAAAGGGTGATTGCTCATCATAAGGAGTATTAATGTTAGGCCCTAAATTTATAGGAATCCCCCATTTACCCATACTATCCAAAACCGATTTCCAAATATCATATCCTCCTAGGGTACCTTTTTTATCACTTACAAAATACAGGGTTCTACCATCGGCCGATATAGAAGGTTGCGATTCCCAACCTTTTGTATTAATTGGAAAACCCAATTCTAGCGGTTTGCTCCACTTTAGTCCTTCTTTTTTTGAAATATAAATATCGCACCTACCCACACCATCTGGGCGGTTGCAACCTGTAAAAAACAAATATTGTCCATCTGGCGAAATACATTGTGCCCCTTCGTTATAGTCGGGAGTGTTGATGTGTTTACTCAAATATTCAGCTTTTTTCCATCCAGTATCGGTTTTAAAACTTTGATAAAAGTCTTCTTTCTCGTTACTTTGGCGAGTAAAAATTAGATTAAGCTCATCTGTGGTAATAGCTGCCATATACTCGTCATCATAAGTATTTATTGCAGGCCCCATGTTTATAGGCTTAAAAGGTACAGGGTTTTTAATTGCGTTTAAACTAAAATCACAATCTTTAATAAATTTTTGCGCTTTTATTATATTTTTATCTGATGTATTTGCAACAGAAAGAAACTTTAAAAAATGCTCTTTTGCAGATAAATAATCGCCACTTTTAAGTTCGGTATCGGCAAAGTAAAAATACCTTTCAGGGGCATAATTTGGATTAATTTGATAAACTTTTTTATATGCAAGTTTGGCATCTAAATAATCAAATTCGGCTCTGTAAACATCTGCTAATAGCAAGTATGCTTCTATAAATTCAGGGTCGTTTTCTGTTGCTTCTTGTAATTCTACAATTGCTAATTTTAAACTATGATTATCAATGTAACTATTTGCATTTTTAAAATTTTTTAATGCCGACTTACTGTTGGAGCTCAATACATCCTGTGCAAATAAATAATTTTGCGTAAATACAAATAGGATTATAATAAAAAATCTCATCAATTAATTTAAACGCTTAAAAAAAAATTAAGTTACAGTTTAAGGTATATTCAAATACTTATGAGTTTGTAATGATATTTCCCACTGTGGGTTATTCATCACATAATCAATAATTAGCGGAATAATTTCGGCTGCTTTAGACCACTCGGGTTGTAAATATAATTTGCAATTGGCGCCTACCATTTTGGCGTGTTCTTGTGCCCAAATAAAATCACTTTTATTAAAAACTATTACTTTAAGTTCGTTGGCAAAGGGTAAAACATCGGCTCTTGGGGCTTTAAATTTCTTGGGCGATAAACATACCCAGTCCCAACTACCACTTAATGGATATGCACCCGAAGTTTCAATAAATGTTTTTATATTAAGTGCCTTTAAACCAGCGGTTAAAAAATCTAAATTATAAATTAACGGTTCGCCACCAGTTACCACCACAGCTTTTCCAGGATACTGGTTTGCGTTACTAATAATAGTTTGAGTTAGGGTTAAAGGGTGCACACTTGCATCCCAACTTTCTTTAACATCGCACCAATGGCAACCCACATCGCAACCTCCTAAGCGTATAAAATAAGCCGCTTTACCTGTGTTGTATCCTTCTCCTTGTATGGTATAAAACTCTTCCATTAAAGGTAAAAGTGTGCCATCTTCGGGTATTTCTTGTTTAACAATCATTTAATCTTAAAAGTACTTATTTTTTTATTATTAGGTTTTTTTTCTCGCCAGCCTTTAAATCAAGCTTTAAAAACTTAGAATTAGGCAAGTTAGCTAATATAGCTTTGGATTCAATATTATTTTCGGCCAGTATTTTTAGTTCACAGTTGTATTTAGTTGGGTTTTCTATTAACAAAGTAATACTTTTTTTATCGCTTTTTATGATGTTTGATTTTACCTGATCAAAATTTGCAACAACTAAAGTTTGTGTATTTATGTAAATGCTAGGCACTTCTAACGTGGTAAGCATTAAAGCGGTTTCGGCCCAAGTGGAGCCTGGGAAAATTTCGCCAATACCCTCTAACCAATCGGTGGTGCTTACCCTTTCTGATACCCAACCGGGCTGTAAAGCTGGTATTGGTTTTTCTACGGTTGACATATATTGAGGTATTGCTTTAGTAATATCCTGCAAAAGGTTTAAATAAAATACATTGCCAGTTGCCCTGTACAATCGCAATAATGCCACACCCGAGTGGGTACAAATACCCGGGCCACCGTGTTTGTTTTGTGTATTTGCCCAAACCGCACCTGTGGTAGTTTTACCTAATATTGCTAAAGTAGATTGAGGTGGAAAAACAAAATCGAACGAACTTATCCAAGTTGTAAATTGTATAGCTACGTTTTGTGCAATTTGCAACCATTTCTTATCTGCTGTAGCTTCGTATAGGCTTACGTAACTTTCTAAAAGTGCGTAAGTAGCTTCGCTATCAAAGTTTTGCATGGCATCGCCAGCTGCACCATAAATTAAGCCTTTGCTTACATAGTTTTGGTTAAAACTATCGGCAATTTGTATGGCAACTTCTAAGTATTTTGGGTTGTTAAAATGCTGGGCTGCTAAAATCAAAGTAGCAGGTGCAATTGCTCCGCTGGCGCTGCCACCAATTATTATTTCACCTGTGGTATTATCAACATACTGCCCAAGCTGGCCATATTTTTGCCAAGTATTTACCAAAGCATTAGCAACGGTTTTTGTACCGTTTTGCCAAGTAGGTTTTATTGGGATATTTAAAGCTTTAAATGCAGTTAGTTCTTTTAAAACATAAAACAATCCATCGGCACTTTTACGCACTAAGTGAAGGTTTTTTGCGGTGGGGATATCTGGAAATATGCCGAACCATTGGTTTCCTTTTTGGCCAGTATCCCAAAAATAGCCAGATGGCGAAATGCCGTTAGGAAAAAGCCAATCGAAGTTTCGAATTACGTTTTTTCTACTTTGCTCGCCTCCGTTAACCAATAAAGGGTAAGGCGATATCATTCCACCTGTCCAACCTATTTGCCAATCTTGATAGCAGTTTTCTCGCATACCAACCGAGTAATAGCCAAATTTTGGTTCAAAATTTTGACGGTTAAACTTTTCTTCTTGTATTTTAAAAGCAGCCGAAAACGGAATAGCGTAGTTAACATCGCCCTTAGGCAAAAAATCGTTTCTTACCTCAGCAAATTTATTGTACAAACTTTGCACATTGGGCGAGTTAAAGAAGTAAATTTTGGTGCTCAATACCACAGAATCTCCAGCGATAAAGTTTGCAGGTTTATCAGTTGCTGGAGCTTGCATTTCGGCAATATAGTATTGCAAGTTTTCTCTTACTACAGGACTTGTTATTGTAATACTTGCTACGCTGCGGTTATTATTTTCTTCAATATCAATTCCGTTATCGCCATATTGGTTACGTTGGTTGGTTAATAACCAAAATCCTTTTTTTATGGTAGGATTGTGGAAGCCTATTGCAGGTGTACTCATATCTCCGCTACGCTGTTGTATGCGAGATGGGCCGTTTTTAATATTTAAGCGTGGCACATCCGATATTACTTGGGGTTTATTAACGCCTATATCTTCGGCATTTACCAAAAAAGGTAAATATGGGTGTACAAAAGCTTTTACCCTATTACCATTATAAACTGCAGCTGGCATTAAAACATAATTAGTTACTGCCCATTGGGTAAAATCTAAATTCAACGAAACCGAACTTTTACCGGCTTTACCCTTTAAGCATTTAAATATTAAACTTAAATTAACTCCTTCGTTATTTTTGGCTACCGATATTCTTCTTTCAATTTCCCAATCAGAGTCTTCTAAAGCAACAATTGTTTTATTTTGCGTAATTGATATTTTTTTTCTAGCTATAACTTTATTAAAATGTGTTGTATCGTATTGGCTTATGTAAGCAGATAGGTTTGCATTATTATCGGCTAAAACTTTTTGGTATTCTTGTGCATTAGTTTTTAAAGCAATGCAAGTTGAAATCAATAATAGTATTAAAATATTTTTATACATAATTTGAAAGATGTTATTTTGAGTTTATATAGTAAGAAAAATTTTTTTTATATTGTAATGGACTAGTAGCAGTTATATGTTTAAAAAATCGGTTAAAATTACAGAAATTATTAAAATCACTTGCATAACAAACCTCACTTCTGGTAAGTTTATTTTCTTAAAACATTTTACAAGCATTTTGCACCCTAACTTGTATTAAATACTGCGAAAACTTTTTTTTTATGGTTTTGAACGATGAACACTTATACCAAAAAATTGTGTACCAATACCTTTAACAAAATACACCAATTCAAGTTCGATATGATAATGCGAACGATTTAAAAAATTTGGAACTAAATTGTTTCGTACACTAAAGGATTGGTTTGGTACTAAAGGTATTAACAGCAGGTAAGGTTTCATTAGGTGTAAATATTGAAATTTTTTTTTGATTTCATAATTATTTTGGATAAAAAAAGAAAAAATTATCAAATTAGCAATAAATTAACTTCGTTTTGATTAAGACATTTTTTTAAATTTTAATAGTATGCAAGAAACTGAAAACCCATGGCAAATTTTAAGTAGTGAACTTAGGTACGATAACCCTTGGATTAGCCTTACCCAACATAAGGT
>JAYULE010000198.1:0-6405 GCA_043763845.1 Sphingobacteriales bacterium
TGGGGTTTAGGTCACCAAAAAAATGGCATTGTACACGTTGTTGGTCCCGAGTATGGTATTACACAACCTGGTGCAACCATTGTTTGCGGCGATTCTCACACTTCAACCCACGGAGCTTTTGGTGCAATTGCTTTTGGTATAGGCACTTCCGAAGTAGAAATGGTTTTATCTACCCAATGTATTATGCAGCCTAAAGCGTTAAAAATGCGTATTGCCCTTACGGGGAAATTAGGTTTTGGAGTAACGCCAAAAGATGCCGCTTTGTTTATCATATCGCAATTAAGTACTTCGGGTGCAACAGGTTATTTTGTAGAATATGCTGGCCCGGTTTTCGAAAATATGACAATGGAAGGCCGTATGACGGTTTGTAACCTAAGTATAGAAATGGGTGCCCGTGGTGGGATGATTGCCCCGGATCAAACCACTTACGATTATATAAAAGGCCGTGAATTTACCCCAAAAGGGGAAGCTTGGGATAAAGCAATGCAATATTGGCAAACCTTAAAAACAGATGATGATGCTGTTTTTGATAAAGAATATACTTTTGATGGTAGCACCATTGAGCCAATGATAACCTATGGCACCAACCCCGGTATGGGCATAGGCATTAGCAACAATATCCCAAATGCCGAAGATGTTGAAGGTGGTGTAGCAACTTACGAAAAATCGTTAACTTATATGGGTTTTGCCCAAGGCGATACAATGATTGGAAAACCAGTTGATTACGTTTTCTTAGGAAGTTGTACCAATGGCCGAATAGAAGATTTTAGAGCATTTGCATCAATTGTAAAAGGCAAACACAAAGCCGTTAATGTAACCGCTTGGCTAGTTCCCGGCTCGCACATTGTAGAATCTCAAATTAAAGAAGAAGGCATTTTAGATATTTTAACAGAAGCAGGTTTTACGCTTCGCCAGCCTGGCTGTTCGGCTTGTTTAGCAATGAACGACGATAAAATACCAGCAGGTAAATACGCGGTAAGCACATCAAACCGAAACTTTGAAGGAAGACAAGGACCAGGTTCACGTACTATGTTGGCTTCTCCGTTAGTTGCTGCCGCATCGGCGGTAATGGGAGTGGTTACCGACCCGAGGGATCTGGCTATTAGCTAGGTTTTTGGCTAGAAATGGCAATTGGCTTTTAGCCATTGGCTGTCTTTCAGGCAGCCAATGGCTAAAAGCCAACGGCTCTAAACAAAACAAAAATGAGAGACTACAAAAAGTATTCGATTTGGATGGACAGCCACCAGTTAACGTTAAGTATTTACAGGTTAACAAAGGCTTATCCAAAAGATGAAACAAACGGAGTTATCAGTCAAATAAGACGGGCAATGAGTTCGGTGCCTACTAACATTGCAGAAGGTTGTGGGCGTGAAACCGAGAAAGATTTTAAATGGTTTTTAACCATTGCCCATGCATCAGCAACCGAAGTAGAATATTGGCTTTTATTAAGTTTTGAGTTAGATTACATTACAAAAGAAGATTTCACAGTATTAACAGATAAAATAGTAATGCTTAGAAAACAAATACACTCATTAATAAAAAAATTAACCCCAGCAAATGGTTATTAGCCTTTGGCTATTAGCGCCCCTAAGGCGCTAATAGCCAAAGGCTAAAAGCTATAAACTCAAACAAAAAAATAACATGGCATACGATAAATTCACCACCCTAAAAAGTACCGCAGTACCACTACCCATTGAAAACGTTGATACCGACCAATTAATACCTGCAAGGTTTTTAAAGGCAACCGAACGGGTTGGCTTTTGCGATAATCTGTTTAGAGATTGGCGTTACAATCCCGACAATACACCGAAACAAGATTTTGTGTTAAACAACCCTATTTACAAAGGTAAAATTTTGGTAGGAGGTAAAAACTTTGGTTCGGGTTCGTCAAGAGAACACGCTGCTTGGGCAGTTTACGATTATGGTTTTAGATGCGTGGTATCTAGCTTTTTTGCAGACATTTTTAAAGGCAATTGCTTAAACATTGGCGTGTTGCCAGTACAAGTTTCGCCTGAGTTTTCGGATATAGTTTTTGCTGCCATATTTAAAAACCCTGAAACAGAATTAGAAATTAATCTTGCACAACAAACTATTACTTTATTAGAAACTGGCGAAACTGAAACTTTTGATATTAGCAGTTACAAAAAAGATAATATGATGAATGGTTTTGATGATATAGATTATTTGCAAAACATAAAAGCAGATATTGTTGAATTTGCAGAAGCGAGACCGTTTTAGGTTGGCCTCGAGCTGTGAGCTATCGGGCTTCGGGCTGACTGCCTATTGTAGAAGTCTCGAAGACAATATTAAAAATTATGATTTTAGAAGTAGCAATATTGCATATAGTTGAAGGGGAGGAGCAGAATTTTGAGAATGATTTTAAAATTGCTTCTCAGTATATAAGTTCAATAAATGGATATATCAATCATACATTAAACAAATGTTTGGAAGTTGAATGTAAGTACATATTGTTAAAAACTGGGAAAATTTGAAAAATCATACTGTTGATTTTAGGCAATCAGAACAATATAATGAATGGAAAAAATTGCTTCACCATTATTATGAGCCTTTCCCTGTTGTTGAACATTATACAGTGGTAAATTAAATGTACATTTTAATAAAATATGGAAGCAAATGCATATCTTTTTTTAATGTACCCGAATTCGGTTATAAAAAAAACACTGATAATTGACAACGAGCTAATTGTAGAATGCTCGTTGCTCGCAAGCCCGAGGCTCGCTGCCAAATGCGTTAGGGATTGCAGCGGTTAGCCCGGAAAAAAGCGAAGTGTAACGCAGCTTTTTGAGGACTATGAGCGAAAAGCCCGCCCATTTTCGGGGAACGCCCAAATAAAAACAACAAACAAGAAGCTAAAAGCTATCCGCCCAAAGCTCTAAAACAACAAAAATGAAAAAAAGGAAAATAGAAATAATGGATACAACCCTCCGGGATGGCGAACAAACATCGGGGGTTTCGTTTTCGGTATCAGAAAAACTTACCATATCGCAATTGTTGTTAGAAGAGCTGCAGGTTGATAGGATTGAGGTTGCATCGGCAAGGGTATCGGAAGGTGAATTTGAAGCAGTTAAAGCAATTTGCAACTGGGCAAGTGCAAACAATTATTTACACGCCATTGAGGTTTTAACTTTTGTTGATAAAGGTATTTCTATAGATTGGATGGAGCTAGCGGGTGTGAAGGTGCAAAATTTACTCACTAAAGGATCGTTAAACCACTTAACGCATCAGCTTAAAAAAACTGCCGAAGAGCACTTTGCCGAAATTGCCGAGGTAATAAATTTAGCAGCTAGCAAAGGTATGGTTACCAATGTTTATTTAGAAGATTGGAGCAATGGGATGCGAAATTCGCCCGATTATGTGTACCAATATTTAGATTTTTTAGCTACACAACCTGTAAAAAGA
Source organism: Sphingobacteriales bacterium (assembly GCA_043763845.1). Taxonomy (GTDB): domain Bacteria; phylum Bacteroidota; class Bacteroidia; order Sphingobacteriales; family Sphingobacteriaceae; genus Pseudopedobacter. The sequence goes on from JAYULE010000198.1 coordinate 3,421, forward strand.
GTTTTATTACCCGATACTTTGGGGGTATTAACGCCTACCGAGGTGTTTGCTTATATTAGCACTATTAAAGCAAAATACCCTACTTTACACTTCGATTTTCACGCTCATAACGATTACGATTTAGGTACTGCCAATGTTTTGGAGGCGGTAAAAGCTGGCATAAATGGCTTACACCTTACCATAAACGGTATGGGCGAACGGGCGGGTAATGCACCATTATCAAGTGCGGTGGCGGTAATTAAAGATTTTTTGCCCGAGGTAAGTATTTCCATTAAAGAAGCGGCCATTTTTAAAGTTAGCAAGCTGGTAGAAAACTTCTCGGGCGTACGCATACCTGCAAATAAACCCATAATTGGGGATTATGTTTTTACGCAAACTGCTGGCATACACGCTGATGGCGACAATAAAAACAACTTGTATTTTAACGATTTACTGCCCGAACGTTTTGGCCGTAAAAGGAGTTATGCTTTAGGTAAAACATCGGGAAAAGCCAATATTTTAAAAAACTTGCAAGAGTTGGGCATAAAATTAAACGATGAGGATTTAAAGAAAGTTACCCAAAGAGTAATAAAATTGGGTGATAAAAAAGAAACGGTTACCAAAGAAGATTTGCCGTACATTATATCGGATGTTTTGGATACTAATTTGTATGAAAAAAGGGTTAAAGTACAATCTTATACGTTAACAAATAGTAAAGGATCTAAGCCATCGGCAGCCATAACAGTTAAAATTGATGACGAAGTGTTTGAAGAACAGGCACAAGGCGATGGCCAGTACGATGCATTTATGAAAGCTTTAAGTAAAGCTTATGCGCATAAAAAAATGCACTTACCCAAACTGATTGATTATGCGGTTAGGATTGCCCCAGGCAGCGATTCGGATGCGTTATGCGAAGCCATTATTACTTGGCAAAAAGCCGATTTACGTACTTTTAAAACCCGAGGTTTAGATAGCGACCAAACGGTATGTGCTATAAAAGCTACCCAAAAAATGTTGAATATTATTTAAATTTAGAATACCAAAACAAATACAAAATGAACTTAAAAATTGCATTATTAGCCGGCGACGGTATAGGCCCCGAGGTTATAGACCAAGCGGTTAAAGTATCGAACGCTATTGCCCAAAAATTTAACCATACTATTGAGTGGACAGCCGCACTTACCGGTGCTTGTGCCATTGATGCCGTTGGTGAGCCTTACCCAGATAGTACTCACGAAGTTTGTCTAGCTGCCGATGCCGTTTTATTCGGTGCCATTGGTCACCCAAAATACGATAACGACCCTAAAGCAACCGTACGCCCCGAGCAAGGATTGCTTAAAATGCGTAAAAAACTAGGCTTATTTTGCAACGTTAGGCCAACTTTTACTTTTCCATCGTTAATTGATAATTCGCCTTTGAAACGTGAACGTATTGAAGGTACGGATTTGGTGATTTTACGCGAACTTACAGGAGGTATTTATTTTGGCGAAAGTGGTCGTAAAGATAATGGAAACACCGCTTTTGATACTTGTACTTATACCCGTATGGAAATACAGCGTTTAGCTAAAATAGGTTTTGAACTAGCCATGACTCGTAGCAAAAGATTATGCTGTGTTGATAAAGCAAACGTGTTGGAAAGCTCTCGCTTGTGGAGAGAAACCGTACAAGCTATGGAAAAAGATTACCCCGAAGTTACTGTAAGCTACGAGTTTGTGGATGCTGTGGCTATGCGTTTGGTACAATGGCCTAACAGCTACGATGTGTTAATTACCGAAAATCTTTTTGGCGATATTTTAACCGATGAAGCTTCGGTAATATCAGGTTCTATGGGTTTAATGCCTTCGGCATCAAAGGGTTTACATACATCTTTATACGAACCTATTCACGGATCGTATCCACAAGCAGCGGGTAAAGATATTGCTAACCCATTGGCAACTGTGCTTTCTGCAGCCATGATGTTTGAAGATGCTTTTGGCCTACACGCCGAAGCGGCTGCTATACGCAAAGTAGTAGATTTATCTTTAGAACAAGGTATTGTAACCGAAGATTTAGCTGGTACTAACAAAGCTTATAAAACTACTGAAGTGGGCGATTGGTTGGCTGCGAATGTTTAATTGAGATTATTTTATTGTCTGAATCACGGATTTTTTTTTGATTACACTGATAATACGGATTATCTTTATTACTTTTAAAAATCAGCGAAATCCTTCAATCCATATAATCTGTGATTGATTTTGATTGCACAAATAACACGGATTTTCTTGGTTATTGAAATTATAATCCGCGAAATCCTTCAATCCATATAATGTGTGATTCAAACAATTGAGTTTTTATCACAAACAATTGTCTGAATCACGGATTTTTTTTGAATACACTGATAACACGGATTTTCTTGGTTATTGAAATTATAATCCGCGAAATCCTTCAATCCATATAATCTGTGATTCAAACAATTGAGTTTTAATCACAAACAATTGTTTGAATCACTGATTTATTTTGATTACACAGTCTGAATCACGGATTTTTTTTTGATTACACTGATAACACGGATTTTCTTGGTTAGTATATTCAAATCAGTGAAATCCTTCAATCCATATAATCTGTGATTCAGACAATTGAGTTTTAATCACAAACAATTGTTTGAATCACGGATTTTTTTTGATTACACTGATAACACGGATTTTCTTGGTTATTGAAATTATAATCCGCGAAATCCTTCAATCCATATAATCTGTGATTCAAACAATTTAATTTTACCACAAATAATTGTCTGAATCACGGATTTATTTTGATTACACCGATAACACGGATTATCTTTATTACGTTTAAAAATCAGTGAAATCCTTAAATCCATATAATCTGTGATTCAAACAATTTAATTTTATCAAAAAAAATTGTCTGAATCACTGATTTGTTTTGATTGCACTAATGACACGGAATTCCTTAGTCATTTTAAAAAAATCAGCGAAATCTTTAAATCCATTTAAACTGTGATTCAAACAATTT
>JAYULE010000199.1:0-6375 GCA_043763845.1 Sphingobacteriales bacterium
TGCTGGCGGTTCATTTTTTGGTGCACAAATGGCAACTTTGGGCTTTGCAAGTGGTTTCGCTTCTGGTGCAGCCGGAGGCTTTGCAGGAGGTTTTGTGGGCGGTGCTGCGAATGCTTGGATGAACGGCGCAAGCTTTAGCGGCGGTTTAGCTGCCGGTTTTAAAGCGGGTGTTGTTGGTGGTTTGGCTGGTGGTTTAATTAATGGGGTGGTAAGTGGCATTAGAGCTGATAAGGCGGGGCTGGATTTTATGAGCGGGAAAAAGTGGGAAGATCTTAAAATTGGATTTAATGGACGACCAATGTTGTCTCCTGACCTTGTTGATTTAAACTGGGATGTTGACGTGACAAAAAGTTTAACACAGCAAAACCAAACAGGTACATGGGATTGTACATACAGATGCAAATTATCTATTGATAGTTATTTTAATTCTACCGGGCAAACTAGTTGTAATAATGAATGGTATAGTATGGTTAAAAATGGCGGTATGGGTAAAGGTCTTACACAATCATACTACCAACAATCAGGATACAATGTAAATACTTTACAAGATATTCGACCCCATAAAGCCCTACCTTGGATTGCTGGTCAAATGAAAGATAATCACATTGTACAATTAGGCAACAACTTAGGGGGTGGTGTAGGACACGCAACTTTAGTAACACGTTTGCAATATTTTAATGATTTTTCTAAATTCAGGATGCAAATTATGGATCCTTCAAACGCTATTAAAACAATCACGAACTTCAGTAGAATATTTGAAATTTTTAGCATATGGAAATAAATTTTTTTCGATACCCTTTAGTTTTTTTAATGATTGTATTTGCATTACCATCAATTAGTCAAACAAATAATTTATCAAAAACAAGGTCTGCTTTTTTGCTGGGTATGTTTAACGATTATTTAGGTAAACAATTTGTGCCTAATCACCCTACAGAATCACAATTTGTAACAAGCTTTTATGCAAGTGAAAGTAGTGTTACAACTGTTTTTTTAGATTCTTTAAAGTTGTTTTCAGGTGGTGACTCATCAAAAATTGTATTAAAAAAAGAGGGCGTTGAGAACCCGATTTTAAAGATATATTCGGAAAAATATTCTAAATATTTTAACACATATTATAACTTTAAAAAGAGCGAAGGTTTTGGCTATTTTGATGATAGAGATTCTATTAATAGAGGTGACTTTGAAATCTATATTGGCAAATTAAATTCTAAGAAAATCAAAGGTAATAACGAGAAACTTTCTTATTTGGCAGGTAGTTTTTTAAGAAATGGTAAAATGAATAATGATGGGGCATATAAATTTCAATTTGGAAATTCTATTTCGAAATATAAAATTGTTAGAAAATTTTTAATGGACACAAAATCACGTATTCTTTTTAAAAAAGTAAAAAAAGATCGTATTCCTGTTATTAGTGTGATTGAATTTGTGCCAAGTAAAGCTTTAAAGCAAGTATTAGAACGACTACCCCCCTGTCCGTAGTCTGTAGCGTGGTTTAAGGCGTTGGGGACTACGGATTGGTAAATAAAATGTCCTGTTTTGTGCGCTGGGACACCCGAGCTAAATTTTGAGTTGAAACAGGTTGATTATGTCTTTTTGTTCAACATTTTTAAGGATTAGTTTGGTGTGTACCGTATTTGAGTATGTGGTTATGAAGCTAATTTTGTAGATGGTTTTAAGGATGTCAATTGCTTTTTCTGGGCTCAAGTCGCTTTTTTTCTCTTTTAGTTGTCGTTCTAATTCTTTGTAAACCTTGCAGGCCCCCTGTTCGTAGTCTGAAGCATGGGTTGAGATGAGGGGTCTCCCCCTGTCCGTAGTCTGTAGCGTGGTTTAACGCGTTGGGGACTACGGATTGGTAAATAAAATTTAGTCTCCGACTAAATAATAACAAAATTTCGTATTTTAGGGTTTGAGGGAAAGGAGATATTGTATTAGTAATCTCCCTGGCGTATAGTCTGCCCCCTGTCCTTAGTCTGAAGCGTGGGTTGCGATGTTGGGGACTAAGGATTGGCAAATAAAATTTAGTCTCCGACTAAATAATAACAAAATTTCGTATTTTAGGGTTATGCGGGTAAGGAGATATTGTATTAGAAATTAACACCATAGCACCACTGTAGGAATACTCCCATGGCGCATAGTTTGCATCATACACCTAATTACTGGCGCAAGTTTGTAACTTGTGCTTAGCTTATATCTGTAAATAATAACCTAATAACAGCAGTTACAGTTGAAAATCAAGAAAGATATCAATAGAGCAGAGCAAGATAATATTTAGAAGAAAAATGTTGGTAAGATACAAATGGAAAAGTATTAGTTGTATATAATTGCCAACTTGTGCTAAACTTATATTTGTTATTAATTCAATTACGTAACATACTTATATTTAAGTAAAATATTAGAATTTTGAGTTTTTACGGTTTATAAACAAAAATAATATCTTTACAGCAATCAAAGAGATTATTTTATAGCGAAAAAAGTAGTTAAGATAGTAATTGAGTAGTATTAATTATAATACTAACTCGTACTCGCACAAGTTTCAAACTTGCGCCAGGGGGTATTGATTAGTATTACGATAAAAAAGGATTGTTAGAAATTTGCTTTGTATAATATAAGGGATATTAATTTCTTAATTTAGTCGGTGACTAAATTTTATTTATAAATCCGTTTGCCACTGCGTGAACACTACGGTCAGGGTTCTCATTTTTATAACATTCAAACCCCATTAGTAGATGCAAGAGTAGGCAATAATATGGTAGCTAGAAGAAGTGGGTATGCGTATTATAAATTTGAAAAAGAGTTGATGAAGAAATTTTTAAAATATAATTTTATTAACCCAATTGATTTTTCCTTTTATTTATCCCTCAAATTATTTCTAAGAATTTTGACAGTAAAAGTTTTAACCTAGGTATACCAAAAAGCTCTCCGCAAAACAATTTTAAGCTAATTAAAAATGCAACAAACCCTCCTAACCGGCTCCACAGGTTTCCTTGGCCAAATCCTCCTTAAAAACCTACCCAACAATTACAGCATTATAACTCTTGGCCGTACAAATGCCAATATCATAGCCAATTTAGCCACACAAATACCCTTACTCCCCAAAACAGAATTAGTAATACACGCAGCAGGCAAAGCCCACATTGTACCCAAAACCCCAGCCGAAAAACAAGATTTTTTTGATGTAAATGTAACAGGCACACAAAACCTACTTGCAGCACTCGAGAATAATTTGCCACATGCATTTGTTTTTATTAGTTCGGTAGCGGTTTATGGCTTAAACCAAGGGCTTTTAATAGATGAAAATCATCCTTTAAATGCCAAAGACGCTTACGGCCTAAGTAAAATACAAGCCGAAGAGTTAATAAGCAATTGGTGCAAAAAGCATCATGTAATTTGCACCATTTTACGTTTGCCACTATTGGTGGGAGAAAATCCACCTGGCAATTTAGGCGCAATGATAAAAGGCATAAAAAAAGGGTATTACTTTAACATAGCTGATGGCTTAGCTAAAAAAAGTATGGTAATGGCTACTGATGTTGCCCAATGTATAAAAACAGTAGCCCAAATTGGTGGTATTTTTAACCTTACGGATGGCTACCATCCCAATTTTAAACAAATCAGTGCCCATATATCCGCTCAACTAAATAAAAAACCTTCGGCCAATATACCCAACTGGGTAGCTGTTTTTCTGGCCAAACTCGGCGATTTGTTGGGCAACAAATCCCCCTTAAACTCGTATAAACTTTCTAAAATTAAAGCCCCTTTAACTTTTGATGATAGTAAAGCCCGCAAAACTTTTGGTTGGCAACCTGTACAAGTATTAGAAAGTTTTAAAATAGATTAGGCTATTTTTATGGTTTCTGGCGGTAACAACATAAAAATTTACTATTCTAAAATTATTATTAATTATTAGCGTTTATATAATGTAATATGCTAACTAAGTGTTAGTTTAATTTCAAAATTTTTCATTTAATTTTACATTATACAAACTTACAACCAAAAAGTATTTCACACATTTGTAACATAATTGTTATAATTTGTTTTATTATTGTATAACCTATTAATAATGTTTGACTAATTTAAAAAATATATGTCTAAAGGTTTTTCTAAATTGATAATAAAAAGTTTTGTATTTATAACCCTGCTTTCCGTTTTAATTACAAACGTAGCCGGTATAAAAACCAGTAGTGCAAAACAAAGAACAATGCTTAATTCTAAAAGTACCGCTAGCAATTTGTTGGCTTTTGATAATTACATTTCCCAATTTTACAATAATTGTAACTTACAGTTAACTGGTTTATCGTTCCCTGTTTTTCAAAAATCTATGATTGGTTATTTTAACTTGAGTAGTAAAAGTGCCATAAACCCTATTAAAAATATTGTTACTATAATTGATTTTACCCAACCTAGTACAGTAAAAAGAATGTGGATTATTGATTTAAAAGCAGAAAAATTATTGCTAAATACGCTTGTAGCACACGGCCAAGGTAGTGGCGATAACATTCCTAATCAATTTTCTAACATTGCCGAATCGCACCAAAGTAGCTTAGGATTTTATGTTACCGATGAAGTTTATTTTGGTAAACACGGTCTTTCACTTAAACTAGAAGGTTTAGATGAGGGTATAAATTCTTTAGCAAAATCCCGATCTATTGTTGTACATGGCGCAAGCTACGTAAGCGAGAGTTTTATTAAATCTCACGGTCGTTTAGGTCGTAGCCACGGTTGCCCAGCGGTTCCCGAAGAACTTAATAATCAGATAATAGATATAATTAAGAATAAAACAATGTTATATATAAATGGTACTAACCAAATTGTATCAAAACATTTAAATCAACAAATTGCCAATAATATGATTTTATCATCCAAAAAAAGTATATAATCTTTTTTCCATTCGCTAAGTAATATTCAATTTACTTTATATCTTAATTTGCTAATTAATTTTAATATAATGCTGTCTGTCTGACTAATATAGATATTATTGCGTTAACGATTGAAGCGGCATACTTTTTTACGCTGAAACTCCCCCTTCGGGGGTTGGGGGGATAGAAAAGTAAAAAGATACAGCGTAAAGCGTGTTAAAACGCCCTAATTATTAGAATTCAATATTTTTTATTCATGTTTGAATTTTGAACTTTGTTCAGTTTTACCAAAATACAATTCGTATTGTTTCTAAGTAAAAATCAGTTTAATTTTATTGCCTAATTCATCTATAATGGTAAATCCTATAAAAACAGCATTATTAGCTTATGGTATGTCGGGAAGAGTTTTTCATGCGCCTTTTTTAAGTGATAATAAAAATTTTGATTTTTATGCCGTCTTAGAAAGAACCAAGAATGAAGCTCAAAAAGATTATCCCAATATAATAACCTATAACAATATTGAATCCCTTTTGGCCGATACATATATCGAATTGGTAATTATTAACACACCTAACAACACGCATTATGATTTTACAATACAAGCTTTAAATGCAGGCAAACATATTCTGGTTGAAAAACCCTTTGCAACTACTAATGCGCAAGCACAACACATATTTGCTTTAGCCGATAGCAGAAATTTAAAAGTGATGGCCTACCAGAACCGAAGGTTCGATAGCGATTTTTTAGCCTTAAAAAAAGTGTTAGAAAGTGGCAAATTGGGCAAAATTACTGAAGCTCATTTTAGGTTCGATAGGTTTAGAAACACCATTGGCGCAAAAGAATTTAAAGAAACTGCCATTCCTGGCTCGGGTATTTTTTACGATTTAGGCGCACATTTGCTAGACCAAGCAATTGCCCTCTTTGGCACTCCGCAAAGCTTTACTAAAACATATGGCAGGTTTAGAGAACAATCGGAAGTTGATGATTTTGCCCAAGCACAATTAAAATACAGCGATGGTAAAACTATTTTTATTACCACAAATATGTTGGTTTTAAAACCTCAAGCCGCGTATACTATTTATGGTACCAACGGCATTTTTACCAAAATGCGAGCCGATGAGCAAGAGAATCAACTAATAGCTAAAATTGATTTAGATGACACATCTTATGGTGTAGAAAAACCGGGTAACGAAGGTTGCTTAACTTATCTAAACCAATTGGGCGAGAAAGTTGAAGAGAAAATTCCCTCACTACCGGGAAATTATATGGAAGTGTTTAATGAAGTTTTTTTAACCGTTAAATTTGATAAGCCTTATTTTATAAATCCCGATGATATTTTGGCTCAATTAGAAATATTGCAGCCTTAAATATTAAAAAAGTGCTATAATTTTAAATAATTTAGGCATATGCTAAAAATTACTACAGCAACAGCCAGCCAACTTTCCATTATTAACAAATTGGCAAACCAAATTTGGTGGCCAACTTACAGTGCTTATATATCCGAGCAACAAATTAATTT
>JAYULE010000200.1:0-26109 GCA_043763845.1 Sphingobacteriales bacterium
TCTCAAATAATGAGGTTACCAAGTTTTTCTCCTGTTTTGGGTTACATATACCCCTATATATTATAGACTTATCTCATTCCTGCTTGACGGCTATGCCCCGAAGGGGGTCGAGGGGATAGAAAAGTAAAAAAAGATACTTGCCTACCGGCAGGCAGGTAGCGGACGGCGTGTTACCTTGCCTACCGGCAGGCAGGAAACGCCCAAATCATAATCAAAACTATAGTGAACAATGTTTTATTAATCGAACTCAGGTTATAAGCTTTTTATTTATCCATAAAATAATAATAGCCACGAATACACGAATGTTAATTGCATAATTTTAGGGATAAATTATAACAAGCCTAAAATACGTATCTAAATTATAAGAAAAATTAAAATACCCTAAATATGAGATGCATTGCTCCGAAAGTTTAGGTATTAATTAAACTGCCGAAAGTTTTTTTATAAAAAACGTTACTAAGATTTAACTTAGCAACGTTTCCGACTTATTTAACCAATTATTTAACTAAGTTTATTAATATTTTATAAATTTTCTAACGGCAGTTAATTTGTTAGTTATTAGATCCTTAACCTTTAATATATATACCCCTGCAGTTAGGTTAGAAACATTGGTTGTATAGCTTTGTCCTTTTAAGTTTTTATAACTTAACACGATTTTACCTGCAATATCATATATTTCTAAATTAAATTTTTCATTATTTTGGTATCTCCACCTCATGTTCAACTCATCTTTAACTAAACTAGGGTAAACAATTAAAGTATTGGTTTTGCTTAAGCTAAAGTTTACTTTCTTTAAATTACTAGTTGTAAAAGTCCCATCTTTATCTATCATTTTTAAACGGTAGTAAATTGTACCACTTTGTATGGTTTTATCTAAATAGTTGTAACCCAATACCTCATTACTATTGCCATTTGTGGCTTTAGTATCAACAATTTTTAAGCTGGCAAAATTTACCCCATCTACCGAACTTTGTACCTCGAATTTAGCATCATTTAATTCGGTTTTTGTTTCCCAAATTAATTGTCCACCCAACCTGGTTGCATCTGCTGTAAAACTAGTTAGTGTTATAGGTAGCATTTCTTTAATTTTAAAAACTAGCACAAATCTATTTTTACCCGATGTTGCTTTTATACTTTTATCAATACCAAAATTATAACAGTTATTGATATTGGTAATTTGTGTGCTGGTTTGTGTGTAATTATCTTGTAACCAAATTTCTTTGTTACCTGAGCCTATTATTTCTGTAAAGTTTAGTTTTAGGTTAGCATCACTTTTTGTAGACTCTACAAACAATTTAATTTCGTTAACTTGTGATACTTCTGGCATAAAATTTATAATAACTGGTACCTCATCTGCTGTAAGCGAGTAGGTATATAAGGTATTATGAGCCATAGATGGGGCATCGTTTCCGCCATAATTGGCACTATTACCTTCTTCTAAAATTATGGTTGCATCATCTTGTGTTTCGTTGCTTTGCAAGTTAAACCTAATTATTTGCCTTATTGCTGGGTATGAACTTTCGGTTTGTTTTAAGGTTCTTAGTGCTTTTCTAGCACCAATAGTCGCCACTTTATACGTTTCTTTAAAAGTTATATTTATTTGATCCTTAACCGAAGATTTGCTAATTAAAAATTCTTGGCCAGGTTGTATAATTGGGTATTGTGCTTTATCTATTTGCGCTCCCGCACCTTTAACCAAAGAAATATTCCCATTTGGTATCCCTGCCGAGTAAGAGAAAAATCCAGATCTATCTCGTTTCATAATCATTATATAATCATCTATTTGTCCAGAGTTATTAGCGTCATCAAGGAAAGCATCAAACCTTAACACCGCTGGATAAGGATTCCCCATTAGGTTTAACCCATCGTTAAATGTAAAAAGTGTAAGTATTAGGAGAATTTTTTTCATAACTGCTTTTTCAAGGATAATTTATGAGATTCAAAAAAAATGTTTTTAAATATTTTACGCAGCGTAAAACAGAATTGTTACAACAATAAAGGATTTTATTAATAAATGTTAAATTTTTAATTATCCCCAACTTTTATTGATAAATTTTCATAAACTATTATGTTTATAAAAAAATAGTTAATTCTTTTAGATTACTTGATAAGCAAAATTTAAGACATTTGGGTAAAGGTGATTTAAGCTAGTATGTATTTGAAAATTATACAATAATTAAAATTCAATACTTAAAGTTAAATTATAGGTATTTGTGATAAACAAATATTTGTATTTATTGAAAAATCGTAGTTTCACAATAATAAAAGGATATAAAGTTTGATCATATTTTGCTTGCTACAAAATATACTTGTTTGGAGTTAACTATCCTAAATTTAGCAAAGGTAATTGGTGTTCTCGTTGCATATTTAAAAAATAAATTAAAAAACATGGGCAATCAAATGGCCTATTAAAAACATCATGGTTTTTTAGGGAGCAATTAATAAACAAACAATGTTCTATTCTTATTTAAATTCTAAAATAAAGATTTAAAAAAAAAAGTAGCGAAACATCACAGTTCGCTACCTTAACTAACTTATAAAAAAAACTTACTTAGCTATCGAAACTTTTAGGGTTGTAAAAACACCGTCGCTACCTTTTACACTCATAATATACAAACCACTTTTTACAGAAATGGGTATTTGTAAAGTGTTATTAATTAATTTGTTTGAAAAAACAATTCTACCATCTGTATTAAACAAACTTACTGTTGCATTAGATTTCAGACCTGTAAAATGTAACTCGTTTATGGCTGGGTTGGGGTAAACCGTTATTTTAGCATCTTCATTTAAATCAAAATTAATAGCTATTGGTTGGCTTAAAACCGCTTTTCCATCAGCGTCTACTTGGTTTAGGCGGTAATAATTTATACCATTTGCTGGGATGAAATCCGTTAGCGAATAATATTTGTTTTCGGATGAATTACCAGCTGCTTCAACCCTACCCAATGTTGTGAAAGCGATACCATCGCTACTTTTTTGTACTTCAAAATAAGCACTATTTTTTTCAGCTGCAGTTAGCCAAGCTAGTTTTACACCTGTATTAATTTTATCGGCTTTAAAGCTTACTAAAGTTATAGGTAAAACTCCTTCGTTGCGTATGCCAATTGCAAAATCAGAAAAACCTGTTAGGCCTTTTATAGCTGCATTTATTAAACCGTTTGCTACTACATTGCCTGTAATTATACCACCTGTTTGGGTTGCGGCTGGGGTGTTTCCTAAATATTCCCAAGGGAAATAAGATGCAGTACGTTTTATAATATTGTACAAATCGGCATCAGTAACGCCGTTTGTATAATTGCTGGTTTGTAGGTTAACATCGTAATTGCCAGCGGTTAGGCTTTGCGAATAATCGGGCGAGATAGTCCAAACTCCGTTATCTAAAGTTTTTTGAATAACTCTACCATCCACACTTATTACAGGTGCTTTGGTATTTGCGGTTGCCGAAAAACCGGCGTTTATATTTTGTACTCCTACAATATTGTTAAGCGTTAAATTTACGGGTGCAAAGGCGGTTGCACTCCCCACTGGGAAATTATAATTACCATTTGCATTTACTTTTCGATTTAGTGTGCCTATAATATAACTGCTGCTTGTGCTAGTTATTGTTGCATCGGGGTTGCTCATAAATAAAGCACCCGATGTAGTTACCAATCCATTTATCAAACTCAAATCGCCACCAACAACCATATTGTACGATGTAGTTACACCGCCAGTTCTGTTAATCTCTATGCCGTTATTTATTTTTTGGCCCGTCATATATGCCCCTGTAATATCGGAAGGGCTATCATTGCTAAACAGTAATTTACCTGTACCGCTAATTGGGGTTTGGTTATAATTAAACCCGTTAAAAGTTCCTGTACCTATAACTTCAATTGTTCCATTATTTACTACACCTAATTTTGCATCGAAATCCAATGGTAACTCCATAGAAACTCCCAATCCAACTTCTAATAATGCAGCGTTGTTTCCGCTAGCTACCACAGGGTATCGGGGCGAACCCGCAATAATTTGTGCTTTGTAAGTATCGTTAGGTATGCCATTGTTCCAGTTGGTATCGGTATTCCAATCGGTGTTGGTTGCGCCTGTCCATTGGGTAGTATTGGCTTTAAGGCCAATGCAAAACATTGTACTTGCCGTAAATGGTGCTAAACCATTTGCAGTTGCGGTAACTTTACCAGCAGCTTCGGTAATAGTTGAGCCGCTTACAGGTATCCATTTGGCAATGGCGTTATCTCGGCGCAATAACACATAATCGCTTGCATTGGTACGACCGTTGGTGTAGTTTTTGGTTTCGAGTATGATATCAATAGTTCCTGTTTTAGAAACTACGCTGGGGTCTATGCGCCATTGGCCCGAGTTTAAAAATTCGGTAATAGGTGTTGCGCCATCGGCTATGTTTACCCGCTCAACAAAATACGAGTTAAAATAAACGTTAAACACCGCTGGGGCATCTAAATTATTGTTTTTAATGGTAATAGCACCGTATTTACGGGTACCTAAGCGGTGAAATTGTTCATCGCCCAAAGGCAAAAAATATGTACCGTTAGCTTTTACCGATTTTAAAACATGGCCAGCAATATGAAAATCGGGGTTGGCAACGGTAATGGTAGCATCTGGGTTGGTTGATTCTAAAAACTGTGAACCATAATCCCAAGCTCTAACCCCACCCGAAATGATGTTGACGTTACCCCCTATTTTTCCAATTATATTAATGTCGTTATCCAAATTGTTAGAAAAATCTTTACCAACATTAATTTCTACATTATTATTAATTATACCACCTCTAACATTTCTTTGGGTTTTAAAAACAACTTTTCCAGTACCCGTTATACCACCTTGGTAAACAACAAAGTCGGTAAAAACGTTACCTGCTTGTATATTTGCAATCTCACATACGCCATTGTTTATTAAACCATTTGTTAAAACTAAGTTTGCTTCTAATTTAATATCCACACCAGCATTTACCGTCATACTTTTTGCATAAGGGCTTCCTGCAAAAACCAAGGGATAATTAGTTAAACCTGCGGGTATTATTGCATTTACTGTTCCGTTGGGTACGCCATTGCTCCAGTTTGCTGCATTTGCCCATTCGGTATTTGCAGTACCTGCCCAAGTGCTTGTAGTTACAGCCAAACCAGGTGTTACGGCAGCATCGGCAATACCTATGGCAATATTTGCAAATTTAGATAAACCCGATAAGGCTGCGGTAACCTTGCCATTGGTAACTTTAGTACCACTAACTGTACCACCCGTTTGGGTTGATGTGCCTTTTGTGCCATCAAAACCCCAAACATTATCGGTTTGGTTTATTAATACATAACGGTTGGCATCGGTAACACCGTTGTTATGAATGTTTTTTTCTGCATCAATAGTAAAACTGCCCGAGGTAGGTTGTACATCGGAGGTAATTTTCCAATACGAACCCGATAGTATTTCACTAACCTTTGTAGTACCTAAGTTTACTTCGTTTATGTTGTTGGCATAACCATTCATAGCTACCGTAATTGAACTTGTACCTACCAAATTATTTAATATAAGCTTTATGGGTGCATTATCGTTAGGGAAACCAACACTCCCGACCGGGAAATGATAAATACCCGAAGCTTTTACCTTTCTGGTTAATGTGCCTAGAAAAAATGCGCCACTATTATATCCTGTTATGGCGTTTTCATCGGCATTATCAACAATAATACCTGTACCTGTAACCATAGCCCTTGTACCAATAAATTTTATGGTGTTAAATGTGCCAGTTGTAAATATAGGTTGATTAAAAGAAATGTTTTTAAACCCTGCGGTAGTAACCGATGATGTTGCCGTTGTACCGTTAAAAAATATTTCGCCATTGCCCAAAATTTCTTTTGCACTGTAGTTTCTAAATTGGTAACTAGCTTCGGCATTACTAACGGTAAGTTTGCCGTTGTTTATTATTTTGTTGGCTATTATTAAATCTCTTGGTAATTCTACATTTATACCAGCATCAATAATTACTTGCAAAGCAGTTGGTATTGTGCCTTCGGTAGGTTGTTGAGCGGTATTGGCATTAAATTTTACAATTGTACTTGCATCGGGCACTTTTCCGCCGCTCCAGTTGGCGGTATTATTCCAGTTATTATCAACCCCTAACCAATTTGCTGCAATGGGCGGAGCAATAACTGCAGCATCCGCCACAGTGATAAACATATCGGATTTTAAAGACCCAAAAATGGGAAAACGTGTTCCAAAATCGGGGTCGTTAAAGCCAGGAGTTAGTGTTTTGGTACCAAATGTTAAAGGGGTTTTAAATTCGCCGTTTATGCTAACTTTATCTTGATAAACAGCAATTGTACTAGTTTTAGGTACCGCTAATGCTTTTACAAAGTTAAAATCTTGATCTAAAAACTCTAAAACGGCGGTATTGTTAAAAATGTAAGCTCCTTTTTCGTAAACTACATTGTCTTGCAAGTTTAAAGCCGAAACAAATCTATTACCATTACGTACCATAGTTGATAAAACCGGCACATCTTTATTTAAAATATATTTTACAAACTGGCCAGCATTGTTATAAATTGGAGTAACGTTGGTTACGTATAAAAAATTTTCGAACATAGCATTACCTGCATATATGTTAGGCAAAGTGCTAAATGGAAACTGCGTAGAAACTTTTGGTGCATATACCGAGTATCCAATATAAAGGTTTCCATTGATGGGATTTAAGCCCGAAAATGTTGTGGCCGCATTGGTACCTAAATCGGCAATGGTATTTTTTTTGCTACCATCTGCATTTAAACTAATAACTATACTGTAAGCACTACGACCAAAAGAATAAACTCCCATTTGCGAGGCAAGTGCTTCGCCGTTATAATACCATAAATTACTTGTATCATAAATACCAAAAGTTACTTGGCCAGCATCGTCCACAAAAATTTTAGGAACAGAAATTCCACCTGTAGCATTAGAAAATAATTCGGTATGCCATACTTCATCGCCATTGGCATTAAATTTTATAATACGGTGCGGGTTACTAAATGTAGGTGTAGGTGGGTTTAAAGCAGCGCCGTTTGCGGCAGTTACCACGTATAAATTACCATCTGGCGTAAACTGCATTCCCTGTACATTTAATATAGCTACGCCTGCTGCTCCGTAATTTTCTTTACTTCCTGTTTTAATTGGCTTCATCCATTGAGTAACACCTGTGTTGCTTATTTTTAAAAGTTTGGCACCAATGGTGTTGTTTATAATACCATTGCCAAAATCAACTGGTGCGGTAGGAAAACCTAATCTTAAGATCATTAATAAATTTCCATCGGCATCTAACCTACCTTCGCCTCCACC
Source organism: Sphingobacteriales bacterium (assembly GCA_043763845.1). GTDB lineage: Bacteria > Bacteroidota > Bacteroidia > Sphingobacteriales > Sphingobacteriaceae > Pseudopedobacter. The sequence goes on from JAYULE010000200.1 coordinate 7,312, forward strand.
TTTAATTTGTTTAAGGAGTGTTTGTGTGCCATTGGGTGCAATTTTACCGTAAATAATTTCGGTATTTGGGTAACTGCCAAAGCCACCAGGGTCTATTTGCGTTCCTGCAAATAGGTTTTTACCCATTACGGTGGCTAAAAAGTAAAGGTTGCCGTTGGCATCGTAACGCATTTCGGTTACGCTGTTGCCCGCACCACCAAAGTTAAAGGCACTATCCCAGCCGTTGCCTAGTTGGGCATAGGTTTGGTTTAAACTTGATAATAGTAATAGAGCTAAAATAAGCGTGTAAAATTTTTTCATTGTTTTTGGTTTTAAAATTTGTTAAAATATTTAATCAGTTTTTTCTTACTTCCTTTTATTTAACTATCGAAACTTTTAAAGTTGTTGCACTACCATCAATAGCTTTTACGCTCAAAATATACAAACCACTTTTTACTATAGCTGGTATTTGTAAAGTGTTATTACTTAATTTTTGTGATAAAATATTTTTGCCTTCTGTGTTAAATAAGCTTACAGTAGCACCAGTTTTTAAACCTGTAAAATGAATTTCATTAACAGCTGGGTTTGGGTAAACCGATATTTTAGTATCAGCATTCAAATCAAAATTAATAGCTATTGGATTGCTTAAAACTTTTGTACCATCTGCATCTATTTGGTTTAGGCGGTAATAATTTATACCCTTGGCGGGGATAAAATCGGTTAAACTATAATATTTGTTTTCAGAAGAATTTCCCGCAGCATCTACCCTACCAATGCTTGTAAAATTTATTAAATCGCTACTTTTTTGTATTTCAAAATAAGCGGTGTTTTTTTCGGCAGCGGTTACCCAATTTAATTTAATGCCCGTATTTGATTTAACTCCATTAAAACTTAGCAAGGTAATGGGTGTAACCGTATTAACATTTGCCTGCGCAAAAAAAACATCAAATTTAATTCCTGCATTATAGATAAAGCGTGTGCCAAAATCGGGATCATTATATTGTGGAGTTAAGGTGGTGTTACCGATTGTTAGGGGTTTTAAGAACGTACCACCTATGGCAACTTTATCCTGAAAGCCAGCTACCGATAACTTATTATCAACATAGGGTATTTTTACCGCTTTTGAAAAATTAAAGTTTTGATCATAAATTTCTACAACTCCAAAATAATTAGTATCGCTAAAAACATAGCCCCCTTTGTTGTAATCGTTACTGCTTATTACGTTTACAAATCCATTATTTGTTGCGTTCAATGATTTATTTAATGTAGTTGATGAATAATTATTGTCATATTTTATATAAGTACCCGAAGAATTGAAATTTATAACACCAATATAATTAGAAATATTAGGGTTAGGTGTTGATGTTGGAAACGAATTATAAGGCGCATTTTCTGGTTTAACAAAGTAAGCTTGATAACTAACGAAAATATCCCCGTTGAAAGGATTAACAGCTTGTAATAGCACTTGATTATTTGTATTGCGACTAACATCGGCAATGGCGAAGTTTTTTGTACCGTCGGCATTTAAAGAAATTACTATACTACTGGATATGGTAGTTTTAGACATTTGCGAAGTTATCTCTTCCCCATTATAATAAAATTTCCTACTGCTCGAAGCTGAAAATACTCCTACTGTAACCTTACCACTGTTGGTAACAAATAAATTGGGTACAACTAAACTACTACTACCACCATCATCAAAAACGTCTGTATGCCAAATCTCAATACCATCCGAATTGTATTTTGAAATTCGATGAGGGAATTTGAATATAGCATTTGGGGGGTTGGTAGCCTCCTGATTAGCATCGATTGCGGTATAAACATTGCCATCTGGCGTAATTTGCATATTGGCTACTTTTAAGCCCTGCCCTGCTTTTCCATATTCCCAACTTGAACCTGGGTCTAATGGTTTTATCCATTGTGTAACACCGGTATTTGATATTTTTATCATTTTGGCACCATAGGCTGCATCGGTAAATCCATTGCCAAAATCTGTAGGCCAAAAGGGATATCCAGATTCTATTATACCGTAAAGCTCACCAGAATTTGAGATTTTACAATAAACCGAACCATTAAACGCTTTTAACAATGTTTGCGTTCCGTTTGGAGATATTTTGCCATAAATATGTTGGGTATTGGCAAAAGTCCTACCACCGGCATCAATCTGTTGCCCAGCAAAAAGAGCCTTGCCCATTATGTCTGCCACAAAATACAAGTTGCCATTGCCGTCATATTGCATGTCCACAACCTCAAGTCCAACACCACCCAAATTCATAGCATAGTCAAAACCTTCACCTATTTGTGCTTTTGCACCCATAGTGCAAATCAAAATCATTAAAAAACCGTAAATCTTTTTCATATTGTGTTTAGTTAACTATAAATTCTCCCATTCCATCGCCTGTAAAAACCCAATTAATTGCAGTTCCTTTGGCAACATCAATTAGTTCGCAAGTCATTTTACTGTCGCTAGTTGCGTATCTGCCGCCTTTCCAATTTCCGTAATAGGCTAATAATTTTTGTGTGCCACTCACCCAGTATAATTCCATATAAGGATTTTTAATTTCGGCTGGAACAGTCAATGTGTATACAGTGGTGGCTGTGGCCGAAGGGGTTGTTATATCTTTAACTTTTATTTCAATTTTATTGGTTGTTGCTGACTTTAAAGCATAAGCAATCTTGGTAATATCGTTTGATAATATGGGTTTACTCGCCATATCATCCATAAGAATGTCGCTTAGCACATACTTGCTATCACTCTCTACAAAAACGCCATTGTTTAATTTGAAGAAAAAAGTGGATATTTTGGAAGGAGACCCTGGGGTAAATGTGCTTGAAGACGTAGAAAGAAATCCTTTACCTTGATTGCTTATTTCTGCATCATCAACATAAGATAGATAAGGAAAACCTGGCAACTCTTTTTCGTTAGTTCCATCATCATTCATTACATAAAATTTAGATGCTGTGGTAGCACCACCAGAAGCAGTAATACTGCTACCATAAAATATTTTATTATCTGTTATGCCTTTTAAAAAATTGATTTGTGTACCAACTGTTAAAGTTTTTATTGTTTTTATGTTTGTTCCATCTGCGTTGGCAACTTTTATTACAGTTGCATTTTGATAGCCGGTTGTATAGTGGTAAACCAACTTATTAGAACTTGGCATTACACTAAGGCTTGTAATATAATTGTTTCCTGATTTTAAATCTTCATCAATTAACAACTTGCGGTCTCCGCCCGATAAATTGGTGCTGTACACCCTAAATGTATCAATAAAATAAACGGTAGAACTTTCACCAGACAAAACCGGTGGATCGGTTTGAGGACTTGCATCGTCTTTTTTTGAACAGGCTGCAATGGCAAAAGCAGCGATAATGAATAAGTAAAGTTTAATTTTCATAATTAATTTGTTTGTAGTTTTAAATTGTTTGTAAAAAAGAAAGTTTTGGTTAAACCCGATTGTAAATGAGCTAAAATAAGCGTGTAAAATTTTTTCATTGTTTGTTGTTTTAAAGTTTACTAAAAATAGATAAGCAAAATTTATTGCACCATACCCTGAAGAGGGTATATTTTTAACGTTTGATTTATGCAATGCTTAGCAAAATGTAATAAATATTCTTTTAAGATAGGGGCATACATTTTCGTCCTAGTTTTTGTCTTCTTTTAAATCCTTTGAGAAATTAAAAAAACCTGACATCAGGAGTGACCAATTTTTGTTTTTTTACTTCTTAATTTATTTGGAACTTCAATTTATTATTTCTTTATTTAACCCATCAAAAAAAATATTTAATAAACCAAAATGGCAGATTACGAAAACAAAGACAGAGAAGAAGTATTTTCGAAGAAAGTTAGGGCTGGTAAAAGAACCTATTTTTTTGATGTTAAAGCAACCCGCTCTAACGATTATTACGTTACCATTACCGAGAGTAAAAAACGTTTAGAAGATGGAGTTTTTGTAAAACACAAAATTTTTCTATACAAAGAAGATTTTGAGAAATTTACCGAAGGTTTATTAAACATTTTAAACTATGTTAGAGATAACCAAGAAGTTGAAGAAAAACGTTACGAATACAGTGCAGATGGCGCACCAATAAAAGCAAACCAAGATTATTAGATAGAAACTAATTTTAAAATATTATAACCACCAGTTAAACAACTTGGTGGTTTTTTTTAGGATTTTAAATAAAAAAAAATGGGCATTAACTTTAAAAGTTAATACCCAATTTGTGCGCCCAACGGGGTGCTTCTCGAACTATTTTATGGATAATGTGAGACGATTAGCTGCTCTAGATGCTTTAATGTGAAATTAATGTTATACTGAAGTATTGATCATATGGTAAGTTTATAATCAAATTAATGAAAACATAAACAAAATTGCTTACATTTGAACATGAACAGGTTAGTAGATAAGTATAAAGGTATCCATCCTGGGATGATACTTATGCGGGAGCTAAAGAAGAAAAATCTTAAACAGGCTCCATTTGCACTTTCATTACAGGTGTACCCGCAAACACTTAATGCAATTACGAAAGGAAAACGTACAATTACTCCAGAATTATCTTTAAAAATTGATCGGGCACTTGGACTGGAACAGGGAACCATGCATATTCTCCAAGCTTATTATGAAATTCAAAAAGCAAGGTTAGAAACCAACAGACACCCTGATTTATCGATTCTTCGTAAAGCGCTTTTTTGGGATACCGATGTTAGTAAGATTGATTGGGAGCAACAATATAAATCAGTAATCAAACGGACATTTGAGCGGGGAAATTTTCAAGAAAAAGAAGAGATAATCCGATTTTATGGTAACGAGAAAGTGAATAAGATTGTTGGGAGTGCTAATGCAACGGATAAACTTGAGCTGCCTTTACAAAATAAAAATGTAAAATAATTTATGCTTTACTGGAATACTGTAAGTGCCGATTTAAAAGAAATACTTCTTGTTTTAATGAAAAACCCTGTACTTGGTTCATTTCGTCTTATTGGAGGAACAGCATTAAGTCTTCATCTAGGACATAGAATGTCTGTAGATATTGATTTATTTACAGATGCACCATACGGTTCAGTAGATTTTGATGTGATTGAAAATTTTTTAATGGAAACATTTAGTTATACTGATGGAGATTTTGGTGGTGCTTCAGGTATGGGTAAATCCTATCTCATTGGTAACAACAAGACAAACTCAATAAAAATAGATTTATATTATTCGATGGATCCTTTTTTCAAAGATGCGCTAACTATAGATGACATTCGAATGGCCACAGTAGAAGAAATTGTTGCTATGAAAGTTGATGTTATTCAAAGAGGGGGGAGAAAAAAGGATTTTTGGGATTTGCATGAAGCATTAAATAAGTACACGATTGGTGAAATGATTGAATTACATAAACAACGTTTTGAATGGACTCACGATCCAGTATTAATAAGAAAAAATTTACTTGATTTTTCATTTGCCGATGCGGACTTTGAACCCATATGCCTTAAAAGTAAAGTTTGGCAATTTATTAAGGACGATTTTGAAGAACTAGTTTAAAATATCAATCGTTAGTAAGTATTTATCTATATTTGGCTGTCAGGCCGGGCTTTATGTTTTTCTGTTGCTCTTTTTCATTTCTTCATTGCTCTATTTTAATTCAATATTTTTTTGCCTGTTGTTTCCGAAGAAGAGGAAAACTGATGCTTAATTTTATTTACAAGTTTGGCGGTCTAATATTACAGCGAATTCTTGATGAAAAGGGCGAAACTTTATTGGCTGGATGCCTTAAAAATTCTCCAAATAAATATCGAATCCAAAAAGTTCAACAACAAACTGTATAACTGATACTTGATAGCTAAATATTTTTTTGCCCTGTTGGGTTGGCCAAATGAGCTCGAACCCAAAAAGTGCCCAAATGAGGATAAAAACGATGCTCAGAAAATCAACAGAAAAACAAAACCTCGATTCTGTATCAAAATCGAGGTTTTTCCTGTTGGGTGCGCCCACCTGGGCTCGAACCAGGGACCAAAAGATTATGAGTCTTCTACTCTAACCAACTGAGCTATAGGCGCAGAAATCATTGCTGATTTGCGGTTGCAATTTTACAAGTTTTTACCCACTTTTGGAAACAAATTATGGAAAATATTAAAAATATCATTTTCGATTACGGAAACGTAATCTTTCTTATTGATTTTCAACGCACTCAGCAAGCATTTATTGATTTGGGAATTACAAATATTGAAGAGTTTTTTGCTCATAAAGGCCACGACCAGCTATTTGATGAATTCGAAAAAGGCAATATTACGCCCGAAGAGTTTAGAAACGGCATCCGCCAAAAGGCAAATAAACCCCAACTTACCGATGAGCAAATAGACAATGCCTGGAACACAATTTTTATAGGTATTGAAGCCGGAAACCATGAACTGCTTTTAAAAATTAAAGAAAAATACAATACCTTTTTATTAAGCAACACCAACCAAATTCACCATAAATTTTTTAGTGCTTATGTTGAAAAAACTTTTGGTTTAAAAGACAACACATCTTTATTTAACCAAGTTTATTATTCTCATTTATTAAATATGAGAAAGCCAAATGCCAATATTTTCGAGTACGTATTGCAAACCAACAACCTAAACCCTGCCGAAACTTTGTTTATTGATGATAGTCCGCAACATTTAAAAACGGCTAAAGAATTAGGTATGCATACTTATTTAATGACTGCACCCGATACTTTGCAAAAGTATTTTGAGAGCAACGGGTTATTATAAAATATATTATTTAGACCTTATGGCCTCAACTGGATCCAACCTTGAAGCCGAAAATGCAGGCCAAAAGCCCGACACTACTCCTATTATTACCGATATGCTTAAACCACGTATTACGTTTGCCATATCTAGTACAATTTTAAAATCAAACATATAAGTTGCTACCGCAGTTAATAAGTAAACAACCGCCAATCCCAAAAGCCCACCAATTAGGCATAAAGCAATTGCCTCGAACAAAAACTGCAACAAAATAAAATAATTTTTTGCCCCCAACGATTTTTGAATGCCTATAATATTTGTACGCTCTTTTACAGATACAAACATAATGTTGGCAATACCAAAGCCACCTACTAAGATAGAAAAGCCACCAATTATCCACCCGGCAATATCAACAATGCCAAAAAGTTGGTCTAGCTGGGCACTAATAATGGTGGTTTTATTAAGCGCAAAATTATCTTCAACCGCAGGGCTTAAACGTTTTATAGAACGTAAAACGCCCCTAAGTTCGCTCTCAACATCTTCAATAGCTGCGTTTTCTTTGCCCCTAACAGTAATTTGAGGCTCGTAACGGTCACTTTGTATATCTACTATATTTTTGGCAAAATTTAACGGCACCAGCACCAATTTATCAGATGTTATTCCCAACAAATCCTCCCCTTCTTTTGCAAAAACACCAACCACTTTAACATTGCGCCCCATTAGTTTTATGTTTTTCCCAATGACATTAACGTTGGCAAATAAGCCTTCGGCTAAATCGGCACCAATAATACAAAGAGCGGTACCACTGTTTACTTCATTTTCGGTAAAATATCTGCCTTCGCTAATTTCAAAATTTTGGGTTTTATTGTAACCTGTACTTGCTGTAATATCCACGCCTTCAATACTATTACTTAAATATTTAATAGTACGGTTGTTAAGCCAAATATCAAAAGATAAACCAGTAAATGATGTGTTTTTTGCTTTAAGTGCTGCGTAATCCCGGTAGGTAGGCACAGGCCTTTGCATATATTTCCACCATGGGTAATCGCTACCACCGCCCCAAGGCCATTTTTGTATGTAAATTGTTTTACTACCCAGTTTATCAACACTTGTTTGTAAGTTTCCTCTAAAGGTATCAACTGCTGCAAATACCGAAATTATGGTAAATATGCCAATGGTTATGCCCAAAAGCGACAAAAAAGTACGGGTTTTATTTTGCATTAATGCATCGTAAGCAAAAATAAAACTCGCTATAAACAGTTTAAAAAACAACATATAAACTAAGACAAATTACCATATAAAAAGTTACAGAAAGTTATAAATCATTTTTTGGGCGTAACCCGAAAAGGGTCGGGCTACCTGCCTGCCGGCAGGCAAGTACGCTTGTAGCTTTTTTCCCCCTAACCCCAAAGGGGGAATTTAGGGGATAAAAAAGGCTACCCGCTACTATCCCTTACGCAACCCCTGCTCCCATTAAACTTTAATTCGCAATTTAACTGTAAGCAAAAATCTAAAAAATATTTTAAAAAATTATCTTAACTTTGCGCTCCAAAATACGTATACATTAATATGAAATTATCTCAATTTAAATTTAATTTGCCCGAATCATTAGTTGCCGAACACCCATCAGAAAATCGCGACGAATCTCGCTTAATGGTTTTAGATAGAAAAACAGGCGCAATCGAACATAAAATTTTTAAAGATGTTTTAGGCTATTTTAACGAAAAAGACGTTTTTATATTAAACAATACAAAAGTTTTTCCCGCTCGTTTATACGGCAATAAAGAAAAAACTGGTGCTACCATCGAAGTATTTTTGTTAAGAGAACTTAATAAAGAATTAAAACTGTGGGATGTATTGGTAGATCCTGCTCGAAAAATTAGAGTAGGAAACAAATTATATTTTGGCGATGATGATTTATTAGTTGCCGAAGTTGTTGACAATACCACATCTAGAGGCCGTACAATTAGGTTTTTATTTGACGGTACAGATGAAGAGTTTAGAGCCAACATTGAACTTTTAGGCGAAACTCCATTACCAAAATATATTAAACGCCGCCCAACTGCCGAAGATAAAGAACGTTACCAAACCATTTTTGCTAAAAACGAAGGTGCTGTAGCTGCGCCAACAGCGGGTTTACATTTTAGCCGCGAGTTAATGAAACGCCTCGAACTTAAAGGTATAGATTTTGCCGAAGTTACCTTGCATATTGGTTTGGGAACTTTTAGGCAAGTTGATGTTGAGGATTTAACCAAACACAAAATGGATTCGGAGCAGTTTATAATCGACCAACAAGCTGCCGATATGGTTAATAATGCACTAACCGAAAAAAGAAAAATTTGTGCAGTAGGTACAACCGTTATGCGAGCGGTAGAATCGGCTGTTTCGGCTGGGCATAGGTTAAAAGCAGTTAACGATTGGACTTCGAAATTCCTTTTTCCACCACACGATTTTAGTATAGCAAACAGTATGATTACTAATTTTCATACACCAGAATCAACCTTGTTAATGATGGTTGCAGCATTTGGTGGTTACGAACACGTAATGAAAGCGTATGAAGTTGCCGTAAAAGAAAAATACAGATTTTATAGCTATGGCGATGCAATGCTAATTATCTAATAAATAATTGATAAATTGGAAGGTCGGATTTTTAATTCGACCTTTTTTATTTCCCAAAAAATGGATACGCCAAAATTTTATGCAGTTATAGTAGCTGGGGGCAGCGGCACCCGAATGCAAACTATCACTCCAAAGCAATTTTTATTGTTAAATGGAATGCCTGTACTAATGCACACTATTTTAAAATTTGCAAATAATAAATATAAGCCTAAAATTATATTAGTTTTGGCACCAGAACATATAGCTATTTGGGCTAATTTAGTAGAACACTTTTGTTTTAAAATCGAAATTACAGTGGTAAGCGGAGGTAAAGAAAGATTTCACTCTGTAAAAAACAGTTTGCCTTTTATCGCAGAAAATGCAATTGTTGCCATTCACGATGCAGTTAGACCTTTATTATCAGATAATTTGATTAGCTCTTGTTACCAAATTGCTTTAGAGAAAAACAATGCTATTTGTGCCGTACCATCTAAAGATAGCGTTAGAATATTAGATAACGAATTAGGAAGTAAAATGCTACCTCGCCATCAGGTTTTTTTAATACAAACTCCCCAAGTATTTAATAGTACTCAGTTAAAAAAAGCTTATGCACAAAATTATCAACCAGATTTTACAGATGATGCTTCGGTTGTACAGTATGCGGGCTTTACCATTAATTTGATAGCTGGAGAAGCAAATAACATTAAAATAACCCACCCCATAGATTTGCAAATAGCAGAAATAGTATTATAAAAATAAATGCAACCCTAAACAGAATTGCATTTATTTTAAATGGCTTTTATAATGACCCACCTCTTATCACTCTTAAAAGTACAGCAACAATAGCTATTACTAACAAAATGTGAATTAAATTACCACCAAATGGAGAAACAAATGCTCCAAAAATCCATACAATAATTAAAATAACAGCAATGATGTACAATAAATTTCCCATAATTTTTAAGTTTTAAATTTTTAGTTGGGTAATCTATAATCAAGCCAAACATTTAAAATTGCTTTCTCAAACAAAAAAATATATATAGTGTATAATAAATTATACAAAAAGGCTCAGTTTATAAAACCGAGCCTTTAAAATTAATATTCATCTTCGTTAAAAAAGAAGTCGTCTTTGGTTGGGTAATCTGGCCAAATTTCCTCAATATTTTCGTAAGGTTCGCCATCATCCTCCAAAGCTTGCAAATTTTCTATAACTTCTACAGGTGCTCCAGAGCGTATGCCGTAATCAATCAATTCGTCTTTTGTAGCTGGCCAAGGAGCGTCTTCCAAGTGTGATGCCAATTCTAATGTCCAATACATATTTTTACAGGATTTTATTTATTTTGCAAAACTAAATTAAAAAACTACATAACCTAAAAAACTTATCCACAATTTTACAATCGTGGTATCCAAATATTTTCGGGATTTTTATGGTCGAAAATGATTTTGCGGGATAGCGTAAAAAGATAATCAGATAGTCGGTTTAAGTAAATAATAACTTTATCATCTACATCGTTTTGCTGGGCAAGGTGCACAACGGCTCTTTCGGCCCTGCGGCAAACACACCTAGCAATATGGCAATGAGATGCCAGCACATTGCCACCAGGTAAAATAAAATGTTTTAATGGTGGTAAGTACGTGTTTATCAAATCCATTTGGGTTTCCAAAAGTTCAATATCCGAGGGTAACAAATCGGGCAGTTTTGTCCTATATTTTTCGGGTTCCGCTGCTAAAACTGCACCAATTGTAAATAATCGATCTTGAATCTCTTTTAAAATGAATAGTTCATTTTCATTAACTATTTGGTCTCTAATTAAACCAATATAAGAATTTAGCTCATCAACAGTACCATAGGCTTCTATTCTAATATGATTTTTAGGGACTCTAGAACCTCCAATTAGCGATGTTAAACCCTTATCGCCTGTTTTAGTATAAATTTTCATTTTTTGTTGTTTAATGGATAACAGATTTTGATGCAAAGTGTTGGCGCTTTCAAAATATTACTACAATAAGTAAAATACTTATGTAGCAAAAGCCGTGTTCAAATTTAATCGCTTACTTTGCTAATTTGTTAAGCCTCAATACAGATTAAACCTATTTTTATATCAAAACAATATCATCAGTATGGGCAATTTCTAGGTTTTGAAGTTTATTATTTTTTTCAATTTCTTTGGAGTTTATGCGTGATTTTGCAACAGCAATGGGCTGGTTTTGGGCATCTAATATCTCAAAAACTTCGCCAGCTTCGAAATGTTGAAGCACTTTTACCACACCCACAGCTAGTAAACTGTGGCGGTTTATAACTGCTTTTGCTGCACCAGCATCTATTTGTAGTTTACCACTAATTAAACTCCCACTAGCCAACCATTTATTACGGGCCGATATGTTGCAGGCTTGCGGCTGGCAAACAGTTCCAACTTTTCCTTCAACCGCTTGTAAAATTGCATTACCGGTTTTAATACCAAAAATAACGGTTTTAATACCCATTTGTGTTGCAAGGCGGGCAAAGGTTAATTTAGAAGTCATACCGCCTAACCCAGCTGTAGATTTTTCTTTGGTAGCCAATTGTAAAACGCTTGCATCAATGGTTTTAAACTCAGAAATTACCTCTCCATTGGCATTTAGCACACCAGGAACGGAAGTGCACAATAGCAATAAATGCGCACCAAAACCTACGGCAATTAAAGTAGCCAATTCGTCGTTATCCGAAAACTTGAGTTCTAAATTACTAACCACATCGTTTTCGTTGGCTATCGGTATAATGTTGTTGTTCCACAATTCTTGATAAGTACGTTGCAGTTGCAAAAACTGATTTCGGTTACTAAAATGATGACGTTCGCACAGGCTTTGTGCTATACTAATACCGTGTGGGGCAAAATATTGGGTGTATTTATTTAGCAATAATGGGTTGCCAATTGCGGCGGCGGCTTTACGCTCGGTAAGTTCGCCACTAAAGTTTTTTAATAACTTTTTTCCTGCTGCTACTGCTCCCGATGATACCAAAACCAGATTGTAATTTGCGTGTAAATGCGCCACTTGCTTACAAATAGTTTGTAAAATTTCTTCGTTTAAATCGCCACTTTGAGATGTGATAGATGCTGTACCAAATTTTAAAACGAGAATGGGTTTGTTTGTCATTTGTTGTAATATTCCGATTTTCTCGGGATTAAAAAAAATTATTTTAGTAAAGTTAAAAATTCCATCGTATCTACCCCATCGGCATAGTCTCAATTTAGCACACCAAGATTATTTAGTTTGTAAAATTTTTGATTTTTTCGATATTTTAGGTAACATAATTTTGTTACTACGTGTTTTTAAATAATCACTAAATTCTTTTTCTTCAAGGTAAGTTAAAGGTTTGTTTATAAAAACAATATCTTTTTCGTCCATTTTTTTAAAATCTATCATAACTTAAAATCTTTAAAATATTTGGTTGATAAAATTAATGCGTCCTTTGTATCAATAAACATTCTATTTCCACCAAAAAATTTGGCGCCTAAAGTTTGTTCATAATGATTAATAAGCTGTGTTTTTGCTATAAAAGAAACTACACCGTTATACCCTTTTTCAAAGGATGTTTTACATGCAAATGCAATTAAATTCCCGGCCACGCCCTTATAAAGTTTCTTTTTCCCTTTATTAAATTTTGCACTTTCAATTATGTCCATAAAAATATGGTCACCCTTATCTGTAATAGAAATTAAACCTTGAACAACCGTTAAATTATTTAAAGTTGTTAACTTATACACACGTTTCTTTTTATCCTTTGATTCTAAAAACCAATTAAATATCCAATCATCTTTTATAATTTGCTTACTATCTGCTAGTGAAAACGGGCTTACTAAAGTGTCAAACACTTCACCAGAAATAGAATTCTCAATGGAGTTAGATAATTTATCTACCTCAAAATCAAGTCCTATACTCCCTTTTTTAATCACATTACGAATTTACAAAAATTAGATGAGTTTGGAAAAAGTTTTAATATAAGACCATTTATTTAAAATAATCCCCCAATATTCTACCCCAACTCAGCCAAAAATTCCATCGTATCTACCCCATCGGCATAGTCCCAAAGTTTAGGGTTTTGGCTTTCGCCGAAGATTACCACAGCAACATTGGTACTTAATTTTACATTACTTACAACAACTTGTATGCTTTGTGCAACTTGGCTTAGTAAATTTTCCACATCATTTAAATTGCTATAAGTTTGGTAATACAAAGCTGCCAAAGGCGAGTATAAAGCATTATTTTGAGTAAGTAATAAAAAGCCGTTATCTAAGTGAGGCACTTTGTTAACTAAGTAAATAGATTTGTTATAATCGTAATTGTTATTGTATTTATGATGGTTTATAATGGGATTAAAACTTTCTATACTTTCGAAAAAGAAATTAAAAACATAGCCTTCGGGCACAAATAATTTTGAAACGTTGCGGCATCCCAATCCAAAATAACTAAATATATCGTTACCTAAAAGGTGTAATTCCTGGGCAGTTTCGTTACCTGTTAAAACAGCAACAGTATTGCGAGTTTTACGAATAATGTTGGGCACTTGTCCAAAATAATGATCGAAATAACGAGAAGTATTATTGCTGCCTGTGGCAATTATGGCATTAAAATTTTCTAGCTTAAACACAATGTTTACTAATGGTTTAAATCTAGGTTCGATGATAAAAAGCTGATACAAAACGGCTATTAGCAATTGGTTATCTTGCGATGATAGCTTTATAAACGCTTTATTTTCGCTTGCTAAAACACATAAAACATCGTGAAAACCAACTAATGGCAAGTTGCCTGCCAATACCAAGCCTACGTTTTGCGGATTAGTGTTTTCTGGGTGTTTAGATAACCATTGTATTAAATCGCTTTTGTTTAACATATTACCCAATGCGGTTACCGCTTTATTAACCTCGGTTGGAGTAAACCAAGCATTGTGGTTTTGGGCATTATTAATTACGTTGATAAAGGCGGGGTTGGGTAAGCGCAAAAAATCCCCCAAAAGGGAAAAAGCTATTATTTTATCTTCTTTACTAAAATTGGACATATTTATAAAACCAAAAACTTAAAATATATTATATTTGCAACATTAAGAACTACAAAGCTATTGTTAAGTAGCATATATTTATAAAGAGATGGCAATTAAAATTACCGATGAGTGTATTAACTGTGGTGCTTGTGAGCCCGAATGCCCAAATAATGCAATTTACGATGCTGGGCAGGCGTGGAAATTTGCCGAAGGAACCGACCTTAAAGGCTTAATTAATTTTGGCGATGGCAAAACTGCCAATGCAGACGAAGCACAATCGGCTATATCAGACGAGGTTTATTATATTGTATCGGATAAGTGTACAGAGTGTGTTGGTTTTCATGACGAGCCACAATGTGCCGCCGTTTGCCCTGTAGATTGCTGTGTTGATGACGAAGATATTAGAGAAACCGAAGAAGAATTGTTAGCTAAAAAAGAGTGGCTGCACCAAGAGGGGTAAGTTTTTTAGCTCAATATATTTCTAATTGCAACCCATCATATGCTAACCTAATGTTGGGTGGTAACTCTTGTTCAACATCAAAATGCTTACCCAAATTATGGCTAATGTGGGTAAAATAGGTGGTTTCTGCTTCCATTTCTTGTGCAAATTGTATAGCTTCAGTAAAAGTAAAGTGAGATATATGTTTTTCTTTTTGAAGTGCGTTTACTACTAAAATTTTGCTTCCTTTTATTTTTTGTCGCTCTGTTTCTGTTACCGTTTTAGCATCGGTTATGTAGGTAAAATTGTTTATTCTGAAACCTAACACAGGCAATTTGTAGTGTATAACTTGTATTGGCGTAAGGTTTATATTGCCAATTGTAAATTTATTTTGTTCTACAGTGTGCAAATTAATTAGAGGTACACCGGGGTATTTTTTATCAGAAAATATGTAATAAAACTCTCGGTGCAAAGCCAACTGCACATTTGCATCGGCATAAACATTTATTGGGGCTTGCTGCTTGTAATTAAATGCTCTAATATCATCTAAACCTGCAATATGGTCTTTATGTTCGTGAGTAAAAACCACGGCATCTAGCTTTTGAACGTTGGCTCGTAACATTTGATACCTAAAATCGGGACCTGTATCTATTATAAAGGTAGTAGTATTGCTTTCTATTAAAATACTGCTACGCAATCGTTTATCTTTACTATTTGTGGATAGGCAAACATCGCAATTGCAAGCAATTATTGGTACCCCTTGCGATGTACCAGTACCTAAAAATGTAGCTTTCACAATTGTAATTTAGTTTGCTGTAAGGTAAGCAAAACTTTGTTTAATTTATCATCGGTTATAATTTCTTGGGAAATTTCGATGTTTTGTATAATTGCTGCTAAAGCATTAATTTTAGCATCAAGCGTAGAGAACTTGTTGATAACCATAGTTTTAGTATTTTCTAACAAGCAATATGCCGAGTTAAAATTTCCTTTTTCGTACCTAACGGTGTAGCCAGCAAGTTTAAGTATAGCTTGTAAGCTATCTAAGGTTTTTTGGTTTACAGGTAGAGGTTGCAATGCTAAACTATCTTAAATCTTCCAAATCAACATTTGGATACTTTTTTTTATCCCACACAAAAAAAGAATCGCCTATTAAATTTAAAGTCGTAAGTCTATTTATGGTATATGTATAGTTAATTCCATTTTTATTATAAATAGATACACTGTAAATTTGATTTTTAGCTTTATTAATTGCCAATTTAATTTTAAAAAAAGACTTAGTTGCGATTGGCGCAAGCTCTATATTTTGATAAACTATTGTACCTATTTTAGTTTCGCCATTGTATTTAGATTTAAAACCTTTATTAAAACTAGTAAATACTTGAGCCGGACTTAGTGCATCCTCATCTTTACTTACCGCATTTAATTGTACTTCATTATCGGCTTTTAAATAAGTCCATTGGTTTTTACCATCTGATAAGATTTCTTGATTTTGGAAAATTAATTTATACTTATTGGTTTTAGATTTTAAATATAAAACGCCGGCTTCACTTTCGTTGCTTTTTTCTTTAAGGTTATTTACGGTAAAAGTAAAATCGCTTTTTACTACATCGTAAGTTTTAAATTTTTTAGTTATAGCATCTAAAATTACTTTTGAAGCAGCATCGCTTTGAGCAAATAAATTGCCGCTTAAAACTATTAATATTAAAATGAATTTAATTTTAAAATACATGTGATAATTTATTCAGAGTAAACTTATTTTAATTTTAAAAAAACAACCTAGTAATGTTTCAAAATTACGAAACAAATTTAATAGATTGTCTATAAACAATCACATAACTTGTAAACTAAAGAAACGAAATTTTCACAAACTTCGTTTCTAAAATAATTTAAAAAAAATTAATATTCTTTTACATTATCGCTATCTGCTTTGTTGGCTTTGCGTTTGTCTCTCCAATTTTGGTTTTTAGTTTTTAGCACTTTTTTTTGCTCGGGTGTTAGCGTTTGCATAAATTCTTTTCTGTTTTCTTTAGCAATATTTTTATTGTTTTCTCTTAATTGAATTTGCTCGGGACTTAAACCAGCAGCTAACTTTTTACGCTTTTCTTCTTTTGTTAACGATTTATCAAGCATAATTGCTTTTTGTTCGGCAGTTAAGGTTGCTTTAAATTCTTTGTGCGTAGCTTCCCTTTTTTCTTTGTTAGCTTTAAACAAAGCTTTTTGTTCGTTCGATAAATTTAAAGATTCGAGGTTAACATTTGTTTTACCAGTATCAGGTGCTGTTTGCGCAAAACTATTTAAACAAAATGCAATTGTGCATACTGCAACTATAGTTGTTTTTTTAAATAAATTCTTCATATTTCTTATATTTTTATTTACAGGTAAGAGAGTAAAAAAAAGAAAAGGTTTAACTATTTTATATTTTCTATTTTATGGCTAATTAGAGTACAACCATAAAAAAAACTGTATTTTAAATTTAAAAACCTAAAAAAGTAGTTTAACAAATGTTTTTGCTGATTTTTCTAGTTCCACCAATGAAAAATCGTTGTTTTGGCGAGCAACTTCATCTATCAAATATTCTTTTATTTTTAAAAACCCATTAGTTAGTTTTATAATGATATCCTGTTCGGTATAGGGAAAATGTTCAATATAGGCACCTATCTCAGGATTAAAAACTTTAATTTTTTGTATCAGCAAAATAATAGCAACCTTTTCTGGATCCGAGTTTAGATCTTTAACTGTCATTTTACAAAGGTATAAACCTTAAACGGTATCATTAGTTATTATTAAGTTAATAATTATTTAATATAAAGATATAGTTAACATTAAATTAATATTGGTTTTAAAAATAAAACAATTAAAACCATCGCTAATTTTATAAACTCTGAAATTTAGTAAAACAAATTACCGTTTCGAATTATAATTTTACAAGGTTAAATTTACAAAACCAAACAAAAATAAAAAAATGCCTAAACCACTTTTTAAAAACAAAACCGACGAAGATTTAGGGTTTGGAAAACAACCAACCTTTAACAACCAACGAATGATGAACAAAGATGGTTCATCTAATTTACGGCGCAAAGGTTTGCCATTTTTTAAACCTCACGAAGCGTACAATTCGTTAATTTACATGAGTTGGAGCAAATTTTGGATTATAATATTGAGCGTATATTTTCTAATAAATACATTTTTTGCAATGATTTACCTCAGTTTAGGTATCCAAAATTTGAAAGGTAGTGAGGGAAAAAACACTTTAGAACAATTTTTTGATGGTTTCTTTTTTTCGGCACAAACCATATCAACAGTTGGTTATGGGCACTTAAGCCCATCGGGTATGGCCACAAGTTCGGTAGCAGCTTTCGAGTCTTTATTGGGTTTATTGGCATTTGCAATGGCTACCGGTTTATTATATGGCCGCTTCTCAAGACCAAACTCGCGAATGGCATACAGCCCAAATTTGTTGATTAGCCCTTATAAAAATGGCAAAGCGTTAATGTTAAGGCTTGCAAATTACCGTAGCAACCAACTAGTAGATTTAGAAATACAAGTATATTTAGCTTTTAACGTAGCTGAAAATAATGTAAAAACCAGAAAATTTTTATTACTAAATCTTGAAAGAGAAAAAGTGGCTATTTTAGCTACCAGTTGGACAGTTGTGCATGCTATAAACGAAGAAAGCCCTATAATAAATTTATCGAAACAAGAATTAATAGATAGCGATGCCGAGTTTTTAGTGCTTCTAAAATCGTTTGATGATGCTTTTGCGCAAACTGTACATTCACGTACATCATACAAAGCAGATGAAATTATTTACAATGCTAAATTTTTACCTTTAACCCATACTGGTAAAGATGGAATATTGGAATTTGATGTTTCTAAAATAGGAGATTTTAAACTTATATAATTTTTGATTTTATAAAATTTTAAATTTATGGCATTTACACAATTAAATAAACTATTTTTTGGGCTGAGTTATTAAACTTTCTAAAGCTAAATACACCCCGTTTGTCCAACCAAAGCCATCTTGTGAAGGATATTCGCCACCGCCGG
>JAYULE010000201.1:0-26037 GCA_043763845.1 Sphingobacteriales bacterium
ATTATTTTTTTGGTGGTGATATTTTGCCCGAACCACAACAATTAATAAAGAAATTTGCTGCAAAATATGATTTTGATGGCCGAAAAGCTTTAGAATTACGTTTAGTATATGGAGATAAAGCAGTTGAAGAAAATTGGATTTGCCTTTTTTATCATTCGGATAATAAAGCAATAGCAAGGGTAAAAAAAAATGAGCTTGGTTTTTATTTTGAAGATATTTATTTTTGAACCACTTGCTGTAGTAATTCTTTTATTTTATCAACCGAGAGCGGCTTAGAAATAAATTTATCTATAAAATTGTAGGTTTGGGCTTTTAAAATATCATTACGATAAACCGATGATGATATAATGTGAATTACAGGTTTTTTAAATATAAATGGTAATATATTTGTTTCGTATACATCAAGAAACTCCCAACCGTTCATAATTGGCATATTTAAATCTAAAAAAATAATATCGGGAACTTCACTTTCGTTATTTATCCCTTTTTTTAAAAAAGTTAATCCATCATCACCATTGGTAAAAACAGTAATTTTAGCATCTACAAGGGATTTTTTTATTAATTTTTGAGCAATAAAATTATTAATTTCATCATCATCAATCATCAATATGTGTGTCGCATTATTTATCATAATTTAAAAAGAAAAAGCCAACCCTAACTTATAAAATAAAATAGCAAGAAGCGCATATCTTCCTATTTTACTTTATTTTTAATTATTTGTTTTATTTGCTACAAGCATAATATTTAGTTCAAAATCGTTATCAATCGCTTTATCACCTAAGTTAAAAAAACTTTTTGAACCATAACGTATATCAAATTTTGTTCTATCAATTAAAACTTTTTTGGCTTCGGCCAATAAAGTAGTGCCTTTAAATGAAATATTAGCAGGAAAAGAAATAATGTTTGTAATGCCTTTTATGGTTAAATTACCAGTTATATTAGCAGTTGTTTTTGAAAGTGGCTTTACCGAGGTTATTTCAAATTTAGAAGTAGGAAATTTTTCTACACCAAAAAAATCGTCGGCTTTTAAATGCCCTACTAATTTATCCATATACTCGCCAGTTAAATCGGTACAGGTTATGGAGGTCATATCTAAATTAAAACTACCACCATTTAATGTTTTTCCTGTGGCAACTAATTTTCCGGATGCAATTTTAATACCACCAGTGTGCTCGCCTGTTACTTTGCGGCCTATCCAGGTAACGGCAGATTTGTTGATATCAACCGCATAGGTTGTGTTTTTATCTAATTTAAAGCCAAACAATAGGGTTGTTAGAAGGCTTAATAATAATGCTGTTTTTTTCATAATTACTTAAATTTATTTTTTTAAAAATAAATGTTTAAACATCTAATCTGCATTCTTTATCAAATTATGATATTACGTTTACAAAAGTTATGCCTAATTTATTAATTAAAAATTAATAAACTAAAATTTTTTGTAAAATTATAATTG
This sequence comes from Sphingobacteriales bacterium, assembly GCA_043763845.1. Lineage (GTDB taxonomy): Bacteria > Bacteroidota > Bacteroidia > Sphingobacteriales > Sphingobacteriaceae > Pseudopedobacter. Next base: position 1,454 of record JAYULE010000201.1, read on the forward strand.
CTGTGATTTAAGTCTGTTTTTTTTATAGGCTTTTACAACTAACATAATAAGTATTGCAAATAATATTAATCCACCTAAACCATAAGCCCAGTCAATAGCACTTTTTAAAATTACGGTAAAAACTATTGCTACTAAAAATATGGTTGCCAGTTCGTTCCAAAGCCTTAATTGTGTGCTAGTCATCCAATATTTTCCACGTTTTAATTGATTAACAATGTTACCACAAATTATGTGGTAAATTATTAAACCAGATACAAAGCAAAGTTTTACCCACATCCAATCGGTTTTTAAAAGTAATGGATTAAGGTAAAGCATTAACAATCCCGCCCCAGCGGATAAAAGCATTGCAGGCGTTGTAATAATGTTAAACAATTTGCTTTCCATTATTTCGAACTGTTTTTGCAATATTATTCTTTCGGTTTCGGGTTTTAAGTTGGCTTCGGTATGGTAAATAAAAAGCCGAACAATGTAAAATAAGCCAGCCATCCAGCTTACTACAAATATAATATGAATGGCAAGGGTGTATTGGTATAGCATTTGGTTTACAATAAAGGCCTAGAGGAATGATGCACTGTAATTATTTCAATAGAATTTAAGTGTTTGTTGTACTGATATATAATGCGATAATTACCCTCAATTAATTCTCTTATTTTAAAATTATCTTGCTCAGGAACTTTACGCCCTAATTCGGGCATTTGTTTTAAAATTTAAGGTTTTTTAAATAATTTTGTAATAAGTGTTGCTGTAAAATTTTTAAAGTACTTACTATGAAAATCGGCTATGTTTTTTAAATCATCAATGGCTAATTCAGACCAAATTATCTTAACCATTTATCTAGTTTTTTTTCGGCTTCCTCTTGGGATAATATTTTCCCTTCTTTTATTTGTAACAATCCAGCATCAATTTTTTGAAGCAAAACAATACGTTCCATTAGTTCATCTGCCGAGAATTCCTCGGGCATATTTTTTAGCGTTTCAATGACTGCTGTTTTTTTCAGTATGTATTTAGTAAAGATTGTTTAAACAAATGTAAATAATGTAGTTAGTAAATAATTCCTGCTAAATTTCCAAAAAATTGATATTACTTAACTAAACTTAAAACTTTATCCTCTAGTTTTTTCTCTCTTAGATCTTTGGCAATAATAACCCCATCTGGATTTAAAAGAAATGTAGTTGGGTATCCATAAATATCATATTTCTCTTTAATTTTATTGGTATCGTCCGACATTATTTGAGGCCAATTTAAGGAATATTCATCTATTAATTTATTAATTTCATTTGACTGGCTATCGCCTACTATACCAATAATTTCAAAATTAGATTTATCTACTTTGTTATACAATGCTTTAAGATTGGGCATTTCTCGTCGACAAGCACCACACGAAACAGCCCAAAAATCGAGTAAAACGTATTTGCCTTTTAAACTTTCTAACGAGACTTTGGTTTTACTTTTAAAATCCTCGCCTTCAAACATATAAGGCTTAAATCCCATTTGGGTAGATGTTAATAGGCTTTTTGGTAAATTTACTTTCTCTAAAACTAAGGTGTTTCTATTTTTATTTAAACCCACAAACTTATAAAGTTCATTTTTAATTTCGATGTATTCGTTTTTAGAAATTACGTTTTCGGGTAATGCTTTTTTAACTTCTATTTTGTTGTTCTGTGTTAAAACAATTGTAGGATTTTTATAAGAAAAATTTTTAAAATTATCCGAACAAACTGCAATTTCTTCTCCATTAAATTTAGTTGTAGCGTGTTGAAAAAAATTAAATAAAAACATTTGCATAGAACTCAAATTAACAATTAAAAGAGGTGCACTTGTAACAGTTTTTTTATTGTTTCTGAAACTCTCAAAAGATACATTTATCGTATTATTTTGAGCAAGTGAATCTTTATTTATGTTTTCGTTGTAGTCGGTTTTTACGGGCGTAAATATTTTATCATCACTAAAGTTACGGTTGTTATTAGCATCAACAATCATTTTAACAATACCTTTATTATCACTTACATAAGCAAAAGCTATCTTACATTTTAAAGGTTTTTTAGATAGGTTTAAAGTATTTGGTATCCAATCCCAATCTTTTTGTAATTTTTCATACGATGCTTTACTAATGTTACCTAGTAAGTAGTTTTGATATACTGTTTGGTAAATATTTGTTTCGATATCTCCAAATTTTATATCTACCCAATTGTTAGGTGCTCCCGGTACCTTTAAGTAGGTATTACTCCACATATTAGCATCTTTAGAGTAAACATTCATACCACTTAAACTTGAATCAAATGGGCCGTACCCGTTTTGCGTTGTTAAAGGAAGTTCGATTTTATTGATTTGCGAGAAACTTACAAGTCTTATATAACAAATGATAACTAATAATATTGCTTTTTTCATTTTTTCGTTTTTAAAAAATTTAATACCCAAATATAAATTTTTTATTGGTAAATTATTGAGGGCTAATAACTAAACTCTTTAACTACATCAATAGCATATTTTACGTTATCGAAAGGGATATCGGGCATAATGCCGTGGCCGAGGTTAAAGATGAAACCTTTTTCGCCACTCATACGTTCAAAAAGACGGTGTATGCGGTCTTTAATTATGTGTTTATCAGCATACAAAATATGTGGATCGAGGTTGCCTTGTACGGCAATGTTTTGCGGAAGGCGGGCTTTAATGTCTTTTAAATCCACATTCCAATCTATTGAAATAACATCGGGTTTTGCCTCGGCCATAAGCGGAGCAAAAACCGAGCTTCCTTTACAAAAAGAAATTACGGGTACGTTTGTGCGGTTTAATGCGGCAATAATTTCTACGTTGTAACGGTGCGAAAACTCGTTATAATCGTCCCAACTTAAGGCCAATGCCCAGCTATCAAATAATTGAACCGCATTTACGCCAGCAGCAATCTGAAGGTTTAAATAATTAATAGTTACTTTAGCAATTTTTGCCAATAAGCGGTGTGCCAATTGCGGCTGGTTGTGTATTAATAGTTTGGTTAATTTAAAATCTTTTGATGAACCGCCTTCTACTAAATAACTCATAACCGTAAATGGTGCGCCAGCAAAACCAATTAATGGGATACTTTTATTAAGCCTTTGTTGTATAACTTTTATAGCATCGGCAACGTATTGAAGTTTGTGTACACAGTTTGTTTCTAAAGCATCAATATCGGCAGCGTTTCTAATTGGATTAGCAAATTTTGGGCCTATACCTTGGGTAAAACTTAAATCGCCACCCATGGCTTCACCAGTTACTAAAATATCCGAAAATAGTATAGCGGCATCTATCCCCAATAAATCAACGGGTAGCATGGTTACATCGGCCGCAATTTCGGGGGTTTTACACATTTCTAAAAACGAGTATTTGTTTTTAATTTCCCAGTATTGCGGCATAAAACGACCAGCTTGGCGCATAAACCAAACAGGTGGGCGAGGAGTTTCTATCGAAAATGCGGCATCTAAAAGTAAATTGTTTATCATTATATTTATGGTTTTTATTTTGATGCCGTTTTTTAAATTAGGCATAAATATTCTGCAATTTTAGTAAAACTCGCTTTATTAATTGTTTGGGTTATGTAGAATTGTGTTTTTGGTTTTACAATTTTTCAATTTCGTGTGCTATATTTTTTAGAATGCTTTTATATTTTTGGGTTAAAGGAAGTTTATCTGCTTCGGCTATCCAATACAAACCCTGAGTTTTATTTTTGTTGCGCAAACTAATATTCGCCAAATGCATTAAAGTGCTGCCTAAATCGTTTGCCTTTAATCCTAATGTTGCTGCTTTTGCTAAGTGGGTTTGTGCAGTTGTATAGTCTAATTGTTGTAGGGCAATGTTGCCTAAAATTAAATGATAATACGGTTTTCGGCGTTTGTTTAACCATTCGGGATTTTTTATGGAAAGCAATAATTCCTTAGCATTTTCGTAGTTTTTATGTTTAAATTGTTTGGCAGCCAAAATAACAGTTCCTTCTTTAAAATAGCCAAAAACAACCATTCCGGTTAATAAAATACCGAAAGCTGCAATGGTGTAAACTTGGTAATAGGCGGCAAAAGTTGCTGCTAAAATAAGCAATAGCGATACAAAAATACGGGCTGTGTTGGTTAACATATTTTAAATTCAAAATTGAAAAGTAAAAATTTGAAACAAGTTTTCGAATTCAAAAAAACCACAATAAAAATTAAAACAATATTAATTAACAAAAATTCCTAAACCTACTCAGTAAATTTATAACCTACACCACGTATAGAGTGGAAATAGATGGGGTTTTTTTGATCGGGTTCAAAGTATTTTCTAAACGTAAGTATAAAATTATCAATGGTACGGGTTGATGGGTAAACATCATAATTCCAAACCGTTTCTAAAATCTGCTCTCTAGATACTGCTTCGTTTTTACGCTCAATTAACAATTTTAACAGCATAGTTTCTTTTTTAGTTAGTGCAGTTATGCTGTTATCAGCATTTTTTACTTCGAAAGAGTTAAAGTAAATGGTTTTATCGCCAATTTTAAAGGAGTTAAACTCTTTAAGTTCGTCGCCTTTTTTGCTGCGTTTTATAAGATTGTTAACTCTTAAAATTAGCTCTTCTAAATTAAAGGGTTTTGTTAGGTAATCGTCGGCACCTTTTTTAAGGCCAGTAACCCTATCTTCGGATGTGTTTTTAGCTGTTAAAAACATAATGGGCACATCGCTATTTTCTAAACGAATGGTTTCGGCAACCTGAAAACCGTCTATCTCGGGTACCATAACATCTAAAATAATTAGATCAAATTTTTCTTCTTTGTAAACCTTTAGCGCTTTTTTACCATCGGTTACGGCTCTTACAAAAAAGCCCTCAAGCTCTAGGTTTAATTTTATGGCTTCTAAAAGATGATCCTCATCTTCCATTAATAGTATGCGTTGTTTTATAGACATTGATTTGAGTTTAATGGGTAAAGTTTAATATTTATTTATTTAGGTATTGCGTTAAGTATTTATAAAAGGATTTACAATTTTAAGAGTATCATTAACAAGTAAATTGTTGTGCATATCTTCGGAATATAGAATAGTGCAATTGTATTGTAAAGCCGCAGAAACAATGATTGCATCAAATAGTTGAAAATTGTATTTTTCTATTAACGGTCTGCAAATTTTTGTGGTGTTAACATCAATTGGCACAATTATACAGGTTTGATGCAAATCATCCCACAGGTTTAAACATTCTAATTTTGTATATCCAAATTTTCGCTTACAAACATTTATAACTTCTACCAAAACTTGAGAATTTATTAATGGTTTTTTTGCTATTATTTCTTTTGCAATACGCGATTTTCGCAAATCAGTATCCAGCAAATACAGCAATATATTTGAGTCAACAAAAACTTTAGTTATCAAAATTGTTGGCTTCGTTTCTGTCAAATTTAAAATTGGTTAAATTTATTTTGCGGTATTTACCAAATAATTTTTCAATTTCGGTTAATTCTGCACCATTTTCTTCATTATCATTTTTAGCAACAGCTTGGGCAGTAACAATAATTTCTTTATCGTAAAACTCTTTAGGAATTTTTAAAGTGTGATTTTTTTCTGTCGGAAAAAGAGTGGTTACATACATATTATGGTTTTATTTAAACAAATATACAAACTAGTAAACAAAAATTTAAAATAGTATTAATTGGATTTTTAAAGATATTCTTTATTGTTTTACAATGTTTTACAAGTGAATTTACATTTTTAAATATACTTTTTTTACATTGTTAAAGGTGTAAATATTTTTGATGGATTGTTAACCATTGCTAACAATCTTTTTTCTATTACTTGCCATTTTAATTTACCTACCATCAAATTTATGGGTTCGTTAAAATCAATATCCTCAAAATAGGTAAGGGCTTTTGGAACCATTAAAGGGTTTGAGTTGGCGTACTTTTCTTGATAAGACTGGTGCATATTATTCAGCGAAAGCAATGAAGATAAATATGCTATATCTATAAAATCTTTTAATCGTGTGCCGTTGCTCATAATGGCATTAAGTTTCATAGCTGCAATATCGGACAAAGCGGCCATTCTCACCCCTTCTACAAATAAATTATTTTCTATATCGGGGTAATTGTGAGTTATAAAATCTACCTTAACACTGTCAATTTCACCTTTTAAGGTATTGTTGTTAATATAGTTTTGTTTAAAGTTATATTTATTTTCTAAATCAGTTAGAAGACTTGCTGCATTAAAGGACTCTTTGCAAAATAAATCTAAGTCAACGCTATCTCTGTGGGCAATTTGTAAGGCTAAAGCAGTCCCACCTACTAAAACAAAATCATTTAATAAGCTGTCATTCATAAGCTTAATTAGCAATTCCAGTGTTGTACCTTTAACTGCGATTCTCTGTAACATCTCAATTGTTTTAGTGGAATTTGAAACACAATGTGCACAAAATTCATATCCTTTTTGTTCAAATATTTTATTTCTTTTATGGTTTCAACAACATTATCCATACCATATAAATTAAAAATCGCTTGAAAATCATCGGGCCAACCTCTTTCAATTACCCGCTGCACCACTTGTTTACGCATTGCCTGGTAATCAAAATTTACAAGATTGTACTCCCAAAGTAAAGCGGGATTAATTTCTTTAATATTAGGATTATTATAACTAGAAAAATACATTTTTATGAAATTCTAAATTTAATTAAAACTAACTTCAAATATAGTACCACTAGGTAAATTATTTTTAACTTTTATAGTGGCTTGGTGATGGTCTAAAACCTGTTTTACTATAAATAACCCTAAGCCAGTGCCTTTTGTTTTTCGGGTATCCTCATTGCCAACTCTATAAAATTTATCAAATATTTTTGGTTTTTCATCGTCGGTAATGCCAATTCCTAAATCCGCAACGCTAAAAACTGCTTTACCTTGTGGGTTTCGTTTTAAACTTACGTGTATAGGCATACAGCTTGGCGAATATTTAACTGCGTTTTCTACCAGATTAGTAATTACTGATGCCAAAGCAAAATCATCACCTTTAACAGAAATATTTGGCAAAATATCGGTAAGTAAAGCATCAGTATTGCAAACATGAATTTGTAAACGGGCTATAATTTTGTCGACCAAACTTGATAGATTAAAATTTTCTTTCGGGAAACTGTACGATTTATTTTCTATACGCGTAGCAAGCAACATATTTTCTACCAAATCAGCCAAACGCTCTATATCTAATAACGATTTGCTAATAAAACTTTGCTGTTGTGCTTTACCTAAATCTCGTTTTAAAATGGTTTGTAAGTATAATTTTATAGAAGCCAAAGGCGATTTTAACTCGTGGGTTACGCTTAACAAAAAGTTTTTTTGTTGAGCGTTTATCTTTTTTTCTTTGTTGATGGCTCGGTGTAATTTATAAGCACCAAAACCCATTAACGATATAAACACAAAACCTTCGCCAAACACCATACCTCTACGCATAGGTTCTAGCCGTACCATTATGGCGGCCCACCAAAGCAATTGAGCAATAACGTAAAAAACTAAGATGTAAAATATAGTTAGCGGTTTCATTAATTTAAACGATTTTTTTAAAAGTAATAACATTTTCATTTTAACGCAACTAAATATATTTTTTGGTATTTAATTTCGTAAATAGATTCGAGTTAACTTCTTGTTTCACATAGTTCTATTTTAAAAATTTCACTTTTTAAATGACAAAAATCGTACATAATTTTTGTCTTGTTACTAAACTTATTAATGTAACTAAGAAAATTAAGTTTCAATCTTTTTTGTTAGGCTTTTAAAACCAGCTTTTTTGTATTTTTGAACCATAAAAAAAGCATCTCATAAAAAATTAATAAATGAAAAACAATAAACCTACCATTTTAGTGGTAAACGATGATGGTATTACCGCACCAGGTATAAAAGCCTTAATTGAGGTAATGCAGGAAATTGGCAATGTAACGGTGGTTGCGCCCGATAGCCCACAATCGGGTATGGGCCACGCAATTACCATTGGCAAACCACTACGATTAGATAAAGTGCACCTTTACGAAGGAGTGGAAATGTATAAAAGCAGTGGCACTCCGGTTGATTGTGTAAAGCTAGCTGTAAACAAAATTTTTAAAGGTAAAAAACCCGATTTATGTGTATCGGGCATAAACCACGGCTTAAATAATTCTATAAATGTGATTTATTCTGGCACCATGTCGGCAGCGGTAGAAGGTTGTATAGAAAGCATACCATCGGTAGGTTTTAGTATGGACGATTATACTTGGGATGCCGATTTTGAAGCTTGCAAGCCATTTATAAAAGCAATATGTTTACAAATTTTACAAAATAGTTTGCCCGCTGGTGTTTTGCTAAACGTAAATTTCCCCAACAACACTCAACCCATAAAAGGAATTAAAATTTGCCGACAGGCGAATGCCAAATGGGCCGAGGATTTTGACGAACGCCAAGACCCATACAAGCGTAACTATTACTGGTTAACAGGTGTTTTTCAGTTAAACGATAATGGCGAAGATTGCGATGTTTGGGCTTTAAATAACCATTATGCATCGGTTGTGCCTGTACAATTTGATATGACGGCGCACCACGCAATTAACACATTAAACCAATGGAATTTTAATGTTTAAGAAAGATAGCGTTTGGCTAGGCCTTGGTTTAGGTTTGGTTACACCCGGTTTGGGTTTTTTAATTGTAGAGTTTTTAAAAAGAAATTTAAACTATTTAGGCAAAGCCGATTTGCTGTACATAGGTTGTGTAGCTTTAAATTTATTATTACTAAAATTGGCTTACAAAAAGGAAATGGAAGCCGCCGCCCGTGGTATAATATCGGCTACTTTTGTTTGTGCTTTATTGTTTTTTTATTATAAAGTTAACCAGGCTTGAAATATTACTTGGTTGCTGGCGAAGCATCGGGCGACTTACACGGAGCCAATTTAATTAAAACCCTAAAAAACATTGATATCAATGCCCATTTTAGGTTTTTTGGTGGAGATTTAATGCAAGCCGAAGGTGGTATATTGATTAAGCATTATGCCGATATGGCATTTATGGGATTTTTAGAGGTGGCTTTAAACCTTAAAACCATATTAAGAAATATTAAGTTTTGCAAAGCAGATATTTTGGCCTACCAACCCGATGTATTAGTTTTAATAGATTTCCCGGGTTTTAATTTAAAAATTGCATCGTTTGCAAAAAAGCAGGGAATAAAAGTTTGCTACTACATTTCGCCTAAGGTTTGGGCCTGGAACCAAAAAAGAGTCTTAAAAATTAAACGCGATGTTGATAAAATGTTTTGCATTTTACCTTTCGAGGTAGAATTTTATAAAAAATGGGGCATGCAGGTAGAGTATGTAGGAAACCCCTTGTTAGATGCTATTGAAAATTTTAACCCAAACCCAAACTTTAAAACTGAAAATAATCTAAGCAATAAAAAAATAATTGCCCTTTTACCAGGCAGTCGTAAACAAGAAATAGCGTATATATTACCAGTAATGCTATCGGTAGTTGATAGTTTTAGCAATTACCAATTTGTAATAGCTGGCGCACCATCGTTTACAACCCAATTTTATTTACCTTATACTACAAATAAAAATATTCCCATAGTTTTTGAGCAAACTTACGATTTACTAATAAATGCCGAGGCTGCCATAGTAACATCGGGCACTGCAACTTTAGAAACCGCACTTTTTAAAATACCTCAAGTAGTGTTGTATAAAGGCAGTAAAATTTCTATTGCAATAGCTCGGTTTTTGGTTGATATTAAGTTTATTAGTTTGGTAAACTTAATTATGGATAAAGGTATTGTTAAAGAGCTTTTGCAGGAAGATTGCAATAGTGAAATGCTTATAAACAAATTAAACGACATTTTAAATGAACCAAAGAAAAGTCAATTGCTAGTAGATTATAATGATTTAGCACAAAAAATGGGCAAGCCTGGCGCATCGGCAAAGGTGGCTAAATTGGTGTACACGTGGCTACAAACTGGGGTTTAGTTTTTGGGTGGAATGGTTTTAATAAACTATTTTTTTCTAAATAAAATAACACGCACCTTACCACCAGGGCTAACGCATTTAAAAAATTCCTAAAAACTTGAGTTCGATTAATAAATACTGTTTTTGTAATGATTGGGGCGTTTCCTGCCTGCCGGTAGGCAAGGTAACACGCTTTTCGCTATATCTTTTTTAGTTTATTTATCCCCCCGCCCCCCGAAGGGGGAGTTTCGGCGTAAAAAAGGGATGCCTGCCTACCGGCAGGCAGGCCGCCGCAATCGTTAACGCACTTAAGCTGTATATTAGTTTGATAAACAGCAAATTATATTACAATTAACTATCAAAAGTAGATTAATAAATAAATCACTTAAAACATCTACAAACTATCCAACAAACTTTCCAATTTCATTCCTCTACTGCCTTTTAACAGTACTAAAGCATTTTGCAAAGGTTGTTCTTTTAAATAATTTAAGGCCTCTAAAGTATTTGCAAAAAATTTAGCTTTCGCCGATTGTGAAATTTTACAAAACAGTTCTCCAATAAAAAATATTTGGCTAAAATTATGTTGCAGGGCTTCTAAAACAATAGTTTGATGTTCTATTTCGGCATCATTACCAAGCTCAAACATATCACCTAAAATCAAAACTTTATTATCGGCCTTTAGCTCGCTTAAATTTTTTATAGCTGCTAACATGCTGGTAGGGTTGGCGTTGTAATAATCGCAAATAATTGTATTTTTTGCTGTTTTAGAAATTTGCGATCGGTTATTTTGTGGGTTGTATCCTTCAATTCCATCGTTTATTTCATCGACAGTTAGGCCAAATTTTAATCCTATGGCAATAGCTACCAAAATGTTTTCGAAATTATAGGAACCCGTTAAATGCGATTTTACCTCAGATACAATTCCGCCTCTTTGCCATTTGATACCTAAAAACGGATTATTCTCAATTAACGTTCCGTATAAAAAATTATTGGGGTTGGTGCCATAGGTTATGGTTTGTTTAAACTTTTTATCGCCCATCATTTCTAATAAATGTGCGTTATCTTGGTTTATAAATAGGGTTGCCTTTGTGTTTTCTAAAAAAGTATATAATTCTCCTTTGCCTTTTTTAACTCCTTCAAATCCACCAAAACCTTCTAAATGCGCTTTGCCTACATTGGTAATTAAGCCAAAATTTGGTTGGCAAATATTACTTAATAACTCGATTTCCTTTTGATGATTTGCTCCCATTTCTATAATGGCAACTTGGGTTTCTGGCTTTAAAGCTAATAGCGTTAAGGGTACACCAATATGGTTATTTAAATTACCTACCGTTGCCGATGTTTTAAATTTTTGTGATAAAACTGCATTAATTAACTCTTTGGTAGTGGTTTTTCCATTCGAGCCTGTTAAACCAATTACTGGGATGTTTAGTTGCTGGCGGTGGTAGGTGGCCAATTGTTGCAAAGTGATTAGTACATTATCAACCAAAATACATAATTCACTTTCGTTAAAAACTGCTTCATCAATAACCGCGTAACTAGCCCCCATTGCAATTGCTTGTTGGGCAAAGGTGTTGCCATTAAAATTATCGCCTTTAAGGGCAAAAAACATACACCCGTTAGTAATTTTACGGGTATCGGTACAAATTTGTGGGTGTTTAAGGTAGATTTGGTATAATTGTGCAATTGTCATGGGGTAAAAATAAGGAGAATTTAAGAATTGTTGGATTTTATGTATTATTAAAATCTTTCGCTACACTATTACCTCCTGGCCAACTCATCTAAACTTTTATGCACAAAAGCCTTGGTTTTAAACCATGTAATTCCCACCACACTTAGCGTTACACAACCGCCAAAAACTATGGCGGGTACAGTACCCATTAAACGAGCGGTTAATCCCGACTCGAACTGACCAATCTCATTTGATGAACCTATAAACATGGAGTTTACAGCCGAAACTCGCCCCCGCATTTCATCGGGCGTAAGCATTTGTAATAAGGTTGAGCGAATAATTACACTCACACTATCAAACCCACCTTCTAAAACTAAAAATGCAATAGAAAGGTAGTAACTTTTAGATAAACCAAAACCAATAATACATATTCCAAAACCTGTAATGGCAATTAATAAGTTGCGCCAAGGTTTGTTCATTGGCGAAAACCTTGTCATGGCAAACATGGTAACTACAGCCCCAATAGCTGGTGCAGCTCGCATAAAACCAAATTCTTGGGCACCAACATTTAAAATTTCGCGGGCAACAACAGGTATTAATGCTACGGCGCCACCAAAAAATACCGAAAACAAATCCAGGCTTAGCGCACCCACAATAATTTTATTTTTAAATACAAATTTTAATCCTTCGCTAAGGCTTTCAAAAATATTGGTTGTAGGTACAAAAACTGGTGGCCGCCTTTTAATAAAAAAAATACAACTTAAACTAAGCAACATAAAAACTAAAACCAATATAAACGAATGGTTTAAGCCTGCAAAACCATACATTAAACCACCTAAAGCCGGGCCAATAATTGATGCTGTTTGCCAAATAGAACTGTTCCAAGTTGATGAGTTGGCGTAATGTTCTCTTTTTATAATCATGCTCATTAACGAAAAAGCAGCAGGTGCATAAAATCCTCGGGCTAACCCAATAATAAATATAATTACATAAATTAATAACACTAATTTTTGCGTACCTAATTGCGTTGCAATTTGTGGCAATGTAATAAAATACAACAGTGCCGATGCAACAAACATAACCGCTAAAACCCAACGTAGTAAAAGTGCTCTATCTGCTTTGTCGGCAATGTAGCCACTGTATAGTGCTATGCCTATGGCAGGTAAGGCTTCGGCAAGGCCAATTAAACCTAACGAAAGTGGGTTTTTTGTAATGCTGTAAACGTACCACCCAATTATAACTGCTTGTACTTGGTAGGCCAGGGTTAAAAAAAATCGCATTGATAAAAAAAATCGAAACTCGGGGTAGCTTAACGCAATATAAGGTTTTTTTGTAATCATTAATTTTTGTTATTATGATATTTTATCTAAGGTTATGCCTGTTTTGGTTTGGGTAAAGTAGGCTTTTATCAATTCGTTTTTGGGTGCTTGCAAATCGGGGTCTTCCTCAAAAAGTTGTATTACAGTTTTACGGGCTTCTAATAAAATAGTTTGGTCTTCGGCTAAATTAGCAATTTTAAGGTCTAAAACCCCGCTTTGTTCTTTCCCTTCAATATTGCCAGGGCCACGCAGTTGCAAATCTATTTCCGATATTTCAAAACCATCTTGTGTGCGCACCATAGTTTGTAAACGGGTACGGCCATTTTTACTTAATTTTTGAGACGACATTAAGATACAAAACGAATAATCGGCACCACGGCCAACCCTCCCCCGCAGCTGGTGCAATTGCGATAGGCCAAACCGCTCTGCATTTTCAATAACCATTACAGTTGCGTTGGGTACATTTACACCAACTTCTATAACGGTTGTGGCTACCATAATTTGCGTTTCTCCTTTTACAAAACGCTGCATTTCAAACTCTTTATCTTTGGCTTTCATTTGCCCATGTACCACACTAATTTTATATTGTGGTAAAGGAAACTCGGCAGCAATAACTTCGCAGCCATCTAACAGATTTTTTAAATCTAATGTTGCACTTTCTTTTATCAGCGGATAAACTATATACACTTGCCTGCCTTTGGCAATTTCTTGCCGCATTATACCAAACATACGCAAACGCTGACTTTCGTAAAGGTGTAAAGTTTCAATAGGTTTGCGACCCGCTGGCAATTCATCAATTACCGAAACATCTAAATCGCCATAAAGTGTCATTGCCAGCGTACGAGGTATAGGCGTTGCTGTCATTACCAAAACATGTGGCGGAATGGTGTTTTTACGCCAAAGTTTTGCTCTTTGTTCTACTCCAAAACGATGTTGTTCGTCAATAACTGCTAAACCTAGATTCTTAAAAACAACGGGGTCTTCAATTAAAGCATGTGTACCTATTAAAATATTTAGTTGTCCATCAAGCAATTGTTCATGTAAAATACGCCGGTCTTTTTTTTTTGTGGAGCCTGTAAGCAAGGCAATATTTACAAAATCGTTTTTCAATAATGCTTTTAACGAATGGTAATGTTGGGTTGCCAAAATTTCGGTGGGTGCCATAAGGCAAGTTTGGTAACCATTATCAATAGCCAAAAGCATAACCATTAGGGCTACTACTGTTTTGCCCGAGCCAACATCGCCCTGCACTAAACGGTTCATCTGTATGCCTTTTTGTGTATCTAACCTTATTTCTTTAATTACCCGTTTTTGTGCATTTGTTAAGTTAAAAGGCAATAAATTATGGTAAAAGTTAGTAAATTTATTGCCAACTGTAGTAAATACATTACCTTTAAATTTTTGTGTGCGTAGCAGTTTTGTACGTAAAAGCTTAAGCTGAATAAAAAACAACTCTTCAAATTTTAAGGTGTTGGTAGCAAATTTTAAAGTATCGGAGTTTGTAGGGAAGTGTATATTTTGTAGCGCATCCACAGGGTTGTATAAATGGTATTGGCTACAAATATAATCGGGCAAAACATTTTTTATATGTGGTAAACTTTGGGTTAAAAGTGTAGCAATAATTTTTTGAAGCCCTTTGGTATCTAAGCCAAATAGTTTAAGTTTTTCGGTTGATGAATAAACGGGTTGTAAAGTTAGGTTTCCATAATTGGGATTGCTAGTTTGGTAAAGCTCTAACTCGGGGTGGGTAATTTGCTTTTTACCATTAAAAAAAGTAACCTTTCCAAAAATTACATACAAACTATTAGCTTGCAGTTTTTTTTCAATCCATTTAATAGATTGAAACCAAACCAATTCAATATTACCTGTATCATCAACAGCCTGGGCAACCAAACGTCTGGTGCCTTTTTCGCCTAATACTTCAAATGATTTTAAACGTACAATAATTTGAATAAGTGGCAAATCGGCATCTATTTCGTTTATTTTGTAAAATTTGGTTTTATCAATATATCTAAATGGGTAGTGGCGCAACAAATCGTGATAAACAAAAATACCCATTTCTTTTTTAAGTACATCGGCTCGCTGTGGGCCAACGCCTTTTAAAAATTCGATGGGAGTTTTTAAAAACGGTATTTCCAAAATTAAACAAGTTTGGGTTGAGAGTTTCTTTTAGTTTTAAAAACATCCAACAAAATATCTCTATTAAACAATAAAACGGCTAAAAATAATACCCCATAGAAAAATAGTTGTTGGGGGGTAATTTGTTCATTATAATACCATGTGGCAATAGTGAAAGATACAATCGGATTAATATAAATGGCAATACCAATAGTTGATGATGGCAAGCCGGCCAAAGCATATAAACTTAAAAGTAAAGGCACAATTGTAAAAAAAAACGATACTATTGAAACATTTGTCCAAAAATGAATGGCTGTGGGTACAAGTTCTGGATTAAAAATACTAAATGGAAGTAATAAAAATAAGGCAATTAATAACTGCAAACCCAACATTATTAACTTATCAACCTGCTTTATAACTTTTTGTATTATTAAAAAAAGCGCATAGGATAATGCTATAAAAAACGACCACAAAATTTCTATTAGCGAACCTGTTGCTAAACCAACAATGCTTAAAAATGCGAAGCCCAAGGCCGTATATTTTACATTTGTTAAGCGTTCTTTTAACAATACACTGCCTCCCAAAGCGGTTATTAGTGGGCAAAGCAAATAGGCAAATGCACCTGCTTTTAAACTTATGTGATTAATTACGTAAATAAATGCCAGCCAATTAAGTGTAATTAAAATACCCGAAACCAAAATAAGTAGCAAAGTTTTATTGCGGTTATTTTGGTTTAGTGCTTTTAATACCAAAAAATTATTTCTTAAAATTGGTCTCTTAAATAGTACAGCAATTGCCCATACCATAACAAAAGCAATAATTATACGCCAAGTAAGTATTTGGAAAGCCGAGTAAGCTTTTAACGCCCGCAATGGAAATACCATAAAGCCCCACAATACGCCTGCCGATAATATGGCAATAAGATGTGTAGGTTTTTGCGATTTCAAATTTATTTTATGGCTATAGCCGATATTTCGACGTTTACATTTTTAGGCAAAGTTTTTACGGCAACAGTTTCGCGAGCGGGATAATTGGCAATAAAAAAAGTACCATATACTTGGTTTACTTTTGCAAAATCATCCATATTGTTTAAAAAAATGGTTGTTTTTACTACATGTTCGCAATCCATATTGGCAGCTTGCAATACTGCTTTTAAGTTTTGCATTACTTGTACGGTTTCGGCTTCAATGTTTTGTACAACTAAATTACCATTGTTAGGGTTTATAGCAATTTGCCCCGAAACATACAAAGTATTACCTGCCAATACCGCTTGACTGTATGGGCCAATGGGCTGTGCCGAATTTGAGGTTAAAATTATTTTTTTCACTTGTTACTTTTTAAGTATAAACCAATCTATAAGTTTCCAAATAATACCGCCTAAAAACATTAAAATAGCAATGCGGTTTATCCAATGCATAACTTTAAGATTAAAATTAGTTGGCCTGTTTGGATCATTCTTTCTAAAAAAATACATATCAATAAAGGTATAAATAAAAAAAGAGCCTCGAAAAATCGAGACTCTTTTTTTAAAAGTTTAATTTTAAAATTATTTTTTAAACTCTACACGACGGTTAAGCATACGACCTTCTTCGGTATCGTTTGAAGCAATAGGGCGAGTTTCGCCATATCCTCTAACAGATATTTTCTTAGACTCAACACCTGCATTAACTAAATAAGTTTTAACGGCATTTGCTCTATCAATTGATAGTTGTTGGTTATACTCTGAAGTACCTTCAATTGATGCATGACCAGCTAGACCCAATTTAGCGGATTTTGATGCACTAAGCATTGAAACCATTCTGTCTAAAGTAGCATACGATTCTGTTTTAAGTACACTTGAGTTAAACTCAAATTGTATATTGTCTTTTGAAGTAGCTACACCACCTGCAGATTCGGTACCTGAAGCTGAAGGACATCCATTTAATTCAGTTGTTCCTTTTTCTGTAGGGCAAGTATCTTTGTAATCAGGAATACCATCTCCATCTGTATCTAACAAACGGCCAGCAGCATCAACAGCTGCACCAGCTGGTGTGTTGTTGTCTTTATCAAATTGATCGGCAACACCATCGCCATCAGTATCTTTTTTCAAATCTGTTACCGATTGCTCAACATTTGTAACACGACCTTTTAAAGCTTCAACTTCTTGGCGTAATGCAGGATCTTTTAACTCATCGTACATCATTGCAATTGGATTAACATAATTTAAATCTGGTTTGGTTTTATTACCTAAAACAAACTCTAAACCACCACGAAATACAGAAAATTTATCTAAGTTTTCTTTTGCATAATAACCATCAAAATTATCAGCATCAATAAATTTCATATCGTATCCTAAATCTAAACTAACAATTTCTGATAATCTAAATTTAAAACCTAAACCCACGGGAACATAAAAAGATTTTATGTATTCATTGTCTTTATCTTTCCCATATTTACCTTTAAAATCAACAACAGGTGTACCATCTCCTTTATTGTAAGTATTATAAAGTGAAGGGCTATAAGCCATGTAACCATAACCAGCAGATACATAAAATTTGGCGGCGTTTGTTCTTTTAATAAAATCGAAAGTGAAAACATTTAATACACCACTCAAGTTAACATCATAAGCAACCTCGGTTACTGCAGTACTCAAAGGTACCCCTGGTATCCATGATGATTTAAAAGCTTGTTTCTTGTTATAAGCTTGAACCTCGCCTCTAGCTATATTGGCTTGAATACCAAAAGTGTTTGACAATTGCTTTCTAAGGTTAATACCATAGTATAAACCAAAAGACACATCACTCAATTTTTGGTTTGCACCCAAATCATTTCTGCCACCAATTAATACACCTGGTGAAGCTGCGCCACCAAATACACCTATAGTCATGGTTCTAAATTGTTTTCTTCCACCAAAAGTTTTAGCAGATGTAGTGGTTGGCACTGCCATTGTTTCGGTTTGTGTTGTTGTAGTTGAAGTCATCGTGGAGTCTTGTGCATTTGCTGCAATAGCAAAAGCAGTAACCAACGATAAGGCAACTGTTTTCTTTAATGTAGAGTAATTCATAATTTTTTTTTTAAGGGTTAAAATTTCTAATTGCGTTAAATTTTTCGTAAAAATAACTTATAAGTTTGATTTTTACAAATAAAACAAACTTCATTCCAAAAATAATTTTTCAAATATGTAATTTTTTTATTCATTTTATTATATTTATTAAAAATTAAAATATGAAATATAAAAAAATTAACCGTGAATTTTTTATAAACAATAGAGATAAATTTGTCAAACAACTAAAATACAATTCTTTATGTATACTTAATTCGAATTTCGAATTTTTAAAAAGCGGCGATCAAACCTTTAATTTTAAACAAAACGCTGATATATTTTATTTAACTGGCATTGACCAAGCAGATACAATTTTATTGCTTTTTCCTGATTTTGATACTAAAATGTACTGTGAAGTGCTGTTTATTAAGTACACTAGTGCCCAAATTGCATTATGGGAAGGCAATAAATTAACTCTCGAAGAAGCTCAATTACAATCGGGTATCAAAACTGTGTTATGGGTATCCGATTTTGATAATATTTTAGCTACTTTGGTTTTTTATGCCCAAAATATTTATTTAAATACAAATGAGAATGAAAGAAATCAACATAATTTAATTGATGGAAATGCAAAATTTATACAAAACATTAAACAAAAATACCCATTACATACTTTTTTAAGGGCGGCTCCTATTTTTAAACAGTTGCGGGCAATAAAATCAGAAACCGAGGTTGAATTAATTACAACTGCTTGCAATATTACCAAAGATGCTTTTAATAAGGTTTTAAAATTTGTAAAACCAAATGTTACCGAATATCAAATTGAAGCAGAAATAATTTATGAGTTTATAAAACAACGAGCTACAGGGCATGCATACTCGCCAATTATTGCTTCGGGCAAAAATGCTTGCATTTTGCATTATAACGATAACAGCCAAATTTGTAAAGATGGCGATGTTATATTAATGGATTTTGGTGCCGAATATGCAAACTATAATGCTGATTTAAGCAGAAGTATCCCGGTAAACGGTAAATTTACTAAACGACAAAAAAACGTTTACAATTCCGTATTAAATGTAATGAAGGAAGCAAAAAAAATGTTAGTTGCGGGTACTGTGTGGTTGGAGTATCAAGAAGAAGTAGGTAAAATAATGACAGATGAATTAATAAGCCTAAATTTACTAACCAAACATGATGTAGAGAAGCAAGACCCCAAAAAGCCAGCTTATAAAAAATATTTTATGCATGGCGTTTCACATCACTTAGGTTTAGATGTACACGATTTAGCTAGCCGCTATCAACCTTTTGCCATAGGTAACATTTTAACTTGTGAACCGGGTATTTATATTTTTGAAGAGAATTTAGGTATAAGATTAGAAAACAATATACTGATAACTGAAGATGGCCCGTTAGACCTTATGGCTAATATACCTATTGAAATAGATGAAATTGAGACATTAATGAATGCTTAAATTTAGTAGTATTTTATGTGCTATTTAAAATAATTTTGCACTTAAATACAAAAAAATATTTCACAATTTATCTGTTAAAAAACAACAACTTAGTTTTTAATTTATAAATGTCATCCCATTATACAAAAACAAAGCAATTAATTAATTGTATTTTTACAATGAATAAGAATTATTTACATTGCAAATTTATAAAATGCACAATTAATGGAAGTACAAGCAGGTAAATTATTGTCAGAAATAATATTCCCTTCCGATTTAAAAAAATTTAAACCAGAAGAATTAAAGGCTGTTTGCGAGGATTTGCGACAATACATTATTGATATTGTATCGGTAAACGGAGGTCATTTTGGTGCAAGCTTGGGAGTGATTGAACTTTCGGTGGCATTGCATTATATATTAAATACTCCCTACGACCAATTAATTTGGGATGTAGGACACCAAGCTTATGGGCACAAGATTTTAACCGGTCGACGAGCCCAGTTTCATACCAACCGGCTTTACAAAGGAATAAGCGGTTTTCCAAAAAGAAGCGAAAGCGAATACGATACTTTTGGTGTTGGCCATTCATCTACTTCTATTTCAGCGGCTTTAGGTATGGCTGTTGCATCCCAACTTAAAGGCGAAAAAAATAAACAACATGTTGCTGTGATTGGCGATGGCGCAATGACTGCCGGTTTAGCATTTGAAGCAATGAACCATGCGGGTATCGAGAACTCTAACCTTCTGGTAATTTTGAACGACAATTGCATGTCTATAGACCCTAATGTTGGCGCATTGAAAGAATACTTAACTAATATTACCACTAGTAAATCTTACAATCGTTTCCGAGATGATGTTTCTGCGGTATTAAGCAAAATTTCTGAACTTGGGCCAAACGCTCACGAAATGGTAAAACAAATAGAGAAAAGTATTAAAGGTACCATCCTAAAAAAAAGTAATTTATTTGAATCGTTAAAATTTAGATATTTTGGGCCTATTGATGGTCATGATGTTGAGCATTTAGTAAAAGTTATTAACGACTTAAAGCATATACCAGGGCCTAAATTATTACATTGTGTTACAGTAAAAGGCAAAGGATACGCATTGGCCGAGAAGGATCAAACTAAATGGCATGCTCCAGGATTATTTGATAAAATTACAGGTGAAATTAAAAAAACTGTTTCAACTAAATTACAACCTCCAAAATATCAAGATGTTTTTGGGCATACAATAGTTGAACTTGCAGAAAGAAACGAGAAAATAGTAGGTATTACACCAGCTATGCCCTCAGGCTGTTCGTTAAATATTATGATGAAAGCAATGCCGCATCGAGCATTTGATGTTGGAATTGCAGAACAGCATGCGGTAACCTTCTCGGCTGGGTTAGCAACGCAAGGTATGATACCTTTTTGTAATATTTACTCTACCTTTATGCAAAGGGCGTACGACCAAGTAATACATGATGTTGCGCTGCAAAAACTACCTGTAATATTTTGTTTAGACAGGGCTGGTATGGCAGGTGCCGATGGCCCAACTCACCATGGAGCTTACGATATTGCATTTTTTAGATGCATACCTAATATGATAGTTTCGGCTCCGATGAACGAAGAGGAATTAAGAAATTTGATGTACACAGCACAATTAGAGCCTTTACCAGGACCTTTT
Organism: Sphingobacteriales bacterium; assembly: GCA_043763845.1. Taxonomy (GTDB): domain Bacteria; phylum Bacteroidota; class Bacteroidia; order Sphingobacteriales; family Sphingobacteriaceae; genus Pseudopedobacter. The sequence goes on from JAYULE010000201.1 coordinate 22,625, forward strand.
TCTATTCGTTACCCACGCGGAAATGGCGTTTTAACCGATTGGAGGCGTGAATTTAAAACTATTGAAATTGGTACAGCTCGCAAAATATGTGATGGTGAAGATATAGCCATACTATCGTTAGGGCATATTGGAAATGAAGTAGTAAATGCCTGCAAAGATTTAAACACCGAAGGGTATCACCCCGCACATTACGACATGCGTTTTGCAAAACCATTAGACGAAAAGCTATTACACCAAGTTTTCAAAAAATTTAAAGTTGTAATAACTGTAGAAGATGGTTGTTTACAAGGAGGTATAGGATCTGCAATTGTAGAGTTTATGGCCGATAATAATTACAAAGCACAAGTTAAAAGATTGGGCATTCCCGATTTAGTAATTGAACATGGCGAACAAAGCGAATTATGGGCAGAGTGTGGGTACGATACGAAAGCAATACAAGACGCAGTAAAATTGTTAGTTAGCCCAAGGGTTACAAATAGCTTAGTTGGTTAAAAATAATTGTTAACCAAATTTTAATTTGTACATATTTTTATAAAAATTAATAGTTTGATTAAAATGATTATCCCAATTATAACGTTTCGCTCTTTCTAAACCCTTGTTAATTAAAGCATTTTTAAATTCTAAATCATTTAGTGATAAAATAGCCTCCACAAATGCTTTAGTGTTTTTGGGGTCTTCAATTAGTATTGCAGCATCGCCTGCAACCTCAACAATTGCATTTGTGGCGCATGATATTACAACACAACCGGCTTTCATGGCCTCTACAACGGGCATACCAAAACCCTCGTAGTAAGTTGGGTAAAATAAGCAATAAGCATTATTGTAAATTTGATTTAACACTTCGGTTTTTACCTCTTTTATGTAAGAGTATCTATTGCCTATTTTATTTTGAATAATAGCTATTTCGTTTAATTGCAGGTTATCGCCCCCAATTATTAAAAGTTCAAAATCGGGCAATTGAGCTATAGTTTCTAAACATATATCAAAGTTTTTGTAATCTTTTCGACCGCCAATAAAAATTATTTGCTTTTTAAGGGTTGGAGTTTTATTCTTATTACAAAAAAAACTGTTGGAACAGCCGTGGTAAATAACCACAGTTTTAAGCGGGTTAATATTTGGATAATAAGATAATAAACTGTTTAGCGTAGTTTGTGAAACGCAAATTATTCCATCGGCTTTTTTTATTGCTGCCGATTGTAAAATAATTTTAAACTTTCGCCGCCAGCCTGTTATCATTCCCATTTCTCCGGCTAAATCGTGTAAAGTAACAATATTACAAATATTTTTTTGCAAGCTAACCCTAAAGTAACTAGAGTGATAAATGCTTTTTGAAGGTAAGATGTTAAGTAGAGGTAAAATACGTGAGATTTTTATGGGTAGTTTTAACTCCCAACTAATTTTTTTATGCCACCGTAATTTGTTACTTAATATACATTTGTTATCAGTTCGTTTAAGAAGTGTAACATCAAGATCCGATTGGTTAATATGGTTTAAAAATTCGGCCCAATAAACCGAAATACCGCCAACAGTTTGCAAAGAGAATATGATGTCGTCTAAAAATATAAGCATTATAAATTTGTATTAGAAATTTGCAAATTGGTTTTAACAGCTTAATAATACATTGGTTAAATTGCTATGTATTTGTAATGAGTTGAATGAAATTATTTGCAACAGTTTCTCGTGTAACAATGGTATTTGCTGGTCGTTCAACTATTAAACTTTCCTTATTTATATGTTTTGACCAAAGGCTATTTAAAAATGCCAAAGTTTGATTTACCGAGTTACAAGCCTTACCAGCTTTGTTGGTTGTAATACTTTGGGCTAAATCACCATAATCAGAAACTGGCAATAAAATTGCTTTTTTAAATGCCAAATATTCGGCTTGTTTTGAAGTAATTATACCTGAATTAGCACCATACTTTAAATGCAAAAAGCAACTGGCATTACACATATAGTTTAACATTTGCACTTTGGTTTGGCGTGGTGTAATAGTAGTAATTTCGGTTAAATTATACCTATTCAATATTTTTTTAAGCGTTAAGTTACCGCTTGCCCCTAAAAAAAATAGGTTAATTTTAGAAGTATCTTTATCGCTAATAAAAATTTTAAGGGCCTCAAAAAAAACTTGATTATTTAACTGTATATTATACAATGTGCCGGCATAAACAATATTAAAATTTATAGGGCTTGGGTTTATTAAAGCTTCATTAACATTAATATTACTTCCATTTGGTAAAACAAAAATTTTTGTATGTATTTTATTTGGGAAAAAGTTTTTTAAACTAGTGGAAACTGTGGTTATTAAATTTGCTCTTTCTAACAATTTAATTTCATAGTTGCGTTTAAAAATTTTTTTAAGTTTATGTACCAATACCGATCCATCAATTGGTGCAAACCCAAAAGTGTAGGGGTCGCGGTAATCTAATACAAGTTTATAATTCAATTTTTTAGCTAAATTATCGGCAATTGCCCATATACCAAATGGCCCGCCGCAGGCAATAATATATCCATTTTTAATTTGTAAACCTTTTAAACTATCTAATAAACTTTGGGTATTTGTTGGTGTAAAAATATCATTACCATAAACAATTTGATGTAGCCATATTAATGGTTTTACGTATTTACGATTTTTGGCATTTGCTAATTTAAAAAATACCGATTGAATGTGATTTAAATTGGGCTTAATCGTAATTAAATAGTTTTTGTAAACATTTGAGATAGATTTGTCGTCTAAATCGGACTCATCAACACCTAAAAATAAATTTGCTGTAGGTGGAAATTGAAAATTTATAATTTTAATATGTTGGTAATGAAGTTTAAAAGCATAAATGAAACTTTTAAAACGCTCTATTGAAGTTCTATTACCATCAATATGTGGTAGCAATAAAACAATGCAATGTGTATTATTCATTAACTTATAAAGGCAAGCTTACAAATTAAAAATCATAATATAAATTTCTAAAGCTGCTGCGTACACCAAAGGTTAACCATTTAGTTTGATTATTGGTTTCAACGTTACTTTCGTTTCTTATTACAGCGCCAAGCTCTAACCTTAAATTATATTTAGGGTTTAAGAGATAGGATACCCTACCGTCTAAATACAATAAATCTGTTTTTAGGCCTTGTGCAATTCGTTGTCCAGCACCATCTGTATTTCCAGGATGTACAACTGCGGTATTGTAAGGTTTAAAAATATCTTTCCCATAATTTTCTCCATTAATATCAGATCCATATATGCCATAATTAAGCTTACCAAAAAAATCAATTTTATCAATACTGTAACTTAAAATAGAAACAAATTCTCTAAAATTTGCACCAAATGGGTGTGCTAATGGTTCAGAAAAATGGGCATAATTACCAATAGTTGTTGTTTTAGAATTACCATGAGGCCTAGAACTGTAGGTAAATGGCCT